>CALGLR010000060.1 GCA_937959395.1 uncultured Flavobacteriaceae bacterium | reverse complement strand
GTAGCTGAAAAATCAACCGAAACGCATTGATTTCCTCGATAAAATAATGTATTTTTAGTATTCAAATCTGGGTGGTTTTTAAAAGTGAAATATTTGATCTTAGATACTTAAATATAACGCTTTACACTCAGATTTCTTTTGTTTCAATGAATTTTTCGGGATAAGTGAATTGTTTTCCTAAATGGAATATGTGTTATGAAAAGATAATGTGATTTAACTAGTATTCTTTTTTGAACTGAAGCGGTGATTTTGAAGTCGCTTTTGTAAAAAACCTTGTAAAATAAGCAGAATCGTTAAAGCCAAGGTCGTAACCAATATGTTTAACGGAATCGTCTGAATAGATTAGTTTACGTTTTGCTTCAAGTATAATTCTGTTTTTTATAAAATCACTAGGTGTTTCTGCTCCAGCTTTTTGGAAATGTTTGGTTAGTGATTTAGGTGAAATGCCTAAGCGTTCAGCATAATTAGTTACCGAATGCATTATTTTATAATTTTGCTCTACTAACAGGCTAAAATCTTTGAAGAGTTTTGTTTCAACATCATTTTTTATAGGGTAATGTTCTTTCTTAATACGAACAGAGTGCACAATGAATTGTTTTAAATACGATTGAAGCATATCGTATTGAGCAGTTTCTTCATTTTGAAATTCTTCGATTAAACTTTCAAGAATAAAATTTAATTTCTTGGTGTCGTTTTTACATGGTTTGACAAAAGGGGTTTCATAAACATTATTAAAAAGAACACCATTACAAGCGACTTCTTTATCATGAGTTTGAATGCAATAAAAATCTCTTACAAAAGTAAGTTTATAGGCTTCTTTTATTTTTTCAGCATCAACAGAAAAGATTTGTCCAGGAGATAGAAAAAATAACACATTACCATTAAAAGAATAATTTTTGAAATCTATGCTATAAGATCCCTCTCCTTCTTTTATCCAATAAATACTATATGCGTTTACCTGTTCGGGCGTATTGACAATGCATGCTTTTTCAAAATCAACAACACTTAATGAAAAAATATCTTTAAAGCTATAGTTTGAGATTTCTTGTACTGCCATTACTTATAAATTAAGTGTTTTTTGTTTAGTCGTAAAAGTTTTAATATTTAACATGAAGAACGTAATAATGGCTGGTATTACCCATCCTAAACTTTGTTTAGCAAAGGGAATGTTGTTAATTATGCCTTCAATATTTTCAACAGGAATAATGAATTTTAAAAAATCTGGAATGCTAAAGATAAAAGTCATTATTACTACGCCTTTGAAAACGGTATCTGAAGCAAATTTATTTGGGGATAAATTAAGTAAGATCAAAACTATAGTTATCGGGTAGATAAACATTAATGCAGGTAATGCAATGTTGATAATATAGTGTACATCAAATTGTCCTACAACAACACCAATAATACAACTTGCTACTGCTGTAATTGTATATGCCAATTGTGAATTTTTAAATAAGCCCATAACATAATCTGCAGTTCCAGTTATTATTCCAACTGCAGTTGTAAAACAAGCAAGAGCTACAAGCATGCTTAAAAAGGTAGTTCCTATTTCTCCTAAAGTTTGTGTACTTAAAGAGGTGAGTATTTCTGTTCTACTTGCTTCGGGACTAAAAGTAGAATTGTATAAAGAACTTGTAAGGATAAGCCCGGTGTAAATCACAAGTAAACATATTCCTGCTATAATCCCAGACTTTCTTATAAGCTTTCTGTTTTCATTAAAAGAGCCAATTCCTCTTAGATTTAATGAGATAATAATTACACCACCAACAACAACCGCTCCAATGGCATCAAAAGTTTGATAACCTTCTAGAAGCCCATTCACTATAGGGGTTTTAAATAAAGAAGGATTAACAGTCTCTGGAGAAGAAAACAAACCAATGCAAATAATACTTAGTAGTATAATTACTATTAAAGGGGTGAAAAACTTACCTATTAGATTTATAATTTTTGTACGATTAATAACAAATAAGAAAACAATTATAAAGTAAATACTACTCGTTAAGAGTGAACTAGAACCAAAAAAAGGAGCTATAGCCATTTCGTGTGTTACAGACGCAGTTCTAGGAGCAGGAAGAGCAACCGATATTATATAGACAAGAAAACAATATATTAAACTAAAAGCAGGGGAAACTTTCTTGCCAAAATCGTACATAGTCCCTTGTAATTTAGCATGTGCTAAGATTCCTAATATTGGTATAATAACGGCAGTTATAACAAAACCCAAAGTAACAAAAATCCAATCTGGACCAGCTTGCGAGCCTATAAAAGGAGGTAGAATTAGATTTCCAGCTCCAAAAAACATAGAGAACAAAGCAAATCCTACAATAAAAACATCTTTGGTTTTATTCATATTTTAATCTTTGAAAAATGAAATTGAGTTAAAAACAATTACTGGTTTAAACTCTTTATATATTTGTCTAAATATAGTTTAAAAAATGATTTTAAATTACAAAGGTATTTCTGTTTTTTATTCAGATCAAGGAAAAGGAAGTGTAATCGTGTTGCTTCATGGATTTCTTGAAAACAGTTCTATGTGGGAACCCTTTATTTCTAAGTTGATTAAAAAAAACAGAGTTGTTTGTGTCGATTTACTTGGGCATGGAGATACAGGTTGTATTGGTTATGTTCATACCATGGAAGATATGGCTGATGCTGTTAGAGCTGTTTTAAAGCATTTGAAAATTAAACGATCTACTTTTATAGGTCATTCTTTGGGAGGATACGTAGCACTTGCTTTCGCAGAAAATGAGCCAGATGCATTAAAAGGATTGTGTTTAATGAATTCTACAACAAGAGCAGATGATAAAAATCGTATTGAAATAAGAAATAGAGCAATACAAGCTGTTAAAACTAATTATAAGAGTATTGTAAGACTTTCTATTGGTAATTTGTTTAGACCTAAGAGTCGAGTGCTTTATAAAGAAGAAATTAATAATGTAAAGGAGGAAGCGCTTAAGACTCCATTGCAAGGCTATATCGCAGCTCAAGAAGGAATGAAAATTAGAACAGACCGGGAAGCGCTATTGCATTTTTCACCTTATAAAAAGATGATGATAGCAGGAAAAAAAGACCCCGTTTTAGATTATCAAGATGTAATTGATCAAGCAGAAGGTGTTGATGTTGAATTAGTTGTTTTTCCAGATGGGCATATGAGTCACGTCGAAAATAAAGACGATTTATTAAAAAATATAATGCATTTCATCGAAAAAATGTAACTTATTGTCGATAATACAATATTTTTTATTAGTTTTCAAAACTTACTGCTAATTATCCCTAAATTTATATAGCATGAAAACAAATAATCACAAAACGAACTCATTTTCAAAAATTTATTGCGGTCTATTCGGCCATAACTATATTGTTTCTAAGAAGATTACCTATCACGTAAAAGAATATTCGTGTTCAAATTGTAAACATGAATTAACTACAAACGGTAGTGGAAACCTAGTAGAATTATCTCCTAAATTTAGAGAGATTAATGATATTTTATCTAGAATCCATAAAAAGAAAATAACCCGTTTAAGTAGAAACGTAATATCTCCTACAGTATACAGAATGTCATCTTAAATTAGGATAGCAAGCCATTAAGTATTATAAATAATAATGTTTTCTTTTTGTTAATATACTTACTGTAATTTAACTGATACTATCATCTAGTATAATCTTTTCTGAAATTACTTTTATTATTCGCGGAGTAATGTGTGCAGTTTTTTGTATTTAAATTATACGTATTCAATAGTAAGTTAAATGATTTCTATTTTTTTTTTAATAAATAATGGAATACAAGATTTATTAATTTTATTTATAAAGTTTAGGTGTTTATTAGCCTAGAGTAACATTTGTCTTATATAATTTTAAAAAATACATTTTTAAAGATCTGTTTAGCAGTTAATTACGTATATTTGATTACATTAATTTAATCCCTCTATAATTTATGAAAACGTATAAAATTATGTTAGTTATTTGCTTGATCTTACAAGCAAATTTAAATGCTCAATCTGAACTTTGTATTAATGGAATGGCAGGTATATATCCATGTAATGATTACGATTTAATGTCGCATATCCCAGTTTCTATTTTGGCTAATAATTTAGGAACACCTGAAGGAAGTGATATTTGGGGTTGGACAGATCCTCTAGATGGTAAAGAATATGCAATTATAGGTTTAACAAATAGCACTGCTTTTGTGGATATAACAGATCCTGTAAATCCAATTTTTTTAGGTAGATTAGATACTTCAAATGGTAATACAAGTTTTTGGAGAGATATAAAAGTATATAATAATTTTGCTTTTATTGTAGCAGATTCTGTTGGCTCGCATGGCATGCAAGTGTTTGATTTAAAGCGATTAAGAAATGTCTCTAACGCGCCAGAAAATTTCACAGCAGATACTGTTTTTACAGGTGTTAATAGTTGTCATAACATTGTGATTAATGAGAGTGAAGCTATAGCTTATTTAGTTGGTTGTAATACATTTAGTGGAGGTCCAACATTTATAGATATTTCAGATCCAATGAATCCAACAAGCATAGGAGGGTATCCAGATAAAGGATATTCGCATGATGCACAAGTGATTACTTATAATGGTCCAGACACAGATTATTCTGGAAAGCAAATATATATAGGTAGTGATGAAGATAGGATTAATTTTTTAGATGTTACTAATAAAAATAATGTGGTCGCTATTAGTGATGTTGAATATCCTCAAATTGCTTATACTCATCAAGGATGGTTTACTGAAGACCAACGTTATTTTTTATTGGGAGACGAAGGTGATGAAAGCGGTTTTGGAATGAATACAAGGACTCTGGTTTTTGATGTATCCGATTTAGATAACCCAGTTTTATCTTCAACTTATTTAGGAGTGACTAAGGCAGTTGATCATAACGGATATGTTAATGGAGATAAATTTTATTTGGCGAATTATAGGGCTGGGATACGTGTTTTAGATATCACTAATATAGCAGCTCCAACTAACTCTATGACAGAGGTAGGTTATTTTGATACCTATCCGTCAAGCGATAGTGCAGCTTTTAATGGGGCTTGGAGCGTGTATCCTTTTTTTGCTAGTGGGAACATTATTATTAGTGATATTGAAGGCGGTTTATTTGTAGTTAGAAAAAGTAATACATTAAGTGCTCCTTCATTTAATTTAGATAATAATTCGTTTACTTTATATCCAAACCCTACAAGTACTGTTGCAACAATAAGTAAATCTGGAAGCCATAAAATTGAATCTATAGAAATAGTTAACGTATTAGGTCAGAAAGTATATCAAAAATACGATTTAAATGAAGATAAATTTATCTTATCGGTATTAGAAAATTATAATGCAGGGGTTTATTTCATAGAAATAAATAATTCAATTACCAAGAAACTTATTTTAAAATAAGTTTATTGTATGATAATAAATCTCATTTTTTTTAACCTAAAGAATTACTCGAGGTTCAACCTCGGGGTTTGTAGAGGAAAGTTTGAAAACGGATTGTTTTTATAAAACTAAAAATAAGTTTTTTTCCACTTGATACCTCGATGGCTCTGCCTCGGGATAGTTCATTCATTAAAATTTTTCCAGCCTTGAGCTTGAAGGGCTATTTTAGTTTCAGCTCTGGTTACTAAGTGTTTTCCTGCGCTTTTTTCAGTAATGAAGCCAATAACGGTTAAGTTTGGATTTGCTTTTATTTTAGGAAAATCTTCTTGAGATATAGTCATTAATAATTCATAGTCTTCGCCACCATTTAAAGCTATTGTTGTACTATCTATATTAAACTCTTCACAGGTCGATATTACTTGAGGGTCTAAAGGGATTTTATTTTCGTATAAATCACAACCTACATTACTTTGCGTGCACAAATGCAGTATTTCAGAAGATAAGCCATCACTAATATCAATCATAGAGGTGGGTTTAACCTCTAAATCTTTAAGTAGTTTAATAATGTCTTTTCTGGCTTCAGGCTTTAATTGGCGTTCTATTATATAAGTGTAGTTATCTAAATCTGGCTGGTTGTTAGGGTTTACTTTATAAACTTCTTTTTCGCGTTCAAGTATTTGAAGTCCCATATAAGCACCTCCTAAATCTCCTGATACAACTAGTAAATCGTTTGGTTTTGCACCGTCTCTATATATTACTTCATCTTTATTTAGGGTGCCAATTGCTGTAATAGAAATTAATAACCCGGAATTTGATGAGGTCGTATCTCCTCCAACAACATCAACATTATATATTTTAGCAGCAGTTTGTATTCCAGAATATAGCTCTTCAAGGGCTTCTAACGGAAATCGGTTAGAAACGGCAATAGAAACAGTAATTTGAGTTGCTTCAGCATTCATAGCATAAACATCTGATAAATTTACAACGACAGATTTATAGCCAAGATGTTTTAATGGGACATAACTTAAATCAAAATGAACGCCTTCTACTAAAAGGTCAGTAGTCATAACAATTCGTTTAGATTCAAATTCTAAAACAGCAGCATCATCACCAATTCCTTTTACAGTAGATTTATGTTTTATTTTAAAATTTTTTGTGAGATGCTCAATAAGTTTGAATTCTCCTAATTCACTTAAAGAAGTGCGCTGTTGGTTTTTATCTTGTATCATGTTGCAAAAGTACTAACCTTTATTTGAAAAGTTAAACTTGCGTTGTGAAAAATATATTATTTATAAGTATTTGATCCTGAAATTGTAACATCTTGTAGAATAATCTTCAGATTTAATAAAAAACATTTAATTATTAGGATTTTTCTGCTAATTTCGTAATTGATTAAACCATTTTACTAATACAAATACTAAAAATTACTAATGATGAAAAATTACATTTATTTAATGATGACTTGCTTGTTTTTTCAAGCAACAGTAAACGCTCAATTGGCTCCATGTGAAAATGGAAGAGCAGGACAATATCCATGCGATGATTACGACTTAATGTCTCAAGTTAGTAGAAGTCAACTAGGAAATGGTCAGACTAACGGTATTGTAAATGATATATGGGGCTGGACAGATTCAACAACAAATAAAGAATATGCTTTAGTTGGTTTACAAAATAGTACAGCATTTGTAGATGTTACAGATCCTGAAAATCCTATACGATTGGGTAGAATGAATACGCATAACGGTCGTGGCGGTTCATGGAGAGATATTAAAGTGTATAACAATTATGCATATATAGTTGCTGATGGAGCTGGTGATCATGGAATGCAAATTTTTGATTTAACACGATTAAGAAATGTTAATAGTTATACTGTTTTTCCACCAGATGCCAGATATGATGGCGGAGTAGGAAGTTGTCATAATATTGTTATAAATGAAACAGAAGCAACAGCTTACTTGGTTGGTTGTGGAAGAAGTGCTGCTAATGCTCGTGGAGGCCCAATATTTTTAGACTTATCAAATCCATTAAGCCCTACTAGAGTAGGAAGTTATTCTGCAGGAGGGTATTCTCACGATTCTCAGGTAATTACTTACAATGGACCAGATTCAGATTATGCTGGTAAAGAAATCCATATTGGAAGTAATGAAGATGAGATTGTTGTAGTAGATGTAACCAATAAGAGTAATCCAAGACGAATTAGTAATTTGGATTATCCTGGAGTTGAATATGCTCATCAAGGATGGTTTACTGAGGATCAACGTTACTTTCTTTTAGGAGACGAAGTAGATGAAATTAGAGCAGGAGGACCTACTAGAACAATAGTTTTTGATTTATTAGATTTAGACAATCCAAGAGTGTCTTCTATATATGAAGGGGAAACCAATGCATCGGATCATAATGGATATGTTAAAGGTAATATATTTTATCAAGCATGTTATAAAGCAGGATTAAGAGTAATGGATATTACAAATATAGCAAGCTCAACAAATTCAATGACTGAAATAGGGTTTTTTGACACCGTGCCTAGTGGTAGTAATAATAGTGGTACTAGTGGTTTATGGAGTGTGTATCCATATTTTGCAAGTGGCAATTTAGTTTTAAGTGATACAGCTGGAGGTTTGTTTGTTGTAAGACAAAGTAATACTTTAAGTGTTGATGATGTTGAGTTAAACGAAACATTTAAATTGTTACCTAACCCTACTTCTTCTAATGCAACAATAAAGGCATCAGAAAATCGTATGGTTGAATCTGTAGAGATATTTAATATTTTAGGTCAAAATGTATTTAAAAAAATAGATATAAACAAAAATGTTTTCGATTTACCTGTGTCTAATTATTCTAAAGGAGTTTATTTAGTTAAAATAAATAATAGAATAACGAAGAAGCTAATAGTGAGATAATTTTTTTAAAAAAAAGTGTATCAATATTAAATGGTAAAAGTCTTTGAAGTTATTCAAAATTCTTTTACCATTTATGATTTAAATAAGAGAAGGATTTATTGCTTATATTGAACTAAATTAATACAATAGATAATTAAAAATGATGCTTCCCTATCTTTCATGGTCAAAAAAACTTAATTGTGTTTTTCTTTTTTTATTAGTTATTAATATGACTACTTGTAAAAAAAATGATGATGTAGTTGTTGATGACACAATAGTGATTTTGGATGATGATGGAGATGGTATTTTAAATTTGCTTGATAATTGTATAGCAATTGCTAATCCAAATCAAGAAGATGCAGATAATGATGGGGTTGGAGATCTATGTGATGGAAGTGATCCGAATGACAATGATGGTGATGGTGTTTTAAATAGCGTAGATAATTGTCCTAATATAGCTAATAAAGATCAACAGGATTTAGATAATGATGGAATTGGAGATGTTTGTGAAAGCGTTACGCCTCTTTTTTATTGTGAGAATGGAATTGCTGGAGTGTATCCTTGTAAAGGGTATGACTTATTATCAAATATTCCTGTATCTGTATTAGCAAATAATATAGGAACACCACGAGGAAGTGATATATGGGGATGGACAGATCCTTCGACATTAAAAGAATATGCTATAATAGGAATGTCGAATAGTACTGCTTTTGTTGATATTTCTAACCCAGTAAATCCTGTTTTTCTTGGGAGAATAGATACAGAAACTTCTGCTAATGTTTGGCGGGATGTTAAAGTGTATAATAATTTTGCATTTATAGTGGCAGATGGTGTGGGTGAACATGGAATGCAGGTTTTTGATTTGACTAGGTTACGTAATTTAATTAACATACCTCAAACGTTTACTTCAGATGCAATATATGCAGATGTAGGCAGTTGTCATAATATAGTTATTAATGAAAGAGAAGGGATAGCTTATTTAGTAGGCTGTAATACGTTTAATGGTGGGCCAGCTTTTGTAGATATATCTAACCCTGTAAACCCTATAAATATGGGAGGGTATGCTAATTCAGGATACACTCATGATGCTCAGGTTGTCACGTATGAAGGGCCAGATTTAGAACACCTTGGAAAACAAATTTATGTAGGAAGTAATGGTAATTCAGACGAAATAGTGATTTTAGACGTTACAGATAAACAAAATGTGATAGAATTAAGTCGTTTTTCATATGCACAAATAGGTTATGCGCATCAAGGATGGTTTACAGAAAATCAAGAATTTTTTATTCTTGGAGATGAAACAGATGAATTAGATTTTGGTTTTAATACAAGAACTTTAATTTTTGATTTTAGTGATTTAGATAACCCATTATTGTCATCGACTTACTCTGGTGTTAGTCAAGCGATAGATCATAATGGATATGTTAAAGGAAATAATTATTATTTAGCAAATTATAGAGCAGGATTAAGGGTTTTAGAGATATCTAATATAGAATCGCCAGTAAACTCTATGAATGAAGTTGGTTATTTTGATACTTATCCAGAAGATGATAATGCAGATTTTGATGGAGTATGGAGTGTTTATCCTTATTTCCTTAGTGGAAATATAATAATTAGCGATATTCAAGGCGGATTGTTTGTTGTACGAAAACAAAGTATATAAACAATTTCATCTTTAAATACGTATATAAAGATGAAATTGTTTTAAATATAAGATTTATGAAAAGAGAATTAAATATTTTATTAATTGTATTAGTTTTACTTACTGTTTTGGGTTGTTCTAAAGATGATGAGGCTGGAAGTTCAAGCTCTGACCCAATTGTAGTGGATCCAATCGGCGATTCAGTAAGTTTAGATTTCGTAGAAACGCTTGGAGGTAGTAAAAATGATAGTGCTCAAGCGATTGAAGCAACTCAAGATGGAGGTTATGTTATTTTAGGATACACGCAAAGCACAGATGGAGATATTACAGATAAGCAAGAAGAGGGTTACGATTTTTACCTTTTAAAGTTCAATTCCTCGAGTATTTTGCAATGGAGTAAAACCTATGGAGGAACAGGTAATGATAGAGGTTTTGATGTTTTAGAAAATACAGATGGTAGTTTTGTCGTTTTAGGTTATAGTACTAGTAGTGATGGAGACGCGACAATTAATGAAGGAGCTAAAGACTATTGGGTACTAAAATTGTCTTCTTCAGGTGCAATTATATGGCAAAAATCATTTGGATTTTTGGGGGCAGATTATGGAACTGCAATAATTAAATCAAGTGAAGGAGGCTATTTATTAACAGGCACATTAGATGTTACTGCTTCAGAAGGAGAAGGAAATACCGCAAGAATAGCATCTTCTGCGCATGCCGGAGGGGATTATTGGGCGATTAAGATAACAGAAAATGGAGACTTAGAGTGGAGTAAGTATTTTGGCGGAGGTCTTTCAGAAGAAGCTAAGGATGTTATTCAAACAGATGATGGAGGTTATATTATAATAGGTGATTCAGATAGTGCAGATGTGGATATAACAGGTAATAAAGGATCTTATGATTTTTGGGTGACTAAAATTTCTAGACTAGGTATTTTAGAATGGGAAAAATCTTTTGGAGGAACAGAGATAGATAGAGGTTCTAGTATTGTAAAAGCTAGCGATGGAAATTATTTAATTATTGGATCTGTTAGAAGTAATGATTTGGATGTAAGCATAGACAAAGGCGCGGGGGATTTGTGGGTGATTAAAATTTCGCCTTCTGGAGATCTGATTTCAGAAAAATCTTTTGGCGGTAGTCAATTTGATACAGCTGAAAAAATTATTAATTCTAGTGATGGAGGTTATATCATAGCGGGTGCATCAAGAAGTGAAGATGGAGATGTAACTGCTAATGAAGATCAAAATGATGGCTGGGTTATAAAAATAGATTCAAATGGAGATTTAGAATGGCAAGTTAGTGCTGGTGGATCTAATATCGATTTTTTGTACGACGTTGCGGAGCTAAATGATGGAACTGTCATTGCTGTTGGTGATACTTATAGCGCTGATGGGGCAATACAAGAAAATAAAGGGTTGAGTGATATCTTAACAATGAAAATAAAATAATACTAATAATTAAAAATGAAAAAAATGAAAAAGAGTTTTGCACTTCTATTACTATTTATGGTAACTTTTATAGCATGTACTGAAGATGAAGATGATAATACTAATATTGAAACTCCTATAGAAAAAGTTCAAGCAACACTTAATTTTAGTCATAATTGGGATGGTGTTGCTGTGACTGGAGAAGATATGGAAAGCACAGATTATGTTACTGCTAATGGTGAAGATGTAACTATTGGTCCGCGTTTTAGATATTTAATTTCAGATGTAACATTTACTAATGCAAGTGGAGAGTCTATTGTTGTAGATGGTTATAACTTGGTTAATGTAGGAGATGATTTGAACTTAAGTTATACTCCTGATGCTCAAATACCAGTTGGAGAGTATAATGTATCTTTTACATATGGCTTTAAAACAGAAAAAAATCTTGACGGAGAATATCAAGATTTAAATTCTGCTAGCTTTGGAGTGCCTCCAATGTTAGGTGGTGGATATCATTATATGCAATTAGATGGTAAATATAGAGTTGCCGGTAGCCCAACAAGCGATGGCTTTAACTATCATAATATTAGAGCTGTAGATCCAGACATGACAAATGGGCCTTCATTTCCGGATCAACCTACTTTTATTAATGTAGATTTAGGTTCAATTTCAATAACTGCAAATACAGCTATAGAAGTTAAAATGAATGTTGCAGAATGGTTTAAAGGTCCTAATTTATGGGATTTAACAGTTTATAATCAAGTATTGATGCCAAAATCAAATGTGCAAAAAATGATGAATGAAAATGGTCAAAATGTATTTTCTTTAGGAACTGTTACGCAATAAAAATAAAGGTGAAAAAATATTGGTTACATACTGTTCTATTAATTTGTTTCTTAGGAATTGGTTGTTCGAAAAATTCAACAACTGATTCTGAGCCAGAGGTAGAAGAGTATGTGCCTACACCATTAGCTTTAAAAATTCCTGCTTTGTTTGAGCAAAAGTTAATTGCACCAGTAATACCATTTGGAAACCCTCAAACTGTTGAGGGGATTGTTTTAGGAAAAAAATTATTTTACGATACTATATTATCAGGAGACAATACTATGGCGTGTGCTAATTGCCATGCTCCTGCAAATGCTTTCACAGACGATTCTCGGTTTAGTACAGGTATAGATGGAGATGAAGGCACAAGGAATTCGATGCCGTTATTTAATTTGGCTTGGAACTTTGACGAACGTTTTGCTTGGGATGGTAAGGAGTTAAGTTTGGAGCGACAAGCTCTCGAACCAGTTCAAAATCCTATAGAAATGCATGCTAATTGGGGAGATGTTATAGATAAATTAAAAGATAATCAAGAATATCCTGAATTATTTAATAAAGCCTTTGGAGACAATATTGTTATTACAAAGGAACTTGTAGGTAGGGCTTTAGCGCAATTTGAGCGTACACTTATATCTGGAAACTCGAGATTTGATAAGCACTTGCTAGGAGAAATTACATTAACTCCTGAAGAGCTTAATGGTTTTAACGTTTTTATGGATGAAGAAAGAGGCGATTGTTTTCATTGCCATGGCGATAATAACAATCCATTATGGACCGATAATATTTTTCATAACAATGGTTTGGATGAAACATTTACAGACTTGGGACTAGGTGGAGTAAGTGGAGATCCAATAGATTATGGTAAATTTAAATCACCTTCAATTCGTAATTTAGCTTATACAGCACCATATATGCATGATGGTCGTTTTAATACTTTGGAAGAGGTTATTAATCATTATAGCGAAGGTTTAAAACGTTCTGAAACCATAGATCCTTTAATGAAAAAAGTAGATGAAGGTGGTGTGGGATTAACGCCTCAAGATAAAGCAGATTTAAAGGCTTTTCTTCTATCTCTTTCAGACCCATCTTTTCTCACCAATCCAGACTTCATAAATTAATAGTTTTTTACTATCTTTTATTATATAAATATAATGTTAGGTTCTGCGGTAAAAAGGGACTTATATTGTATATTTGCATCTATTTAGATCAATTCTAATTGAAAATTTATGATTAAAGTCTCAGAAATAGCTAAGAGTAAAGTTGTCGAACTTATGAGTGGCGATGGTTTTAACCCAACCGAAGATTATGTTCGTGTTGGTGTTAAAAGTGGCGGGTGTTCAGGTTTGTCATACGATTTGAAGTTTGACAAAGAGAAAGAAGAAGAAGATAAAGTGTTTGAAGACAATGGCATAAAAATAATTGTTGATAAAAAAAGCTTTTTATACCTAATAGGTACGACATTAGAATATTCTGGAGGGTTAAACGGAACCGGTTTTGTATTTAACAATCCAAATGCTAATCGAACTTGCGGTTGCGGAGAATCATTTTCTCTTTAATATTGAAAAATTTAAAGATTAAATAATTCAATAAGACCACAAAATGAAAACATTTGAAGACATAGAAGTATATAAATAAAGCATTTGATTTTACAGTAATTTTTTTTAATTAACAGTAAAAAATAGAATTAATCGTAATATTGTAAATCAAATAGAAAAAGCCTCATTATCTATTTTAAATAAAAAAAGTTTTGAATTACAATCTAATAAATAATTTGTAAAAGCTTCTTCATCCTCAAAAGGATCTTGTGGATAATGTATAAATTTATTAGCTGTTGCTTATAAATTAAAACAAATGAATGAAGCACAATATGAAAAATATAGAAATATGGCGATTGAGATTTCAAAACAACTGTCTAATTTTACTAAATACTTAAAGAAGAGTGAGATTTATTAAATTTTTTAATTTTCAATCTTTTAATAAAAAATATGAGTAAGTATACAGAAGATGATTTAAGAGAAGAATTAAAAACCAAAGAATACGAATATGGTTTTTACACAGATATAGAATCTGATACATTTCCTATTGGCTTAAATGAAGATATTGTTCGTGCCATTTCAAAAAAGAAAGAAGAGCCCGAATGGATGACCGATTGGCGTTTAGAAGCCTTCAAAGTTTGGAAAGAAATGGAAGAACCTGAATGGGCGAACGTGAATTATAAAAAGCCAGATTTTCAAGCAATAGCCTATTATTCGGCACCAGCATCTATAGATCCTAATAAAACATTAGACGATGTAGATCCTGATTTACTAGCGATGTATAAAAAGCTAGGAATTTCAGTCGATGAGCAGAAAAAAATGAATAACGTTGCGATGGATATTGTGGTAGATTCTGTTTCAGTTGCAACGACTTTCAAAAAAACTCTAGGAGAAAAAGGTATTATTTTCATGAGTATTTCTGAAGCTATAAAAGAGCATCCAGAATTGGTGAAAAAATATCTTGGTACCGTTGTTCCAACAAAAGATAATTTTTATGCCGCATTAAATTCAGCTGTATTTAGTGATGGCTCATTTTGTTACATTCCAAAGGGTGTTAGATGTCCAATGGAGCTTTCAACTTATTTTAGAATTAATCAAGGAGGAACCGGCCAATTTGAACGTACTTTACTTATTGCGGACGCGGGTAGCTATGTAAGTTATCTAGAAGGCTGTACAGCGCCAAGTAGAGATGAAAATCAATTACACGCAGCTGTAGTAGAATTAATAGCACTAGATGATTCTGAAATTAAATATTCAACAGTTCAAAATTGGTATCCTGGTAATGCTGAAGGTAAAGGAGGAGTTTTCAATTTTGTGACTAAAAGAGGGATATGTGAGAAGAATGCAAAAATTTCTTGGACACAAGTTGAAACTGGAAGTGCAGTAACATGGAAATATCCTAGCTGTATTTTAAAAGGTGATAATTCGGTAGGAGAATTTTATTCAATTGCAGTGACTAATAATTATCAGCAGGCAGATACCGGAACGAAAATGATTCATTTGGGTAAAAACACAAAATCTACAATTATTTCTAAAGGAATTTCAGCTGGAAAATCTCAAAATAGTTATAGAGGATTAGTGCAAATAAGCTCAAGAGCAGAAAATGCACGTAATTTTTCCCAATGTGATAGTTTATTAATGGGTAATGAATGTGGTGCACATACATTTCCTTATATAGAGGTAAAAAATAAAACAGCTCAAATTGAGCATGAGGCAACAACGAGTAAAATTGGAGAAGACCAAATTTTCTATTGTAACCAACGTGGTATCGATACAGAAAAAGCGATAGCATTAATCGTTAATGGCTTTAGTAAAGAGGTATTGAATAAATTACCGATGGAATTTGCTGTTGAAGCTCAAAAACTATTAGAGATAAGTTTAGAAGGAAGTGTAGGATAATTAATAACTTAGTTTCTTAAATTAGATTTAAATCAAAATTTCTAAATACATTAAATTAATATGGCAAGACACATTTTTATTTTTTTATTAAGTATTTCAGTTTTTATGAGCTGTAAAAATGAAACGAAAGTAGTTAAAGAAGAACCAGGAGTTGGGGCTGATGGGCCAGAGAAAACTACAAAACAAAAAGATGGACTAACCTTATTAAGTGGTGAGTTTATTTTTTACGAAGATGCTGCTGTTTTACAAACCGGACATGAAGTGTACGGTGTTAAAATAGATGATAAAATGCATGAGTTGTATAAAAAGGGTGAGCCATTTAGAAAAGAAGCAACAGATGGCGTTAGAGCCGTAATTAGAGGGAAGATTATTCCATTACCTGAAGGTGAGGAAGGCTGGCCGTTTAGTATTCAAATTAAAGAAATTATTAACGTTAAGACACTTGGCGAGAAAGCAAACGAAGTTGTTAAAATAGGAAGTTAAGAAAGTATGTTAAAAATAAATAACCTGCATGCAAGTGTAGAAGATAAATCAATTTTAAAAGGAATTAATCTTGAAGTAAAAGCAGGAGAGGTACATGCTATAATGGGGCCAAATGGTTCTGGTAAAAGCACATTGGCTTCTGTAATTGCAGGAAAGGAAGAATATGAAGTTGAAAAAGGCGAAATTCTATTGCATGGTGAAAATATCGATGAATTAGCAGCAGAAGAGCGTGCTCACAAAGGTGTCTTTTTATCATTTCAATATCCGGTAGAAATTCCAGGAGTTTCTGTTACTAATTTTATAAAAACTGCAATAAACGAAACGCGTAAAGCACAAGGTTTGGAGGACATGCATGCAAAAGACATGCTTAAAAAAATTAAAGAGAAAGCAGAGCTTTTAGAAATAGATCGTAAATTTTTATCACGTTCATTAAACGAAGGGTTTTCTGGAGGAGAAAAAAAACGTAATGAGATTTTTCAAATGGCAATGCTAGAACCAAAATTAGCAATCTTAGATGAAACAGATTCTGGTTTAGATATCGATGCACTTCGAATTGTTGCTAATGGAGTTAATAAATTAAAATCGAAAGACAATGCTGTAATTGTAATTACACATTATCAAAGATTGTTAGATCATATTGTTCCAGATTTTGTACATGTATTATACAATGGTAAAATCGTAAAGTCAGGAACTAAAGAGTTAGCTTTTGAGTTAGAAGAAAAAGGATACGACTGGATTAAAGAAGAGGTTAATGCGTAATGAGTTTTGAGTAAATAATAGTCAAAACAAATTGCTGTTAAATGAAAACTAGTTTATAGAGTTAGTTATTAGTTAACATTGAATACTAAAGACTAATTACTAGAGACTATCAACTAAATAATAATGGAATTAAAAGATAAATTAGTATCGTCTTTCTTAGCTTTTGAGAATCATATAAATATAGATTCGAAGGTACATGACATAAGAAATGAAGCTATGAAAACCTTTGAGAACGAAGGGTTTCCGTCTAAGAAAGACGAGGATTGGAAGTATACTTCATTAAATGGCGTTTTAAAACATGACTATAGTGTATTTCCTAAGCAAGAAAAAGCACTAGAATATAAAGACGTAAAGAAGTATTTTATTCATGATATAGATACCTATAAAATTGTATTTATTGATGGAAAGTATTCTTCGCACTTATCTGAAACTACTCATGATAAGATTGATGTGTGTTTAATGTCTTCAGCATTAGAAAAGCCTAAATACGAACTTATCATTGAAAACTATTTCAATAAGGTAGCAGTTAAAGATGGCTTGTCAGCTTTAAATACGGCTTTCTCAAGAGAAGGGGCTTATATTCATATTCCAAAAAATCAATTGGTAGATAAGCCAATTCAAATATTACATTTTTCAACAGGGAATGAAGCGGCTTTAATGCTTCAGCCAAGAAACTTAATTGTAGTCGAGGAAAATTCTCATGTTCAAATTATAGAACGTCATCAAAGTTTAACCGAGAATCCTGTGCTAACTAATAGTGTTACAGAAATCTTTGCTAATAAGAGAGCGATAGTAGATTATTATAAATTACAAAATGATAATCAAGAAGCTTCTTTAATAGATAATACGTTTATTGATCAAAAAAGAGAAAGCTTTTGCAGTGTTCATACCTTTTCTTTTGGAGGGAAACTTACAAGAAATAATCTTAATTTCTATCAAAATGGAGAGCGTATAGATTCTACAATGAAAGGGATTACTATTATAGGTGATAAACAACATGTCGATCATAATACTTTAGTTCATCATATAGAACCTAATTGTGAAAGTCATCAAGATTATAAAGGCATTTTTGGCGATAAATCTATAGGTGTGTTTAATGGTAAAGTTGTTGTTGAAAAAGAGGCTCAGAAAACAAATGCGTTTCAAGCAAACAATAATATATTATTAAGTGATAAAGCAACGATAAACACAAAGCCTCAGTTAGAGATATTCGCAGATGATGTTAAATGTTCTCATGGTTGTACAATAGGTCAATTAGATGAAAGTGCAATGTTTTATATGCGTTCTCGAGGTATTCCTAAAAAAGAAGCCAAAGCATTACTTATGTATGCCTTTAGTAACAATGTGTTAAGCTCTGTGAAAATTCCAGAAATTAAACAACGTATTACGAAGATTATTGCAAATAAATTAGGAGTAAATATTGGTTTCGATCTTTAAAAAAACGAGTTTTTCGCAGGATTAGTGTACTTCGTTTATCTTGTTAATTACTTTCGTAACATGATGTAAAAAGGATATGATTATTAAAGAAGATATTAAGCAGATGTTCCAAGTTGAAAACATAAGAAAGGATTTTCCGATACTTACAAGAAAAGTAAATGGCAAACCTTTAGTGTATTTCGATAATGCTGCGACTTCTCAAACTCCAAAACAAGTCATAGATGTTATTGTAGATTATTATACGAACTACAATGCAAACATTCATAGAGGTGTACATTCGTTAAGTCAAGAAGCTACAGATAAATACGAAGAGGCAAGAGAGAAGATTAAGCAACACTTTAATGCTAAAGAATCTCATGAAGTTATATTTACATCGGGAACAACACATAGTATTAATATAATTTCTAATGGATTTTCTGCCTTATTAAAAGAAGGCGATGAAGTTATTGTTTCTGCATTAGAGCATCATAGTAATATTGTACCTTGGCAAATGCTTTGTGATAAAACGGGAGCTATTTTAAAAGTGATCCCAATGAGCCAAGAAGGTGAATTGGAGATTAATGAATATGATAAATTGCTTTCTGAAAAAACAAAATTAGTTTTTGTAAATCATATATCTAATGCGCTAGGAACTATAAACCCTATAAAAAGTATAATAGATAAAGCTCATAATGTTAAAGCTGCCGTTTTAATAGATGGTGCACAAGCTTGTCCGCATATTAAACCAGATGTTCAAGAATTAGATGTTGACTTTTATGTCGCATCTGCTCACAAAATTTGTGGGCCTACAGGAGTAGGGGTGTTATATGGAAAAGAAGAGTGGTTAAATAAATTACCACCTTATCAAGGAGGAGGAGAAATGATCGCTACCGTTTCTTTTGAGAAAACAACTTATGCAGATTTACCTCATAAGTTTGAAGCTGGTACACCAAACATTTGTGGTGGTATCGCTTTTGGAGCAGCTTTAGATTATATGAACGCTATTGGATTAGAAACAATAGCTAATTATGAAGGTGAGCTTTTACAATATGGAACAGAGCAACTTCTAGAAATAGAAGGATTAACAATATATGGTACGTCAAAAAATAAAGCATCTGTAATATCGTTTAATTTAGATGGAATACACCCTTATGATGTAGGAACATTATTAGATAAAATGGGAATAGCCGTAAGAACTGGTCATCATTGTGCTCAGCCCATAATGGATTATTATAAAATACCTGGAACGGTTAGAGCGTCTTTTTCATTTTATAACACTAAAGAAGAGATAGACGTTTTAGTAGAAGGCGTTAAAAAAGCTAAACTAATGTTATCATGACACTTTGGTATCTTTTTTGTAATATTATAAATAATTAATTGTAAAAATCTAAGAGATGAAATTTATAAGTATACTATTAGTAACATTATTTATTAATGCTTGTGGCGGATCAAAAAATGCAGCAGTAAATGCTGTTAAAAATGAAACGGAAACATCAATGAACAAAGAAAGCGAAGACCTACAAGGTAAAGATATGGTTCTTGAGTATATAGAACAAACTAGAGGGTTTTATAAAATGATAAGAATAACTCCTGAAATGGTTTCAAGCAAACTTAGATATGATGGAAGCGTAGAAACTAAAGCTTGTGATAAAACATTGTGGAATGCCTTAATGAATGAAATGGAAACGGTAAGCTTAAAAGAAATTCCAACATTAAAAGCGCCTAGTACAACACATCGTTATGATGCTAAGCCAATGGCTAATTTAAATATAACTAAAGGAGGTGAGACCTATTCAACAGTTACTTTTGATGCTGGTGATCCACATGAAAAGTTGGCGGGTTTAGTTAATACAATACTAACAGCTATAGATAAGAAAGACTAATAATGCAAACAATTAAAGCCGTTCAAGAAGAGATTATAGATGAATTTTCTATGTTTGACGATTGGGAAGAACGTTATCAATACATGATTGACTTAGGGAAGTCTTTGCCTTTAATAGAAGAGAAGTATAAAAATGAAGATAATATAATAAAGGGTTGCCAAAGCAAAGTATGGGTTCATGCTGAGATGAATGATGAAAAGATCGTTTTTACAGCAGATAGCGATGCTATTATTACAAAGGGCATTATAGCTATTTTAATTCGTGTTTTTTCAAATCAGAGTCCTAAAGCAATTATTGAAGCAGACACTCTTTTTATTGATGAAATAGGACTTAAAGAACATTTGTCGTTAACTCGTGCAAATGGCTTGGTGAGTATGATTAAACAATTAAAAATGTATGCGATTGCATATCAAACACAACTTAATTAACAATTCCCAGATATAAAACAGATCATAGATATAATAAAATGAGTAATACAGAAACAGATGCAGCCGAATTAGGAGAGAAAATAGTTAGAGTAATAAAAACTATTTTTGATCCAGAAATACCTGTAGACATCTATGAATTAGGTTTAATTTATGATGTATTTGTAAATGAGGACAATGATGTAAAAATTTTAATGACCTTAACAACCCCAAACTGTCCTGTGGCAGAAACATTACCTCGGGAAGTAGAAGAAAAAGTTAAATCATTGAAAGATGTTAATGATGCAGAAGTGGAGATCACTTTTGATCCGCCTTGGACTCAAGATTTAATGAGTGAAGAAGCAAAGCTAGAGTTAGGAATGTTATAGTTTTAATATGTAACCGTTATAATTACAGGCGGTTTAATGGTGTTTTTGTTAAGAAGTAGAATAAATTGTATAACTCTATTATTTAGAAAAGATTAATTTTGGCTAACAGCTAACAGCTAACAGCTAACAGCTAACAGCTAACAGCTAACAGCTAACAGCTAACAGCTAATTTATAAAAATGGCAGACGATATAATAAATAGAGTAGCAAATAGTAAACTAATGGTTATTGATCTAGAAGATTATTATCCAGAAGGTGATCGCGTGCTATTTGATATTAAAGATTGGCTTTACGAAGAGTTTGTGCTTCGTGAAAAGGAATTTAGAACTTATGTTAAGTCGCATGACTGGTCGCAGTATAAAGATCAATATGTGGCTATAGTATGTTCTTCTGATGCTATTATACCAGCATGGGCCTACATGTTAATTGCTATAGAACTTCAGTCGTTTGCAAAATATACTGTATTAGGAGGTCTAAACGATCTTGAGATTGCATTGTATCAAAATATTATTAATAACCTAGATATTTCAACCTATAAAGACAAGCCTGTTATTATAAAAGGATGTTCTAAAAAACAAATCCCTGATGCTGTCTACATTATAATTTCAAACAAAATAAAAACGGTTGCTAAATCCATCATGTTTGGAGAGGCGTGTTCTTCCGTTCCATTGTTTAAACGCTAGTTGTCGATTAAATTAATCCTTTTATCCATTTTTTCGTTTATAGTTTTGTCATCTTCGGTTTCAAGATAGGATTTTGACATACTTTTGCTTCAACAAAACAAATAAACAAATATGAAAAAATTAATATTATCAGTTGCCTTCTGTTTAGGACTAGCAACAATTAATGCCCAAACAAAAGAAGAGCTTCAATCACAAAAAAAAGAAAAGGTAGCAGCGGCAGATGCTTTACAAGCTGAAGCTAATGCTTTACAAGCTCAAATAGATGCACTACCAGGTTGGACTAAAGGTGCATTTGGTACTATTGGAGGAAGTGTATCAGAATTTAATAACTGGTATTCTCAAGCTGCATCTAATAACTCTTCTGGAAACATAGGTTTTACAGTAAATGGTTTTGCTAATTTAAATCAAGAGAAGTTTTTCTGGAGAAACTCAGCTAACATTAACTTAGGATGGGTTAAACTAGACAATAAGGACAATCCTTTAGATAGTGAAGATTTTGAACCAACTACAGACGTATTTAATATTTCTTCACTTTACGGTAGAAAGTTAAGTGAAAAGTGGGCAGTATCTGCATTAGCTGAATACAGAACTACAGTATTAGATAACTTCAATGATCCAGGATATTTAGATTTTGGAGTTGGAATGACTTGGACACCTATTCAAAACTTAGTAGTAGTAATTCACCCATTAAACTATAATTTTGTGTTTAGTAAAGGAGACACTGTGTTTGAATCTTCTTTAGGTGCTAAAATAGTAGCAGATTATACCAGACAAATTGGAGCAATAAGCTTCAAGTCTAATTTATCTATGTTTCAAAGTTATAAAAGTTCAAACTTATCCAACTGGACATGGATAAACTCATTTTCTTATACACTTTGGAAAAAAATTGGTGTTGGATTTGATGTTGGTTTAAGAGATAATAAGCAAGAAGCAGTAAACTTTGCACAAGATCAGTTAGGTGATATAACAGCTTTACCTGCGGGAACGGAAGTTCCATCTTTTGATAATATAGATAACAAATTACAAACATACTGGTTATTAGGATTGAGTTATGCATTCTAAATTAAATACCATAAGGTAATAATTAAAAAACCTTAACATATATTAAGACCTTTCATAGTTCATAACATGGAAGGTCTTTTTATATTTACACAAAATTTGAAAATTAACTATTTTTTGTTGTAATTAAAATGAAGTACACTACGTTACCTAATACAGATATTAAAGTAAGTAAAATATGTTTGGGTTCCATGACATGGGGGAATCAAAATACAGAAGCTGAAGGTCATGAACAATTAGACTATGCTTTTGATAATGGTGTTAACTTTATTGATACGGCAGAACTTTATCCTGTTCCAGCAACTGCAGAAACGCAAGGTAGAACAAGCGAGATTATTGGAAATTGGTTAAAAAATACAGGTAAAAGAGATAAAGTAGTTTTAGCTTCTAAAATAGCTGGCCCAGGAGATTACACAGCGCATATTAGAACTTCTGGTTTTAAAGGGGATAGTATTAAAGAAGCTTTAGATTTAGAATTAAAAAGACTTCAAACTGATTATATAGATCTATATCAATTACATTGGCCTGAAAGAACTACAAATACATTTGGAGTACGTGATTATAATCATAATGAAAAGGAGCGCTGGGAAGATAACTTTAAGACCGTTTTAGAAAGTCTAGATAAAGAAGTTAAGAATGGTCGAATTCGTCATGTCGGTATTTCTAATGAAAAAGCCTGGGGTACAATGCGTTATTTACAGGAATCAGAAAAGAATGATTTACCAAGACCAATAACCATTCAAAATGCATATTCTTTAATTAATAGAGCTTTTGAAGGTGATATGGCCGAAATATCAATTAGAGAAAATATTGGTTTACTGGTTTATTCTCCAATGGCATTTGGTGTTTTATCAGGAAAATATATTAATAACACCGCATTAGAAAGCTCTAGGCTAAAGTTATTTCCTAGGTTCGCAAGATACAGTAGTGAACAATGTACCGAAGCAACAAAACATTATCTAAAATTAGCTAAAGAAAACGAAATATCTCTAGCTCAAATGTCTTTAGCTTTTGTAAATAACAAAGAATTCGTCACTAGTAATATAATAGGAGCAACCTCAAAAATTCAATTAAAAGAGAATATTGATAGTATAAATTTAGACTTAAATAATGATATTCTCAGTAAAATAGACGAAATACATAAAAATATACCTAATCCTTCTAATTAAGTAGTTTTTTATAATTATTCAATAAAAAAACGAAATTTTTTACTCATTTTTCTTAAAAAAAATATTTTTTTTAACAAGTAATGAACAATTTTTGTCCTTTTTATTCTTTTTATCGAGTATTTATATGATTTAGTCTATTATAGCTGATATTAAGGGATTTCAATAATTATTTTATTTAGTTTAGATCTCTAATTTGATTAACGAACCCAAAATAAAAATGAGAAAGACTGTATTATCCCTGCTTTTAATTTTCGTATTTCAACAAATTTTTTCGCAAGTAAATGAACCAGCTAATTGGCCTAATGCTTCATGGACTTTAAGTGGAGTATACGAGCCATTTTCTATACAAGGAGATCCAACTTCTGTATCTAATTTTGGTTTTAGTGATGAAGATGCTGGAGATGGTAGTATAAACAACATAGCAGCAGAGTCTCCAATTGTTGATATTACACCAGCGATTACAGCTGGAGAGAATTTTATTATTATAAATTCTACATATGTATTTAATTTTGGTAATGTTGGTGATAGTTTAACTACTCAATATTGGGATGCCGATACAAGTACATGGAGTAATTGGGGAACTCCTATAGAACAATCGACTCCAGGTTCAGCTGGTTTTAATTTTTGCGACGGGCCATTCGTTGCTTTTTCAACAGATTTATTAGATATTTCAAGTTTTACAGCCTCACAATTAACAGGGTTTAGATATCGTATTGTTTATGATGATGGTGGAGATCTTGCATTAGGATTCTGTATGAGTTCACCTACATTAACGTCTTCGACAGGCCCTTCTGCATGCCCAGATGTCTCAAATATAAGTGTTTCAGATATTGCAATAGATAACGCAAATATTAGTTGGGATCTTGGAGGTGTAGAAACAGCATGGGAAGTAACAGTGCAGCCTCAAGGTACTGGAGTGCCAACAACAAATGGACAAGCTGCAGCTACAAATATTAATTTCAATGCATCAGGATTAAATGAATCTATAGCATATGAGGTTTATGTTAGAGCTAATTGTTTAGTAGATGGTTTTAGTAATTGGATAGGCCCAATAAACTTTAGAACTTTAAGAACACCGCCAACTGAACCAGTAGGCGTTACATGTGCTTCAGGAACATCATCAATAATATTCTCGGAAGAATTTGGATTAGTTCAAAATGAAGATCCATTGGGATGGACAGGGACAGGTTTTGATGGTGATGGAGGTGGAACTGCCGTTGGTGGTCAGTGGTCAATCACACAAGCAGGAACAAATACGCCTAATACAGGGCCATTAGAGCCTTGGGATGCCATTCCTGGAGGAATACATTTAGAATACGAAACAGAAGGTAATGCTACTGATGTTGCTAGAGCAATTACACCTGCTATTGATATGGGTGCTGCTGTAGATGGTGCAGAACTATCATTTTATATGCATGCATACGGGTCTGCGATAGGAGAATTAAATATAGGAGTCTCTACTTCTGCAACAGGGCCTTTTAATAATGAATTTTCATGGACTGGAGAATTACAAACATCAGAATCTGATGCTTGGGTTCCAGTAGGCGTTAATTTAGATGCTTACATGGGGCAAATAATCTATTTAGAATTCGCTTATGAGGGTTCAGGAACAGATTCAACAGGAGATATAGCTTTAGATGCTATTAAAGTAGAATCATGTGGCGATTTTTGTATAGTGCCTAGTGATATAGTTGTTAGTAATCTTATGACGACTTCAGCAGATATAAATTGGACCTCTAATGGTTCAGAGACCAATTGGGAATATGTAGTTCAACCAGCTGGAACAGGATTACCTACTGGTAATGGTTTACCAGCAACAACTACAAATGTAAATGTACCAAGTTTAATGCCTTCTACGGTTTATGAAGTATACGTCAGAGCTAATTGTTTAACTGATGGTTTTAGTTTATGGTATGGTCCAATACGTTTTACGACGCTAAGTACGCCACCACCACCTCCAGTAGGAGTTACATGTACAAATGGAACATTAACAGATATCTTTACTGAAGATTTTGGATTAGTACAAAATACACCTCCAGTAAATTGGACAGGCAACGGATTTACAGGGAATATAGAAAACGGTAAATGGAGAATAACTAATGCTGATGCTAATACAATAAATACAGGGCCTTTTAACTCATGGGATACAAACCCGGGAGTACATTTAGAATATGAAGGATCTGGAAATTCTACAAATGTAGCAAGTGCTATTACACCTGCAATCGATTTAACAAGTGTGGCAGGTAGCGCAGAATTATCATTTTATTTACACGCATATGGTGCTTCAATAGGAAAATTAGAAGTAGGAGTTTCTTTGTCGCCTACCGGACCATTTAATCCCGTTTTCACATGGACGGGGGGATTACAAATTGCAGATACAGATGCATGGGTTCCAGTTGGAGTTAATCTAGATGGAGCAATAGGAGAAACGCTTTATATCGAATTTTCTTATGCTGGAGCTGCGGGATCTGATGGTACTGCAGATATAGCTATTGATCAAATAAAAATAGAATCATGTATAGTAGCATGTGCAGCACCTAGTGATTTGGCTGTTACAGGTATAACAACAACTAGCGCAGACATATCATGGACACCTAATGCAGGTGAGTTTAATTGGGAATATGTTGTACAGCCAGCAGGAACAGGAATACCTACTGGAAATGGAATAGCTACTACGGTTACAAGTATAACTGATAATACATTAAGCCCAGCTACTGCTTATGAGGTTTATGTTAGAGCTAATTGTTTAACTGATGGTTTTAGTGAGTGGATAACGATTCCATTTTCAACATTAAATAATATGACTCCTCCTCCTCCTGTAGGTGTTAATTGTACTGTTGGTACAGCTAATATTGCTTTTGAGGAAGGTTTTGGATTAATTCAAAATACAGATCCATTGGGTTGGACAGGTACTGATTTTAGTGGTGATAGCGGAAAATGGAGAATTTCAAACCCAGGAACAAATTCGACAGGATCAGGACCATTAAATTCATGGGATGGTAATCCAGGGGTACACTTAGAATACGAAACAACAGGAAGTTCAACAAATATAGATTCAGCAATTACACCAGCGATAGATTTATCTACTGCTATGGATGGCGCAGAATTATCATTTTATATGCACGCTTTTGGTTCAGGAATAGGGGTCTTAAATATAGGGGTTTCAACCTCTGCTACTGGGCCTTTTACCCCAGAATATTCATGGGCAGGAGATTTTCAAACTACTGATGCTGAAGCATGGGTGCCTATAGGAATTCCTTTAGATGCGTATTTAGGACAAACTATTTTTATTGAATTCTCTTATGGTGGAAGTGGAAATGACAGTTTAGGAGACATAGCAATAGATGCTATTAAGGTAGAGTCTTGTGGAGAATTTTGTTTAGCACCAACCAATTTAGCAGTGACAGACAGAACTATGGATAGTGCGGTTATTACATGGGATGCAGGAGCTAGTGAAACGAATTGGGAATATGTTGTTCAACCAGTAGGGACAGGTTTGCCAGCAGGTTCAGGAACAGCAGTTGCCACTAATAGTGAAACAGTAACTGGATTAACCCCGTTAACGGAATATGAAGTTTATGTTAGAGCTAATTGTTTAGCTAACGGATTTAGTAATTGGGTGGGACCAATTCCATTTAAGACATTAAAAACACCACCTCCTATTCCTGTTGGAGTAGATTGTTCGGCAGGAGGAACACTAGAGAATGTGTTTACAGAAACTTTTGGAACTGTAGAACGTGTGGATCCAATAGGTTGGACAGGTACAGGATTCGACGGCGGGGTTTCTATTGCCGATTGGGCAATCATTTTACCAGGGACTATTAATACTACGTTAAGTACAGGACCATTAAATTCATATGATGGTCTTTTAGGAGTGCATATGGAATATTCTGCTCAACCTATAGATGCTATTGTAGGGGCAGTTACCCCAGCAATTGATTTATCTCAAAGTATTAATAATGCAGAATTATCATTTTACATGCATGCGTATGGTGAAGGCATAGGAACTTTAAATATAGGAGTTTCTACATCTGCAACAGGTCCATTTACAACTGAGTTTACTTGGGAAGATGAGTTACAGGGTGCTGATTCAGATGATTGGGCACATGTAGGGGTGAATTTAGACGCTTATTTAGGGCAAGTTATATTTATTGAATTTGCTTATAAATCAGCTGATGGAAGCTTTAATGGTGATATAGCAATAGATCAAATTGAAGTAAATGCATGTACTACATCTCCTACCTGTGAAGCACCAACAGCAATTACGATAACAGGAATTACAGAAACAGAAGCAGATGTCTCCTGGACTCCAAATAATGGAGAGACCGAGTGGGAATATGCAGTAGTTCTATCAGGAGCACCAGTGCCAACTAGTGGAACAATAGTAAACATGCCAAATGTAACAGTTTCAGGATTAGATCCAAATACAGATTATGATTTCTATGTTTTAGCAAATTGTAGCGCCACATCGGAGAGCCCTTGGTCTGCTTTAGAATCTTTTACAACTCTAGCGACAGCAACTTGTGAAGCACCAACAGCAATTACGATAACAGGAATTACAGAAACAGAAATAGATGTCTCCTGGACTCCAAATAATGGAGAGACAGAGTGGGAATATGCAGTAGTTCTATCAGGAGTACCAGCGCCAACTAGTGGGACAATAGCAAGCATGCCAAATGTAACAGTTTCAGGATTAGATCCAGATACAGATTATGATTTCTATGTTTTAGCAAATTGTAGTGCCACATTGGAGAGTCCTTGGTCAATTGTAGAGCCTTTTACAACTCTAGCGACAGCAACTTGTGAAGCACCAACAGCAATTACGATAACAGGAATTACAGAAACAGAAGCAGATGTTTCCTGGACTCCAAATAATGGAGAGACCGAGTGGGAATATGCAGTAGTTCTATCAGGAGCACCAGCGCCAACTAATGGAACAATAATAAACATGCCAAATGTAACAGTTTCAGGATTAGATCCAGATACAGATTATGATTTCTATGTATTAGCAAATTGTAGTGCAACATTGGAGAGTCCTTGGTCAATTGTAGAGCCTTTTTCAACTCTAGCAATACCAACCTGTACAACTCCTTCGGCAGGAATTGTAGATGATATAACAACATGTGATGATAGTTCAGGTGATGGTATAGAAGCATTTAATTTAGGAGCTCAAACTGCAACTATTTTAGGGACACAAGACCCTGCTACAATAATTGTTACTTACCATGATTCTTTAATAGATGCTCAAAATGGAGATAATGCTTTATTGCCAATATTAATAGCTGCAAATGCTACTGAAATTTTTGTAAGAGTAGAGGATACTACTATTTCAGGATCTACATGTGTAAATACAAGTACCAGTTTCACTTTACTTATATCAGGTACTATTCCTGATGTCATTAATCCTAGTGATTTGAAAACATGTGATGATATTTCTAGAGATGGTTTTGAGTTTTTCGATTTAACATCGAATACATTACCTATACTAGGAAGTTTAAATTCTACAGAATATACTGTTACTTATTATGCTTCTTTAACAGATGCGCAAACGGAGATGAATTCATTATCGTCTCCTTATGAAAATGTGAGTAACCCTCAAACAATTTATGCAAGAGTAAATAGGGTTGGAACTACTAATTGTTTTAAAACAGTAAATTTTGATCTTATTGTAAATGATATTCCAGAAACTACTTTTGATTCTAGTGAGGAATATGAAATTTGTGCAGGAACCAGTATGCCTATAGCTATTAATCCAATTGCTGTCAATTATACTGAAGCTGCAGTAGCCATTCAATGGTTCTATGAAGGCGTTGCAATTTCAGGAGAAAATACATTAGAATTAACTAACGTGTTAGAAGCTGGTCGTTATACCATTAATGTCACTTTCAATGGAACGAGATGTTCTAGTGAAGCAGATATTATTGTATCTGAGTCTGAAAACTGTAACATTCCTCAAGGAATTTCTCCAAATGGAGATGGGTTTAATGATAGTTTTGATTTGAGTAGTTTTGGTGTACAAAACTTAGAAATTTACAATAGAAGTGGTACATTAGTTTATTCTAGAAAGGATTATGTAGACGAATGGAAAGGTCAATCTAATGGTGGAGACGAATTACCAGTAGGGACTTACTATTACATTATGGAATTTGAAGGAGACCAAGTAAAATCTGCTTGGGTATACATTAATAAATAAAAACATCTAATAGATAGTAATGAGAAAATTATATATCTTATTAACAGTTTTGTTTGCACTACAAACACAAGCGCAGCAAGACCCACAATATACACAGTATATGTATAATATGAATGTGATAAATCCAGCTTACGCAGGATCTTCACAGAGTATATACATTGGAGCGCTATATAGAAGTCAATGGGTTAGCCTAGAAGGAGCTCCTAATACAGGTACTTTGTCAGTACATTCCCCAATTGGTGAAAAAGTAGGAGTAGGCCTTTCTTTTGTTCAAGATGAAATTGGGCCTGTTAGTGAAACGAATACTTATGTAGACTTTTCATATACAATACCAGCTGGAGATGAAACAAAATTAGCTTTTGGATTAAAAGCAGGAGCTACTTTTCATGATATTAGAACAAGTGATAGCGATATTTTCGTTACCGATCCAGGAGATCCATTTTTTGCTCAAAACGTAAGTAATGTTACTCCAAATGTTGGAGCAGGAGCTTATTTTTATAAGCCAAATAGATATTACATATCTGCATCTATTCCTAATATTTTGAATTCAGAACATTTAAATGTGAATGGGAACAAAATTGGTTCAGAAACAGAACACTTTTTTGCAGCAGGAGGGTATGTATTCGATTTGTCTGATGATTTTAAACTAAAGCCTCACACATTATTTAAGTTAGCTTCAGACGCGCCAATAAGTTTTGATGTAAACTTGAATTTATTCATGTATGATATTGTAGAAGTTGGAGCTGGTTATCGATTAGATGATTCTTTTAGCGGAATGATTAATTTTTTAGTATCACCTCATTTAAGAATAGGTTATGCTTACGATAATATAAATTCTGGATTAAATGTAGTTACCCAATCATCGCACGAGGTATTTGTTAATTTTGATATAAGTCTCCCAAAGAGAGTATCTAGATCACCTCGTTATTTTTAATTAGTTAAGCAAGTGTAAAATGAAAAATTTTAAATTATTTATATTGTTTGTGTTAATGGGAAGTTTAGCTATAACTGCTCAAAATGTTGATACAAAAAAAGCAGATAGATTGTTTGCGAACTTTGAGTTTGATGAAGCAATTAAATTATATGAAGAGTTAGTCGATAATGGACAAGGGAATACTTATACCTATTCAAAACTAGCAGATGCTAATTATAATATTTTTAATACGGTAGAAGCAGAAAAATGGTATAGAAAAGCATTAAAGGAAACTTTAGAAACTGAGATTATTTTTAAGTATGCTGAAATGCTTAGAGCGAATGTTAAATATAGAGAATCTAACAAGTGGATGGCAAAATTTGCTAAAATGAATCCAAACGATATTAGAGCTCAGGCATTTAAAGAGAAGCCAGATTACATAAGTGAAATATTATTGGCTGGAGATCGTTTTGATGTAAAAAACTTAAAAATTAATACTAAAAATGCAGAATTTGGAGGCGTAGTAGAAGGGGACGTTTTATACATAACTGCTGCTGGTAACGACAACAAAGAATATGTTTGGAATAAAGAGCCTTATTTAGATGTCTATGAATACTCTATTGAAGAGGAAGAGCTTTTAGACAAGGAAAAGCTAAGCAATGACATTAATACTAGATTCCATGAAGGCTTATTATCGTTCACGCCAGATGGTAGAACCGCTTATTTCTCTAGAGAAAGTTTCTTTGATAATGTTTTTGAATTAGATACTATAAATACTAGATTTAGCCAATTGCACTTATTTAAAGCAACTAAGGGGTTAAATAGAAGATGGGAAAATGTTGAATCTTTATCAATTAATAATAAGGAATTTACAATTAAAAACCCTTCAGTAAGTAGTGATGGTAAAATAATATACTATTCTTCAGATATGCCTGGTGGATATGGAAAATATGACCTGTATAAGTCAGAAATAAAAGAAGATGGAAGTTTAGGAGACCCAATTAACCTTGGAGATCATATTAATACAGAAGGACAAGAAATGTTTCCTTATATAAGTGATAGTAATACACTTTATTTTTCTTCTAATGGAAATTTAGGATTAGGAGGAATGGATGTATTCTTTACTCAAAATCTTGAAGATCCTGAAGAGCCAATACGTAACATCGGTATGCCAGTAAATTCTAATGGAGATGACTTTGCGTTTAACTTTAATGAAGATACAGGAGAAGGTTATGTCTCTTCTAACAGAGTAGGAGGAAAAGGAAGTGACGATATTTATAAAGTTTCTAGAACAAGAGCTTTTTGTGAAGTTATTCTTAATGCTACGGTAAAAAATTCTGAAACGGGAGAACCTTTGCCTTTAGTTACAGCTACTCTATATGATGAAAATGGTAATATTCTAGGAACTAGAACAACTAATGCTAAAGGATTAGCACAATTTAGATTAGAGTGTGATAAACCGGCATCAATTAAGGCAGAGTTAGAGAATTATGAAAGTGATAAAATAAATATTGAAAAGTCATCTGTCGAATCAAAGGAGGTAGAGTTAGAACTAGAGCCTGTAGAGAAAATTATAGCAGAAGACCGTATTTTACTAGCACCTATATATTTTGATTACGATCAATCTTATATCACTACTGTTGGTTCTTATGAGCTTGATAAGCTAGTATCTATTATGTTTAAATATCCAGACATTGTTATTAAAGCAAGATCTCACACAGATAGTAGAGGTAAAGATGAATATAATGATAAGTTGTCTAAGGATAGAGCAAAATCGACAGTTAAATACGTTGTTTCTAAAGGTATAAATACTTCTAGAATTACAGGAGAAGGATTAGGTGAGTCTGAGCCATTGTATGATTGTGGAAAGAAATGTTCTGAAGAGCAACACCAATTTAATAGACGTTCTGAGTTTATTATAGTAAGTGGTGGTCCAAAAAACAGATAGAATAAATAATATATAAAGATTAGAAATAAAAGACTCCTAAGTTTAACTAAACTTAGGAGTCTTTTTTTACTCTATATTCTAATGAAGAGTATTACTTTATGTCATAAAAACAAAAAAGCCTTACTTTATACAAGTAAGGCTTTTTTTTATTTTATAAGTTCACCATTTTCGTCATAAAAATGATATTCTAAATATGTGTAAGCATCTCTAGGTAATACTTTAATCCATTTTTTGTGTTCAAAAAACCATTTTGAACGAATAGATGGAAAGCCTTTAGTTAAAAAAGCTGCTATAAAAGGATGTGTGTTTAATGTCACCTTTTTGTAGTCTTTTTTTAATAGTTGTTCTAACTGTTGATTAATTTTATCGACCAATACTATAGGTGCTTCTATTTCACCATTAACATCGTTAGGATCTTCCTCGCGTGTTTTAATATTCATTTCTGGTCTTACTCTTTGTCTAGTTATTTGAATCAATCCAAATTTGCTTGGAGGTAATATTTTGTGTTTTGCTCTATCATCTTTCATTTCGTCGCGAAGATGATTGAAGAGTTTTTTACGATTCTCAACTTTAGTTTGATCTATAAAGTCAATTACAATAATACCGCCCATATCACGAAGTCTTAATTGTCTGGCAATTTCTGAAGCAGAAATTAAATTGACTTCTAATGCGGTATCTTCTTGAGAATTCGATTTGTTAGATCTGTTTCCGCTATTAACATCTACAACATGTAGTGCTTCGGTGTGTTCTATTACTAAGTATGCACCTTTAGCCATTGAAACAGTTTTTCCAAACGCTGTTTTTATCTGTCTTTCAATTCCAAATTTTTCGAATATTGGAACTTTAGATTGATATAATTTAACTATTGATTCTTTTTTTGGTGCAATTTCTTGCACGTAATCTTTTATTTGAATGTGAAGGGCTTCATCATTTACATGAATACCTGTAAAGGAATCGTTAAAAATATCTCTTAAAATGGAAGAGGCTTTGTTTAGCTCACCTAATACTTTTGTAGGGTGATGTGATTTATGTAGCTTTTTACACATTGCTGTCCAACGATCTAGCAAGTTTTGTAAATCTTTATCTAATTCAGCTACTTTTTTGCCTTCGGCTACTGTACGTACAATAACACCAAATCCTTTTGGAGTTATGCTTTGAACCAATCTTTTTAATCGGTCTTTTTCTGCTTTGTCTTCTATTTTTTGAGAAATAGAGATGCGATCAGAAAAAGGAACTAAAACAATGTATCTACCGGCTATAGAAAGCTCAGAACTTATTCTTGGTCCTTTAGTAGATATTGGTTCTTTAACGATTTGTACCAGCATCGATTGATTTGATTTGATGACATCATTTATTTTGCCATGCTTATCAATATCTTTTTCAAATGGGAAATCTTTTAATAAGAAATCAGTATGTTTACCTGTGCTTACACGTTTTGTGAATTTTAAAAGGGAAGAAATTTTTGGGCCTAAATCATGATAATGCAAGAAAGCATCTTTTTCATAGCCAACATTAACAAATGCGGCATTAAGTCCAGGAACAGCTTTTCTAATTTTGGCTATAAACACATCGCCAACAGCAAAGTTGTTTCCATCTTCATCTTTATGTAATTCAATAAGTTTTCCATCTTTTAATAAGGCAAAATCAACGTCTCCAGACTGAGATGATCTAATAATCAATTCTTTATCCATATTGTTAATTTTTATCCATACAATTAAGTACAGATGGATTATACATTATTTTTCACAGGTCCCGAAAATTATCGGGATCAATACGAAGAACTCAAACTCATACAAGATTGAATTGTATGATGATAATTTGAATTCATTTTCAAAGAACTTTAACTTAAATAAACCAAAAAAGTAGCTGTGATAACTACTTTTTTGAATTATTTTTTCTTTTTGTGACGATTAGCACGTCTTCTTTTTTTACGCTTATGCGTAGCAACCTTGTGTCTTTTTCTTTTTTTACCACTTGGCATAAGATGTCGGTTTTTTTAGATTAATAATTCGGTTTTTTGTTTGTTTTACTTCACATCAACATTAGTCTTCACACCTTCTACAAATACTTTTGCAGGTTTGAAAGCTGGAATGTTGTGTGCTGGAATTTTAATTGTTGTGTTTTTTGAGATGTTTCTTCCCGTTTTCTCAGCTCTTGTTTTAATAATAAAGCTTCCAAAACCTCTTAAGTAAACATTATCTCCACCTTCTAAAGAAGTTTTTACTTCTTCCATAAATGTTTCGATAGTTGCTTGAACATCTCCTTTTTCAATTCCTAATTTCTCAGAAATTTTTGATACTAAATCTGCTTTTGTCATTTTCTTTTTCTTGCTTAGGTTAATATTTGTTAAGGTTGGCAAATATAGGAATTAAATATTCAATATTTCAAGCCTAATTCATTTAAATTTAATGTTGTAAAGCATTATTTTTGCGAGAAGCTTAATTCTATTAATGAAATTTTCAAAAACTTTAACACATTGGTACTCAGTAAACAAAAGAAATTTACCTTGGAGAGAAACTAAAAATCCTTATTTTATTTGGTTGTCAGAAATTATTTTACAGCAAACTCAGGTGGCTCAAGGACTCCCATATTATGTCAAGTTCACAACAAATTTTCCAACAATTTTTGATTTAGCAAGAGCAGATGAAGACGTTATTTTAAAATATTGGCAAGGTTTAGGGTATTATTCTAGAGCTCGAAATTTACATGCAACCTCAAAATATATTGTAAAGGAATTAAATGGAGTGTTCCCTAATACTTATAGTGAAATAATAAAATTAAAAGGTGTAGGCGATTATACCGCAAGTGCAGTTTCTTCTATTTGTTTTAATGAAGCTACAGCTGTTGTAGATGGTAATGTGTACAGAGCGTTATCTCGTTATTTTGGAATTGATACTCCTATTAATACATCCAAAGGGTTTAAAGAATTTAAAGCCTTGGCTCAAGAGTTAATAAATAAGCAGGACCCCGCTCAATTTAATCAAGCTATTATGGAGTTTGGAGCTAGGCAGTGCAAGCCCAAAAATCCAGATTGTAATGTTTGTCCTTTTAATGATAGCTGTATAGCACTTCAAAAGAAAAAAGTGAGTTTGCTGCCTGTGAAATTGAAAACAACTAAAGTGACTAAAAAGTATTTCAATTTTATTGTTTTGCTTTCTATAGATGGTATGACTCTATTAGAACAAAGACAAGGCAAGGGTATATGGCAAAACTTATATCAATTTCCTTTAGTCGAAAGCGATGGGCCTTTAAAAATTGAAGAATTAAAAGAAACGATTAAAACGCTCGATTTTTTGAAAAATCAGTATTACACAGTTTCTCTATATAATGATACCGATATTTTGCATAAGTTATCGCATCAACATTTATTTACTAAATTTTGGATCTTAAAATCGAAGACTAGTTTTAAAGAAGGGATTTCGGTTAATGAAATAATAAAATATCCGGTGCCTAAATTGATAGCAAATTTTATTGAAGAATTTAATTTTTAATTTAGAAATAAAGAATACGCCTAATTTTTTATTAAATTTAGTTCTTACTGAGTATCAAAGCTCTAATTTTACATAATTAATACGAAAAAAAATGTCTGGAACATTAAATAAAGTAATGCTAATTGGGCATTTAGGAGATGAAGTGAAAATGCATTACTTTGAAGGAGGCGGATGTGTTGGGCGTTTCCCTTTGGCAACAAATGAAACTTATACAAGTAAACAAACTAATGAACGTGTTACTAATACCGAGTGGCATAATATTGTACTTAGAAATAAAGGGGCAGAGATTTGTGAAAAATATTTAACCAAAGGAGATAAGGTTTATATAGAAGGAAGAATCAAAACTAGAAAATGGCAAGACGATTCCGGAAATGATCGATACAGTACTGAAATACAGGCAACAGATTTTACTTTTTTAACGACTAAGAAAGAATCTGAAAATAACGAACAAAAAACGGCTACTAAAACAACTCCAGACAAAGCAAGTAATCCTAACGATAATGATGATTTACCTTTTTAAAATTTCATTATTATTCTAAACTAATAATTTAAACCAAAAACATTGGATCCAGAACCCATAAGTTTATTTACGCTTCTTTTTACAATTGATCTTTCAATTGTATCTGGCTTTGTTGTTTTAGTCATATTATTTGTTTGTTCAGGATTAATATCTGGAGTAGAAGTTGCTTTGTTTTCGCTTTCACAATCAGATTTAGATAAAGAAGATATAAAAGACAAGAAAACAGTTAAGATTATCTCTAAACTTTTAGAAAGACCTAAGAAGCTATTAGCAACCATACTTGTTGCTAACAACTTTATTAATATCGCTATTGTTATTTTGTTTGCTTATGTAGGTAATGTTTTATTCTCTTCAATAACACCGCCAGTTTTAAAGTTTATTGTTGAGGTAGTTGTTATTACTTTTTTAATATTACTTTTTGGTGAAATTTTGCCTAAAATTTATGCGAGTCGTAATAATTTAAAGTTTGCAACATTTATGGCTTACCCATTAAAAGTGTTAGATTTTTTAATTTCTCCATTAAGCATTCCTATGCGATCAATTACCATTGGAATACATAATAAACTAGGGAAGCAAAAATCGAATATAAGTATAAACCAACTTTCTCAAGCGTTAGAATTAACGAATAACGATGATACAACTCAGGAAGAGCAAAAAATACTTGAAGGAATAGTCTCTTTTGGAAATACAGATACTAAGCAAGTGATGCGGCCGAGGTTAGATATTTTTGCTTTAAATATATCTGAAAAATATGCAGCTATTATGCCAGAGATTATAAAACATGGGTTTTCTAGAATTCCTGTTTATAAAGAAAATATAGATACTATAGAAGGGATATTATATGTTAAGGATTTGTTGCCTTATATAGATCGAAAACAATTTGATTGGGCTTCATTGCTGCGAGCTCCTCTTTTTGTTCCTGAAAATAAAAAGTTAGATGATTTAATGGTCGAATTTCAAGAACGAAAAGTTCATTTAGCTGTTGTTGTAGACGAGTATGGAGGGACTTCAGGTTTAATTTCTTTAGAAGATATTATAGAAGAAATCGTTGGAGATATTAGTGATGAGTTTGATGAAGACGATGTTGTTTTTTCTAAACTAGATGATAAAAATTATGTTTTTGAAGGAAAGACGGCTTTGAAGGATTTCTATAGAATTATTAATCTAGAAGAAGATAGTGTATTTGAAGATAATAAAGGTGAAGCTGAGACTTTGGCAGGTTTTGTTTTAGAGATCTCTGGAAGTTTCCCAAAGCGTAACAGTAAAATAAAATATAAAAATTACGTTTTTACTATAGAGGCTTTAGATAAAAAACGAATTAAACGATTAAAAATAGCATTGCCTTAATTTTTAGTACAAAAACTAAGTTAATACCATAGCATAGCATAGATTTACAACGGTTAAACCTATAATTATAGAATGAGAAAACAAACACGCATTTATATACTTTCAAGCTTATTAATTACAGTTGTTTTTTTATTAAGTAGCTGCGAAGGTGACTCTACACCAAAACCTAAAGCATTTTTGCGTTTAGAATACCCAGAAGCAACATATAAAACAGAAGATATTACAAAAATGCCTTTTACTTTTGATCGTAATATTTTAGGTAAAAACTTAAAAACAAAAACATTAAAAGGGAATACAACGAGTTATGGGATAAATATAGAATACCCTAATCTTAAAGGAACTATTTATTTAACTTATAAAAGTATAGATGGTAATAAAAAATATTTAAATGATTTTTTACGTGATGCTCAAAATTTCACACAAGAGCATACTCAAAAAGCAGATGAAATAGCAGAGCAACTTTTTGAGGATAACAAAAGAAGAGTATATGGAATGTTATATGAGGTAGGCGGTAATGCTGCTTCGCAATCCCAATTTTATGTTACAGATAGTACAAACCATTTTTTAACGGGTTCGTTATATTTTTACGCAAAACCCAATTATGATTCGATTCTTCCAGCTGCGAATTATTTACAAAAAGATATAAAACATATTATGGAAACGCTTAAGTGGAAATAATTAATAACAGTACTCTAAAATAAAAAGACCATTTAGCTTAAAAACTAAATGGTCTTTTTATTTCATGTAAAACACACTTATTCTTCTGTAGTATAAAAATCAGCCACAGTTTTCATGTTTTTTACTTTATAAACATCAGCAACACTAGTTACTGTTTTTTCAAGGCTATTCGTTGTAACTATAGCATTGTCATACTCTACCATAGCTAATTCATTTTTAAAATCGACAGTCGCACTTTTTACGCCTTCCATTTTAGCTATTTTCTTTTCAATAGTTTTAGCGCATCCCATTGCACATGTCATGCCTTCTATTTTAAACTCAGCTTTTGCAAATGTTGCATTAGGATTAAAATTTGGCTTAGAATTTACTATTGTTTTTTCAGCAGTCGTTTCTATAGTTTTAATTTCTGGAGCTGTTTCTTTTTTACAGCTCACTGTAAATAAAGTTATAGCTATTATAAGTAAAAGGTTTTTTATCATTTTTATTGCTTTATGGGTTAGGTAATTTGTTGCATGCAAAATTAATAAATAATAGGAAGTTATTGTCTTAAAATACTCGATTTTTGCAGTGTTTAAACAATCTCTATGCAAAATAAAAACAAAAAATGGCTGTATTTATTCATATTGTCACTTATTTGGGGAACGTCTTTTATACTTATTAAAAAAGGGCTATTAGGTTTAACACCATATCAGCTTGGTGCACTTCGAATTATTATTACAGGGTTCTTTTTATTAATTGCAGGATATAAAGGTTTAAAAACGATTGAAAAAAACAAATGGAAATGGATTATTATTTCTGGTTTTTTAGGATCTTTTTTTCCTTCCTTTTTCTTTGCAATAGCAGAAACTGAAATAGATAGTGCAGTCGTTTCTATTTTAAATTCACTCACCCCGCTTAATACTATTTTGCTGGGTTTAGCATTATTTAAAGTAACAACAACTAAAAGGCAAACTATTGGAGTTATAATTGGTTTTGTAGGAACAGCTATTTTAATATTAAAAGGTGCTGAATTAAACCCTAATCAGAATTACTTGTTCGCAGGCTTTGTAATTGTTTCTACATTTATGTATGCTACTAATGTAAATATTGTTAAACGTTATTTACAAGGTGTAAAACCATTAACAATAGCAGCGGGAAGTTTTGTTCCTATTATCTTGCCTGCCGTTGTGGTGCTTATATTTGCTGGTTTTTTTAAAACAGAAACATTAAATAATCCAGATTTAAAGTGGTCATTAATTTATGTTACTATTTTATCACTTTTTGGAACAGCATTAGCTAAAGTGTTATTTAATAATTTAATACAAATCTCTACTCCTGTTTTTGCTTCGTCTGTTACTTATTTAATGCCAATAGTAGCACTAGTATGGGGTTTTGCAGATGGTGAGCTATTTGGTTGGTTGCAAGGTGTTGCTACTGTTGTAATTTTGATAGGTGTTTATCTCGCTAATAAGAAATAAAAAGAAGCCGACTAGAAACTAATAGACCTGACAGGTTTTAAAAACTTGTCAGGTCTAATCTTTTAATTATATGAAGCAGAATAAGCGTAGTCGAATCTTAATTAAAGTCTGCTTCAGTAACACCTTCATTAACTTTTATACTAGTCATAACCATAGAAATAACCTGAGGACCAGCTTTTATATTCATAGTAAACGGAAACTGTATGCCATTTACGGCAGTATACTTTCCATAATCTACAACAGAAGTAATTGTTTGACCTTGAGCTTCGGTAGTCGATTCAGCACGTGTTAATAAATTCGTACTTACATCGTAATATCTATAAGAGCTTTTATCTCCTTTAGTTACTTTTATTTTATAGTTATCGGCACCTTCAATAGCAACGATACTTTCTAATGCTATTTCTGAAGCATTGTAGCTTAATTCTGGAAATAAAGAATTGCCTTCCGCTTTTTTATCAGCAATTTCTTTATCAGACATTGGTCTTTTTTGTCCGCCTTGCTCAGCATAACCCGATTCACCATTCCATTTTTGCTTCATAATAACACCCATTCCTTGAGCGCTCATTTCCATAGACTCTTTATTTGGAGCCATTACTTTTAATTCAGCAGTAATAGGAAAAGGAGCACCTTGAACGGTTACATTAGCATTAGAAACTGTAGATTTAATATTTTCAGCGTTAGCTTTGCCTCCAATGGCTTTAAGGTAATTATCCATAATAGATTGTACACTTACTCCAGTAGGAATTGGTTTTGAAAATACAGGTTTTTTAGTAGGGTTTGCATATTTGTCAAAATATTCAATAGGAATTCCTGTTTTCTCTAAGTTTGCAACAACTTCACTACCTTTTCCTACAACAACAACTCTGGCATTTTCCGTTGTAAAATATTTATTAGCCACACGCTTTACATCTTCAATAGTAACTGCATTAATTTTTTGAAGGTAAGTCCTATAAAAATCTTTAGGCAATTCATTAATTTTTATATTTAAAGCATAATTAGAAATAGTTTGTGGGCGTTCAAGAGCCAAAACAAAATCACCTACATATTTTGCTTTTGCATTTTTAAGTGCATCGTAAGTTACATTTTCGTTTTTAATACGGTTAATTTCTTTTAGAGATTGAACAACAGCACTATCAGTAACTGCATTTCTAACCGCTGTGCTAGCACTAAAACGGGAAGCTCCATAACGATCTATCCCAACGCTAGATCGTGCACCATAAGTATAACCATGCTCTTCGCGTAAATTCATATTAAGGTACGAGTTAAAACCACCACCTAATATTTTATTTGCAATTAGTACTGCATGGTAATCTGGGTCGTTCATTTTTAATTTCACATTGCTATTTACTGAGATGTTAGATTGTACAGCATTAGGCATGTCTATAAAATTAATCTGAGTGTACGGTGCATTGTTTCTGGTTGGAGGAACAGATCTTGAAATGTCTGGACCAGCACTCCACTTTTTAAATTGTTTTTTTACTTGCTTTTCTACGTCTTTGAAATTAACATCACCAACAACAACTAAATAGGCATTATTTGGGTTAAAATTTTTTCTGTAATACGATTTAACATCATCTAAAGTGATCGCATTTAATGTTTCTTCTGTAATATATTCTCCCTTAGGATGTTTTATTCCATAAGACAATACGTCTTTTACACGAGAAGCAACAGCATCAACACTTTTTTCAGTAGATTTAATTCCTTCAAGAGCTTTTTCTTTTTCTTTTTGAAATTCTTCTTCAGTTAATAGTGGGTTCATTGCTGCGTCTGCCATTAATTCTAAAATACGGTCTGAATATTTAGATAAAGAACTCGCAAAGGCGCTACTAGAACCAAAACTTAATCTTGCGCCTAAAAAATCTATTTCTTCATTAAATGCATCTTTAGAGATATTGTTAGTTCCGTTGCCTAACATGTCTCCTAGAATACTTGAAACCCCTGATATATTACCTTCTAGTGTTGGTTTATTGTCTATTCTTAAAGAGTAAGAAACACGTGGTAATTTGTGATTTTCTACGACAAGAACTTTAAGTCCGTTTTTTAATTCGAATTCTCCAGGGACTTCTAATGCTATTTTTGGAGCGGGTCCTGGTTTAGGTTGTTTAGATCTATCAATTTGAGCAGTTGCCGAAATTGATAATAAAAACAAGGCGATTAATGCTGTTATTTTTGTTTTCATTGTTTTCATTTTGATATTTATGACTGTCAAATTATATGTTTAGTTTTCTTCTTTTTTTGGTAAATAATCTAAGATTACACGTTGGTTTGGATTTAAGTATTTCATCGCAACGTTTTTAATGTCATCTCTAGTTATAGATCGGTATATATCAATTTGGTTGTTAATTAAATTAGTATCTCCATAAAGCATATGGTAACGCGCTAAAGAATTAGCAATACCAGAAACACTTGAATTTGAATTAACAAAATTGTTTTCGAATTTGTTTTGAAGTTTTTGATAGTCTTTTTCAGAAATTAATTGATTCTGGATCTTTACGATTTCTTCATCCATTTCGGCAACTAATTTATCTAAAGGTATATCTCCTAAAGGCAAAGCAAGAAGGGCGTAGGTCCCATAATCCTCTTGTTTAAGATTTACAGCTTGAACTTGTAATGCCATTTTTTTCTCATCCACCAATTTTTTGTAGAGCTTAGAGGTTTTTCCATCACTTAAATAAGTAGATATCATGTCTAAAATATAGGACTCTTTTTCTTTGAAAGAAGGAGTTCTATAAGCAGCAATTACTGCAGGAATTTGAATATTAGCATCGTAAGCTTTTCCTCTTAAAGGCGAGGTAATTGGGTCTTCTTTCGGAAAATTACGTGTTACATTTTCACCTCTAGGGATTGGGCCAAAGTAATCTTTAATCATTTTTTTAGTATCCGATACATTAATATCACCTGCAACTACTAAAACAGCATTATTAGGCGTGTAGAATTTTTTATTAAAAGCCTGAAATTCTTCTAAAGTTGCAGCGTCTAGGTGCTCCATTTTGCCAATGGTAGTTCCTTTATAAGGATGCTTTTTGAACATGTATTTTTTAATTTCGGCTAAAATATTTCCGTAGGGTGCATTGTCAACTCTTAAACGTTTTTCTTCTTTTACCACTTCGTTTTGAGTATCTACACCTATTTGATTGATTATTGGGTGTAATAAGCGTTCAGATTCCATCCATAATCCTAACTCTAAACTATTAGAAGGGAAAACTTCATAATAATACGTTCTGTCATCGGTAGTATTCGCATTATTACTACCGCCATTAGAAGTTACAATTGTAAACCATTCACCACGATCTATATTTTTAGTGCCTTCAAATAAAAGATGTTCAAAAAAGTGAGCGAATCCTGTTCGCTCAGGGTTTTCGTCTTTTGCACCAACATGGTACATCACAGAAGTTGTTACCACTGGAGCCGAATTGTCTTGATGTAAAATAACATGCATGCCGTTATCTAAATCGTACTCTTCAAACTTAACTTCTTGAGCATTAGCTGTAAAGCTAGCAATTACAAAAGCAGCTAATGAGAATATGCCTTTTTTCATTTTAAATTGTTTTAGTTATTTGATTTTAAGTGTTAGACTACAACGTGTGAATAATGTTACAAAGCCTAAGCAAAAATAAGAATATGAATGGTCATTTTATAGTTTAAAAACTAAAATTTAACAGCAAATTATAGCTTTTGATATTTTTTTAGTGTAATTTAATTTGTGTTTTAATTTTAATTAAAGTGTTTGTTATGAATAATTTAGCATTACCTATTCGTTTCGGTATTATAATTAGTGCCGTTTTAGTGTCCTTTTTTTTGATTCTTTCTTTAATAGGACTACATACTAAGCCTTTTTTTAGTTTGTTTAATGGTGTTATTACTGGTTTCGGAATTTATGAAACGATACGTTATTATAAACTAGAGCGTGGTAAACGTTTTACCTATGCTGGTGGCTTTGCCGCTGGAATAATATCTGGATTTATTGGAACACTTATTTTTACTGCTTTCTTTTTGTTTTATGCTACTGAAGCTAATCCTAGCTTTTTATCAAATTTACTTGTGGTTTTTAAAGGTGATTATAATGTAGGAGTTGGTTTAGTAAGTTTTGTTGTTGCTATAATGGGATTTGCAACTACAGTAGTTTTAACATTAACTTGTATGCAACTTTTTAAAGTAAGTAGAAATATTCCTTATATAAAACATGATTTTAAAGATGAAAGACCTCCTCTTCGAAAAGTAGACTAAGATTCTTGACTCTAATTTTCTAGAAAAAATACTATTTTCAGCCATAAAAACGTTTGTAGATTAATTAATTAGGCGTATATTTGCATCCGCTTTCTAAATAGGAAGCACGCATATTAAACAAATTAAATTAATAAAAACGTTACGCTATGTACGCAATTGTAGAGATAGCAGGGCATCAATTCAAAGTTGAAAAAGACCAAAAAGTTTTTGTTAATCGTTTAGCAACAGAAGAGGGTAAGAAAGTTTCTTTCGATAATGTTCTTTTAATTGGTGACGGTGACAAAATAACTTTAGGCGCCCCAGCTATAGGCGGAGCACAAGTAAGTGCTAAAGTCTTAAAACACCTTAAAGGTGATAAAGTTATTGTTTTCAAAAAGAAAAGACGTAAAGGTTACCGTGTTAAAAATGGACACAGACAAGCCTTATCTGAAATCGTAATTGAAAGCATTGTAGCTTCAGGTGCAAAACCTGCTGCTAAAGCAGAAAAGAAGGTCGCTCCTAAAAAAGCAGCACCTAAAAAGGAAGAGCCTAAAGTAGAGGCGAAAGCTGCTGCTCCAGCAAAACCTGCTGCTAAAAAAGCAACTGGAAAAGCTGATGATTTAAAGAAAATCGAAGGTATTGGACCTAAAATTTCTCAGACTCTAATAGAGGCTGGAATTTCAACTTTTGCTGAATTAGCTAAAACTAACCCAGCTGAAATTTCTGAAATCATTGCAGGAGTTCGTGGAAACCACGTAACTGATACATGGCCAGCACAAGCAAAATTAGCTGCTGATGGTAAATGGGATGAACTAAAGAAGTGGCAAGACGAATTAGATGGTGGTAAAGCTTAATTGCTAAATCACTTAAGTATAATATAAACTTCCCTTTCAAGGGAATTAAAAAACCTTAAGATCATGGCTCATAAAAAAGGAGTAGGTAGTTCTAAGAATGGTAGAGAATCAGAATCGAAACGTTTAGGTGTTAAGATATTTGGTGGACAAGCTGCTATTGCAGGAAACATTATCCTAAGACAACGTGGTAATACACATCACCCGGCTGAAAACGTATATCAAGGAAAAGACCATACGTTACATGCTAAAGTTGATGGTTTAGTGAAATTTACAAAGAAAAAAGATAATAAATCTTATGTTTCTATAGAGCCTTTTACGGCTTAATATTTCTAAACAATATATTAAAAAGTCTCAGTGAAATTAATTTCACTGAGACTTTTTGTGTTGCAAAAGAATTAAAAACGTAATGCTTTGAAATTACTATCTAATACTTCTAAAGCTCGGATATAAATAAAGTTAAAAGTATAGCTAAATTGATATAAAATGGCATATAATATTTTTAAGAAAAAAGATGAAGTTCAAGGCAAAAAACACAAGCATAGCTTGGTTACGCTGAGTATTTTTAACGAAGAAATTTGGCTTTTTACTCAAAAGATTAATGTTA
>CALGLR010000059.1 GCA_937959395.1 uncultured Flavobacteriaceae bacterium | reverse complement strand
CATCTGCAGAATCTTTTAATGCTAAAATAAAAGCTTTCAGAGCACAATTCAGAGGCGTTAGGAATGTAGATTTTTTCTTATTTAGACTTACTACTATTTTTGCTTAATCTCAAAATCCCACAACTTTTGGGCTTGAGCCAGGTTTCTCCAATATAAAAACGATTCAATGTTTTAGAATAAAGAATATATACAGTATGTGACATAAAATTATAAAAAACAAAAAAGCCACTTACATTGCTGTAAGCGGCTGTGTTTTGCTCCTCCTCTTAGGCTCGAACTAAGGACCCTCTGATTAACAGTCAGATGCTCTAACCAACTGAGCTAAGGAGGAATTTATTATATCAAAAACGTCAAATTACGTTCTTGCGAGCGCAAATATAAATGTTTTTTTAATTATTGCAATTATAAAAATTAAAAATTATTTAAAAATTGCCTTAAAAATATCATTTCCATTGGCAAACAGTACTAAAGCAATTAAAATAAAGAACCCTACCATTTGTGCGGTTTCCATAAATTTGTTGCTTGGTTCACGTCCCGAGATCATTTCATACAATAGAAACATAACATGCCCCCCATCTAAAGCAGGGATTGGTAATAAATTTAAAACCCCTAACATTATTGATAAGAAAGCAGTAATACCCCAAAACGTTTGCCAACTCCATGTATCTGGAAAAATATCGAAAATGGCTTTAAAACCACCTACTCCTTTATAAGCACCTGTGCTTGGACTAAATATTTGTTTTAATTGTCCAAAATAAGAGGTTATTTGTTTTGTGAATTTTGTGGTTCCTACTGAAAAACTTTCTCCAAAACCATACTTTTTAGTAACTATAGCCAAATAGCCTAACTCCTCAGTAAGTTTTATTGAAGGTTGGCTAATAATTCCAAACTTGCCGTCACTACTAACTTTTAATGTTTTAACTATTTTTTCTTTGTTTCTAATTAATTCAACAGAAACAGATTGATTCTTTAAACTTGAAAGCTTAGAAATAACTTCATCCTGATATTTAGTATTTTCTCCATTTATTGAAATAACAACATCTTTTATTTTAAGACCAGAACTAACATTATGTGACGTATCTGGAACCTTAGCAATCATGTATGGCAATCTCATTTCAAATAAACTTCTATCTTTACTATCAGATAGTTGTCCTAAAAAATCAACAGGTAATTTAATAACCTGATCTTCCCCGTTTCTTTCTATAGTTACAGATTCTGCACCTATAATATTAGTTCTTACATCTGAATAATTTTCAACATCAACATCTCCAACTCTAACAACATTATCACCAGTTTTAAAACCTAAGTTAGTTAATAAAGGATTTTCTATTAAATACCCATCTTTAATACTAGAAGCGGCAATATCTGTATCTCCATATCCAAACGACATAAACACATAAATAAGCCAAGCCAACACAAAGTTAACAGTAACACCTCCTAGCATAATAATTAAACGTTGCCATGCTGGTTTAGAACGAAACTCCCATGGCTTTGGCTCTTCTTTCATAGCCTCGGTATCCATGCTTTCATCAATCATTCCAGCAATTTTAACATAACCGCCTAATGGTAACCATCCTATACCGTATTCTGTTCCTCCTATTTTCTTTTTAAATAATGAAAACTTTACATCAAAAAAGAGGTAAAACTTCTCAACTCGAGTTTTAAATAACTTAGCAGGTATAAAGTGCCCTAACTCGTGTAAAACAATTAGCAAAGAGAGACTCAGTAAAAACTGACTTATTTTTATTACAAATTCCATGTAGTGTATTTCATATTTTGAACGCCCAAAAGTAAGTATTTAAGCTTAGTTTAAAAAGCTTATACGGCTTTGGTTTTAGATTTAACAGCAATTTGTGAGCGCTCTTGTTATTACTTACAGGCTTTTCGTTGTACTTTTACAATCAATATTAAAAAAAGCACATTTAATGCTTTCGTTTTTTAAAGACTATAAAAAGTTTGCCATTGGCTTCGCTATTCTATCGGCGATTATTATTTCTATATTTTATTCTATTTTAAAAGTAGAAAAGCCATTACCTATATATCAACCCGCATTTGTTAATGAAGAGTTAGTTGATACCACTATACAACATGTAAAAAAATATCACACTATTGCTAATTTTGAATTGACTAATCAAAATGGCAAAACAATAACACAAAACGATTATAAAGACAAAATTTACATCGCCGATTTCTTTTTTACAACCTGTCAAACCATTTGCCCAATTATGACAGATCATATGTATGATATTCAAAAAGAAATTATGAATGACACAGAAGTGATGTTGCTTTCCCATTCTGTAACTCCAAAAATGGATAGTGTTCCGCAATTAAAAAAATACGCGAAACAAAAAGGAGTTGTAGATATAAAATGGAATTTAGTTACTGGAGATAAAAAACAAATTTATAACCTGGCAAGAAAAAGTTATTTAGCGGTAAAAACAAATGGCAACGGTGACGAATATGATATGATTCATACCGAAAATTTTATGCTCATTGATAAAAAACGTCAAATACGAGGCTTTTATGATGGCACAGAACCAGAAGCTATTGAACAACTCCTTAAAGACCTTAAAAAGTTAAAAAAAGAAACAAAGTCATAGTTTTTAATGACTACACCTTTTATAGACTAAAATTTTACCTTACTTTTGCTTCTTTAAAATCAATCTAAATAAGCTTGGACACAACACTTGCAGATCTTAAACGCGGAGAAAATGCTATAATTATAGATGTTTCCTCTGAATTAATTCCTTTAAAACTTCTCGAAATGGGATGCTTACCTGGTAATAACGTAGAATTAGTTCAGGTAGCTCCATTTGCAGATCCTATGTATCTTAACATTAACGGAAGCCATTTAGCGATTAGAAAAGAAACTGCTATACATATTTTAATAGAAAAAGTTAATGAGTAAGCAAATAAACGTTGCTCTAATTGGAAACCCAAATACCGGAAAGACCTCTGTATTTAATGCACTTACTGGCTTAAACCAAAAAGTAGGTAATTACCCTGGTATTACTGTAGAAAAGAAAGAAGGCATCTGCAAGTTACCTCGAGGCGTTAAAGCGCATATTATAGATCTTCCTGGAACCTACAGTCTTAATGCGTCTTCATTAGATGAAAATGTTGTTATTGAATTATTACTTAATAAAAACGACAAAGATTTTCCAGACGTTGCTGTTGTTGTTAGCGATGTTGAGAATTTAAAAAGAAATTTACTCCTTTTTACTCAAATTAAAGATCTTGAAATTCCTTGCATGCTAGTTGTTAATATGGCAGACCGTATGAGACGCCGAGGTATTACTTTAGATATTGAATATTTAGAAAAGCAACTAGAAACCAAGATTACACTTATTAGTACTCGTAAAAATGAAGGTATTGATGCGTTAAAACAACAAATTACAAACTATAAAGAACTTTCGACTAAACCCTGTTTAAACGCTTCAGAAATCGACCCTGATTACTTTAACAGACTCCGAAAAGCATTCCCTAATCAATTAATCTATAAATTATGGTTAGTAATTACTCAGGATGTAAATTTTGGTAAAACCGATAGAAATGAATTTGATGGTGTTTCTAATTTTAAAACAAAATCGAAGAGTGACCTGAAACGACTTCAGCAAAAAGAAACCATTAAGCGTTACCAATTTATTAATGAAGCCTTAAAAAAAGGCCAAACAATAGACACCTCTCAAGCAAAAGATTTACGAACGAAATTTGATCGTATCTTAACCCATAAAGTATGGGGGTATCTTATCTTTTTCTTTATTTTATTAGTCATTTTCCAAGCTATTTATGATTGGTCAAGCATCCCAATGGATTTTATTGACTCTACATTTGCGTCATTAGGTGAATGGGTTAAAAATAAGCTTCCAGATGGACCATTTACTAGTTTACTGGCAGAAGGAATTATTCCAGGACTAGGAGGTATTGTTATATTTATTCCGCAAATTGCCTTTTTATTCTTGTTTATTGCAATTTTAGAAGAAACCGGCTACATGAGCCGCGTTGTCTTTTTAATGGATAGAGTTATGCGTCGCTTTGGTCTTAGCGGAAAAAGTATTGTTCCTCTTATATCTGGAACCGCATGTGCGATCCCTGCTATTATGGCCACTCGAAATATCGAAAATTGGAAAGAACGTTTAATTACCATTTTAGTTACACCCTTTACAACATGTTCAGCACGTTTACCTGTGTATTTAATAATCATATCATTAGTTATTCCTGAAGGTCGCTTTTTAGGCTTAAGCTATCAAGCGTTAACATTAATGCTTTTATATTTAATAGGTTTTGGCGCAGCAATTGTCTCAGCTTATATTTTAAATAAAATTCTGAAAATTAAGAGTAAAACATTCTTTGTAGTAGAAATGCCAAACTACAAGTTACCCATGTTCAAGAATGTAGCATTAACCGTCTTAGAAAAAACTAAATCGTTTATTTTTGGTGCTGGTAAAATTATTTTAGCCATATCTATTGTTTTATGGATTTTAGCGTCTTATGGACCTGGCGAACAATTTAATAATGCTGAAGAAATTGTTAAAACGGAATACGCTTCACAAAATTTAACCGAAGATGAGTTACAACAAAAATTAGCTTCGCATAAATTAGAACACTCATTTATTGGGATTACTGGTCGAGCAATAGAACCAGCAATTAGACCATTAGGATATGATTGGAAAATTGGAATTGCTTTAATAAGTTCTTTTGCCGCAAGAGAAGTTTTCGTAGGCACTTTAGCAACCATTTATAGTGTTGGTAGTGACGAAGAAGAAACCATTAAAAACAGAATGGCCGGGGAAGTAAACCCAATACTTGGTGGGCCGTTATTTAATTTTGCATCTGGTATTTCTTTACTTTTATTTTATGCCTTTGCAATGCAGTGTATGAGCACTTTAGCTATTGTAAAAAGAGAAACCAATTCTTGGAAATGGCCTACATTGCAATTAGTAATAATGACCGCTTTTGCGTATATTACTGCTTTAATCGCTTTTCAGCTTTTAAAATAATGTAATTTACTTAATATAAGACGACTATAACAAATACATAATGAACATTATAATTCAAAACATACTCGTTTTTTTAGCCTTTTCGGCTTCTATGATTTTCATCATAAGGAAATTCATATGGAAACCTAAAAAAGCAGCTTCTAAAGACTGTGGTAGCGATAATTGCGGATGCAACTAAACTCTCTTTATATTTCAATACAATTTATAGAATACTACTAGTCGTAAAAAAACCCAACATATTAATGTCAGGTTTAATTATCTTTTTACTAATTATTTATATACTTATAGATTTTTAACTTCTAATTGTAAGTAATAATCATCTGGGTTTATTTTAACATCAGCTTCAGGATAAGGCAAAACATTATAACCTGATATTGAAAGTTTTTCAGAAGAAAAGATATCTTTCACGCCACTATTAAATGTTACTTTTTTTCGTTCTAGCTTTTCTCCATCTTTAAAAATATCTAATAAAACAGTAGCTTCTCCAGCCCAAACACAAGTCACTCCTTTAGGACAACGGGAATCTGAAACGACTTCTACTAATTTAACTTCAACATTTTCCGCCTTATAAGACGTGTTCATTTTTAATTTAGAAACGATTTTTGGTGCACTTACTTTCTCGCTATTAGCCGTCTGTGCAAATGTAAATGTGGCAAATAATATAAATGCCGTGCATATTAAATTTTTCATAATAGGGATTATTTTTGAATAGTTATTAGAGTTTTAGTCATTATAAATATAGCTTAAATCATGCCAAACATCAAAATTAATTATTTTTTAATTACATTTGCTTATATTTTTAAGCGCACTTAAAAATAGTTTAAAGCAATAAGAAATGTCTGTAGCTATTGAAAACTTTGTAAAAACAATTTACAAAGATCACAAGAATAATAATAACGATACTAAACCAGGTAATATTGCCAAAAAGCTTGGGATATCTAATGCCGCAGCAACAGATATGGCAAAAAAACTAGCCCTAAAAGATCTTTTGCACTACGAAAAATATCAAGAATTAAAACTTACCAAAAAAGGAGAAAAGATGGCGTTAATGGTTATTCGAAAGCATCGATTGTGGGAATCATTGCTGTTTAAATTATTTGACATGTCATTACATGAGATTCATCGTGAAGCTGAACTTTTAGAGCATGAAACTTCAGATTTCATGGCAGATAAAATCAATGCATTTCTTGGTAATCCAAAATTTGATCCTCATGGAGACCCTATTCCAAATGCAATGGGAGAAATAACAACAATAAACACCTCTATTGCTCTTGCAGATACCGAAGAAGAAAAAACATATACAATTTCAAGATTAATGAATGACGATAAAGAATTTCTTGATTTTTGCGCAATAAATAATTTAAAATTTGGAAATGCACTCCTTGTTTCTAAGCAATTCAGTAAAAATAAAATGACTCAAATCACAATTAATAATAACATTATGCTTCTTAATGAAACATTCACTAAAAATATTTATGTAAATGAATTGGATTAAACATTGTAAACTATTTTTAAGCATTTTATGCTTTTTAAACCTGTTTATTAATAATGCGCAAGAAGATAATACTCTTGGGAGCATTATCACAGATCGACCTGATGCTACAGAGTCCCCAACGGTGGTACCAAAGAATTATATTCAAATAGAAACGGGTGCTTTTTATGAAAACTTCGAGGAAAATAATTTTAAAACTGAAGATTTCACCTATAATACTATGCTTATTCGTTATGGTCTATTAGACCGTTTAGAACTCCGCTTAGGCTGGGATTATACCAATAGTAAAACGTTTTTTGATAAAAATGAAATTAGTAATATTAATAGCTTTTCACCTTTACTCATAGGTGTTAAGATTCCTATAGCAGAAGAAAAAGGAGCGTTTCCAGAAATAGGCTTTTTAGGACATTTAAATGCTCCTTTTTCTGTAAAAAAAGAATTACGTCCAGAAAATACTGGAGTAGATTTTAGATTTTCTTTTGCACACACTCTAAATGAAAAGTCTAGTTTATCTTATAATATAGGAGCTGCATGGGAAAATGACTCACCAGAAGCAGCATATTTATACACGATCGCTTATGGATATGGCTTATCCGATAAATGGGGAATTTATATAGAATTATATGGTGACTTCCCTGAGAACAATAAAGCAAATAATCTCTGGGATGCCGGTTTAACATATTTAATATCTAACAACATACAATTGGACGCAACAATTGGATCTAGTATTACTAAAGGTCAAGATCTTTTATTAAGTACTGGTATTAGTTTTAGGTTACCAAACTAATTATAAATTAAAATAAAATGAAACAATTAATAACTACAATTCTAATAGCACTATTTTTCTTTGGATGTAAAAATGAGACCAAACCAGATAACGAAAAATTAAATATTGTCACTACAACTTCTATGATCACCGACATCGTGAAAAACATAGGAGGAGATTACGTAAACCTTCAAGGTCTAATGGGAAGTGGCGTCGACCCTCATTTATACAAAGCCAGTGAGGGCGACGTTTCAAAGCTCGTTAATGCCGATGTGATCTTTTATAACGGCTTGCATTTAGAAGGAAAGCTTGTTGAAGTTTTCGAGAAAATGGGAAGTAAAACCAAAACACCAATTGCATTAGGAGAAAGCTTAGATAAAAACACCTTAATAGGCTCAGATTATTTTGCTTCAAATTACGATCCGCATGTATGGTTTAACATTGAATATTTTAAATTATTTACAAAAAAAGTGACTGCTGTTTTATCTGAAAAAGACAAAAAGAATGCTATTAATTATATAAAGAATGAAAAAAAGTATTTAGCACAATTAGAAACACTTCAAACGGAAATTAAAAGTACTATTGAAACTCTGCCAGCCGAAAAACGTATTCTGGTAACTGCTCATGATGCTTTTAATTATTTTGGAAAAAATTATGGATTTGAAGTTGTGGGGTTACAAGGTTTATCAACTGCTACTGAAGCAGGAGTAAAAGACGTTCAAAAACTAGCCGCTTTTATAATAGAAAGAAGAGTAAAAGCCATTTTTGTAGAAAGTTCTGTTCCAAAACGAACTATTGAAGCCTTAGAAGCAGCTGTAAAATCTAAAGGTCATGACGTTGTAATTGGAGGCACACTATTTTCTGATGCTCTTGGAAATGCAGGAACTACTGAAGGGACTTATGTTGGAATGTTTAGGTATAATGTAAACACAATCGTTAATGCATTGAAATAATGAGTAAAAAAATCGCAGTAAAAATAGACGATTTAACTGTAGCATATAACTACAAACCTGTACTTTGGGATATCGATTTAGAAATTCCAGAAGGTGTACTTATGGCTATTGTTGGTCCGAATGGTGCCGGAAAATCTACACTTATTAAATCTATTTTAGGCATTTTAAAACCTATTGCTGGTAGCGTGAGTATTTATGGTAAATCTTATGAAAAACAACGTTCATTAGTGGCCTACGTTCCTCAAAAAGGAAGTGTAGATTGGGATTTTCCTACCACAGCTTTAGACGTGGTTATGATGGGAACTTATGGCAGTTTAGGATGGATTAAACGTCCAAGACAGAAAGAAAAGAAAGCGGCCTTAGAGGCGCTAGAAAAAGTAGGGATGTTGGCTTTTAAAAGCCGACAAATAAGTCAATTATCTGGCGGGCAACAACAACGTATTTTCTTAGCTCGCGCATTAGTTCAAAATGCGTCAATCTATTTTATGGACGAACCTTTTCAAGGTGTAGATGCTACAACAGAGATTGCTATTATTAATATTTTAAAAGAATTAAGAAAAGCCAATAAAACAGTAATTGTAGTACATCACGATTTACAAACTGTTCCTGAATATTTCGATTGGGTAACTTTTTTAAACGTCAAAAAAATCGCTACTGGACCTGTTAAAGATATATTTAATGATGATAATTTAACTAAGACTTATGGTATAAATTATAAGGTTAGTATTCAGGAGTAGAATAGTCTTTAGTCGATAGTGATTAGTGGCTGTAATTGTAATATTATGAGTGAGATAAAATTTAAATTTGAAGACTTAAAGGTGTATCAAAAATCACTTGAATTCGTTGATTTTGTCTACGCCACTTGTGATTCTTTTCCTAGTAATGAAAAATATGCTTTATCGTCTCAATTTACGAGAGCCGCCGTCTCTATAGCTCTGAATATAGCGGAAGGTTCTTCAGACAGTGACAAACAGTTTAATAGATATTTACAAATTGCCATAGATTCTGTTAACGAATGTGTTGTTTGTTCATCTATCTCTAAAAGACAAAACTATATTTCTAATGAAAAAGAAATTGAGCTCAGAGAGAAACTCGTTGAATTATCAAAAATGATCTCTGGTCTTCAAAAATATCTAAAAACAAAACTAACCTCTAAAAACTAGGAACTATAGACTTAACAGAATACATACAATTAGTGTTTAATGATTATACGTTACGTACAATCACACTAGGAACCGCTATTTTAGGAGCTGTTACTGGTATGCTTGGCAGTTTTGCTGTACTTAGAAAACAAAGTTTGTTAGGCGATGCGATTTCTCATGCGGCTTTACCTGGAATTGCTATTGCTTTTTTAATAACTGGCGCAAAAGATAGTAACACCCTATTATTAGGAGCTTTAATTAGTGGATTAATTGGCACCTTTTGGATTAGAGGTATTGTTAAAAAAACACATCTAAAATCGGACACTGCTTTAGGGTTAATATTATCATTATTTTTTGGTTTTGGAATGTTATTACTAACCTTTATACAAAAACAACCCAATGCCAATCAAGCAGGTTTAGATAAATACCTATTTGGGCAAGCCGCAACACTTCTCGAAAGTGATGTTTGGTTAATGGCTATTGTTACTGGATTATGCTTGCTAGTTCTCTTACTCTTTTGGAAAGAGTTTAAATTACTGCTTTTTGATGCCGATTATACTAAAACACTAGGTTTCAACACCAAGTTTATAGACATTTTAATCACTTCCTTTATAGTTTTAGCGATTGTTTTAGGTTTACAAACCGTTGGTGTTGTTTTAATGAGCGCCATGTTATTGGCTCCTGCAGCTGCTGCAAGACAATGGACAAACAGTTTAGCGACAATGGTATTTCTAGCAGCAATCTTTGGAGCTTTTTCAGGTGTTTTTGGAACTGCAATTAGCGCGAGTCAAAACAACCTATCTACTGGACCAGTAATTGTTTTAGTAGCTTCAGTTTTTGTAATATTTTCTTTTGTCTTTTCACCTAGTCGTGGATTACTATTTAAACAGATTCGTTTTATAAGAAATAGACGTGATTTAGAGTTACACAAAACATTAGCATTTATGCATAATATCGCAGAAACACATGAAAATATTTCGCATCCGCATGCTGTTAAACTACTAAACAATTTTCAAGGTTTTACACGTAAAACACTTCAGAAATTGGTAGAGAAAGACTATGTAACACTTACTGGAAATATGTGGAGTCTAACCGAAACAGGATTCGAAACTGCTGCAAACTTATATACCAAACAAACCACTGAAGATGAATAACGCGCAAATTGAAATACAACTTATTGCAAGTTTGGTCGCGATTGCTTGTGCCATTCCAGGCACCTTCCTTGTACTTCGCAAAATGGCGATGATAAGCGATGCTATAAGCCATTCTATACTTCCCGGTATTGTTATTGGTTTTTTTATTACTCAAGATCTAAACTCACCATTACTCATTCTTTTAGCAGCTTTAACTGGAGTTATTACTGTAGTTTTAGTTGAATACATTCAAAAAACAGGATTAGTAAAAGAAGATACTGCTATTGGTTTAGTATTCCCTGCTTTATTTAGTATTGGTGTTATCATGATTGCAAAAAATGCAAATGATGTACATCTCGATGTTGATGCTGTTTTATTAGGCGAATTAGCTTTTGCGCCTTTTGATAGATTACTTATTTCCGGAATAGACGTTGGCCCAAAAGCATTATGGATTATTGGCGTTATTGTATTAATTACAATCACCTTACTTATTGCTTTTTTCAAAGAATTAAAAATAAGCACATTTGATGCAGGTTTGGCATCAGCTTTAGGGTTTTCTCCTGCGGTAATTCACTATGGTTTAATGACGGTTTCATCTGTAACTACTGTTGGTGCTTTTGATGCTGTAGGCGCTATTCTTGTAGTCGCGCTTATGATTGCTCCAGCTGCTGCTGCTTATTTATTAACTACCGATTTAAAGAAAATGCTAGCCTTATCTGTAAGTTTTGGCATTTTTAGCGCTATTTCTGGGTATTGGTTTGCGCATTGGTTAGATGCTTCTATTGCAGGTTCTATAACCACCATGTTAGGACTACTCTTTTTAATTGTGTATTTATTTGCGCCTACAAAAGGGATTATTGCTGTTTTATATCGTGAAAAACAACAACGTATTGAGGTCTCTTTACTCACTTTCCTTCTGCATCTTAAAAACCATAATGAAGAAGAAGAGCGCCATGTAAATCATTTAAGAGAACATATAAATTGGCAAAAAGTAAGAGCCAAAACTGTTTTAGAATTGGCTCTTAAAAATAATATGATTGTAATAAATAGTAATATCGTTTCTCTAACTAATAAAGGGGATGACTTCACTTCAAAAGCGATCGATTATATTATTACTAATGAAGACAGCCAGATCGAAGACATGAAAGATGATTTCTTTTTGTTTAGGGGTTAGTTAAAAAAGCACACTCAACTCATCTAATCTGTCCCTTAATTCATCAATAGACACTTTTTTGTAATCAAAATTCAAATCAGAAGTATTTCCTGTTTTTCTCTCTTCTATTCCTAAGTAAAGTTCATTCTCGTTCTTTTTAATGGCGATTAAAAGAACTTCTTCTTCTTTTCCAGAAATCCATCCAAAATCCATAATCTCTCCATAATTTTTACTCGATAAAATTGCATTCATAGATTTAAACACAAGCTTCACATCGGCATCATCAAAATTCTTAATTTTTAATCTATATTTTTTTCTGTTCTTCATTCTTACAAAACGATCACAATTTATCCATCCCAAACTCGTACTAGAAAATGCATAACGCACAATGTCTTTTCTATTCACATTTTTAATTCCAACACTATCTATTTGTCCTGTTAGTCGATAACTAGACGTTTTAATACTCCTCGCCTCAACGTTAGCGCGTCTATATAAAGAGGCCCCTTCTACTTTAAATTTAATAGGAAAGTAATAGGGCACTCTCACGGTCATGCCTCTTTGTTTTGCTGGGATCATTTTAGGCAGTAAATCTACAAGTCTAATGGCCTCCCGAGCCAATTTTATGTGTGAAGCTCTTGCCACTGCATCAACAATATTTCCATTTTTATTAACTTTAAAGAATACTGATATTTTATGAGTCCCTGTTAGTTTCAACTCTTCTGCAATAGCAGTGTTAAATTTTCTTTGAATAAACTTATTAATCTTTTCGTTCATGCATTTTTTCTTCTCAACATTATCTCCTATTTCACATCCAGGAAATACTGGGACATTTTCAACAACATCTATAGCCACTTCAACATCCTCTGGAGTTAATTCTTCTTTATCATTTTGAAGCTTCCAATTAACCAAATCTCCTTTTTTTTCTCCCGAAAATAATTGCATCCCTTTCTTTCCTTTATTATTGAATGCCATTTTTATTCTTTTGCCATCTTTCAATTTTAATTTTGAGCCTTTTTTATTAGCATCCAAATGTAACATTCCACCTGTTTCAAGAACTTTCTCGTCCGATTTTGTAGTTAAATTGGCGAGAAGCATATCTGATAACTTATAATACTCGGTCACTCTTAAATCTATTATTCCTCTCGCTAATTTCCCAGATTTAACATCAACAAAGGACTGCGCTGGAATCGTTAGTTTTGTGCCCTCCTTGCAAGTAACCGTAAACTCCTTTTCTGTGTTTATTTTTATAATTTGAGGTGTTTTTTCAACTGAATTGTAGAATTTCACTAATTCAGAACTTAGTTCTAAAGGTGTTTTAATCTCTAATATTTCAGCACTATTATTTATTTTCTCTTCCTCTAAAACAGGCTCATTAACAATGGTTGATTTCTGTTTTTTACCAATTTCCTTTTCTTCTGTAACTGTTTTCAGTTCAGATTTCTCAACAACGGCTTTTATTTCTGTTTTTTCTTCTGAAGGGTTTTCAATTGCTATAGAATCTGAAACAACTTCAATCTCACTAAACTCTATTGATTCTGAAATTTGAGGTGTTTCATCTTTAAAAATAAAATTATAAATCAAAGCCGAAATCAAAATAATACTAAACGAAACACCCATATACTTCATCCATTTCTTTCGAATGTAATTTTGCTTCACCTTTTGGATTTCAGCTACTAATTGTGTTCGTTTTATGCCTTCTATAAAAGTTAACTGTTCTTCATATGCCGTGTTAAAGGCCTCATCAGTTTCTAATCTATTTTCAAATGTTAATCTTTCAGTTTTAGAAAGTGTATTATTTATATACCCATTTATTAAGTCTATGGTTTCTATATATTTTTTCATAAGGTGTCGAATTAAGATTGAACGGTGTTATAATTTGTTTTGTAAATGTCTTTCGCTTTTTGCAAGCACTTATACTTCTGGTTTTTTGCAATCTTTTCTGATTTAAATTGCATGACCTCAGCAATGTCTTTAAATGACATTTTTTTAAGATAAAACCGTTGTAATAATTGTTGACATCGTTCTCCTAATTCGCGAAATGCTTTTTCGGCAAACTGGTATTTTTGTTCTTCTAAAACACTATGAAATATAGAAACTTCTTCAGATTTTAAATCGTGTAGTTCTTGTTTTGAAAATTGTTTCTGTTGGTCTTTCCAAACAAATCTAGAAACAGAATATAAATAGGTATAAAATGAAGCCGTTAAATTAAAATCTGTTTTCTCAAGATTTCTATTCAATATAATTAACATCTCTTGAAACACATCATTAGCATCGGCTTTTGTGCCTCCTTTAGAAAGGATCAATTTTTCTATTCGTGGATAGAGTTTGTACAACTCCTGAAACGCCTTATCTCGCTGGCCATTTTTAAAAAGTTTCAATATTTTTTGATCGCTCATAAAAGTACTTTACTTATTAATGGTCATTTTATGGAAAGGTCTCCTTATAATTTTATTTTCTATAATTATAAACTTAGTTATTGATTCTTATAAATCTATTAAAGAAAGGTTTTAAAACAACTACCTGTTATCTTAACAAGGTAATACAACGGGATTGATGTACGTTAAAACGGCTTTTTGTTTAAAGATTAATCTATCTTAAATAGTTTCGTTCCTTTTACCCAAGTTTCAGATTCATAAAAAATTAAGAATGTTTTTACACCCCTGTTAGACTTATCTCTAGGCGATTTCTTACTAAATCGTGCTTTTGTATAATCAAAATTTAGCACATATTCCGACAATAAATTATTTTTAGTCGAAGAAAAACTAATTAATTTTTTATTTATTGCCCATGTGCCTTTTGCATAAAAATCTCTTTCTGGAGGAATCCCATTATCATGTTTCTCATAACAATGAAATACAAAAGTACCATCTTCATTTAATGATATGGTTCGAAAAGAGTTTCCATTTACACCATCAAATTCCCACTTATACTTTCCAATAACAGCCTCTCTTTGTGCGCACAATAAGTTGGAAGCAAGGATAACAAGTAATAAAATAATAGCTCTTTTTTTCATTTAGAATCTTTCATTAGTAAATTTTCGAAAATTCATCTTATACCAATTCTTGTTTGAAATTACTGTAAAAGAAAATAATTATTTTTTTCTTTATATGAATTACAAAAATAAGACATAGCCATAGTTACCGTTTTCTTTTTTTATAAAATAGAAAGTAAAAAAGAACGTTTTATTATGGTCATTTCAAATAAGAAATAGTATTAGTCTCTAAGATATTAAAGAAACAACTAACTTATTTCAGAACCAATTACTTAATTATTAATTAAAAAACAAAAGAAAGGTTTTCTAAAAATTAACGACTGTGTATTTATCTTAACCAAACTATTATGGAAATACTTAACTATCTAACTGGTGAAGGCGGATTTATACTTCTAGCATTAATTGCTTTGTTCGCGCTTTTAAACAAAAGATATAAATCCTGGCGCTATTTTAAGCACATTGAAAAACAGAGAGAAAATAAGGATAATTAAAACGCCTTAATTTGTTCTTGTTTAACAACTTTTCATCTTAAAAAAATAGATTCAATATTACTATCTTAATACTAGTTTCTTAACCACTTTATCATTAATTTTAATTAGGTATAGTCCTTTAGAGTAATTATTCATTGGTAATACAAATGCATCTGCATTTATATTTTCTTTATTAAAAATAATTTGCCCTAAGGTGTTGAATAATTGTATGGATTCAACCTTATTCCCTTCTGATGCTTTAATAGTAGTGTTAGAAGTTGCAGGGTTAGGAGATAATACAAATACTTCGTCTATATTTATATCTTGGGTGCTTAAAGTATTACTTTTTCTTACCACGATTAAACCACTTTCAATATCACTTATTATAATGTTTCCACTCGAAAAATAAGGATAAATACTCCACGCACTATTAAAACCAGTATTATCATCGTCTGGATAAGTATCAAAATAACCTACTTCGGTTAATGAATTAGTGGCGCTAGAAATATTGTCTAAATTTAGTACTCTTAATCCAGCTCTGTAATTAGCTAAAAAATACTCATTGCCTTTAACATAGCCATTATGATCTATTGCTGCACTAGCTCCAAAATAAGTTGAAGAAAGTCTTGGATTGTCCAAATCAGAAAAATCAAAAATTAAGGTTCTTGTATTAAGCCCAAAATCTCGTTCATCTAATTCATCTCCAAGAATAAAATAGCGTTGATCTTCAGTAAACCAACCTTGATGCGCATATCTAATTTGAGAATAATCCAATTCACTAATAAAAACCACATTATTTTTATCAGTAACATCTAAAATAACCACATTTCTACTTTCATTACTACCAATATAAATCTCTCTTCCTGCATAATCTAAATCGGGGCCATTATAAGTAACTACTTGAGCATCGTGAGATTGTCCTACCCCCGAATACCCGCCAAGACTTGTTGGGTTTAAAGGGTCTGATATATCTACAAATGTTGGCCCACCTCCAAATGTATTACAAGCCACCAAATAAGCAACTGCTTCACTTTCATTAATTACAATATTATGACAACTCCCTACTCCTGTATAAAGCGCATCTACTGTAAATGTTTGTGGTGTAGTTATCCCTCTTAAACGAGTAAGATCAAAAACCTGAATACCATGTGCACCAACCCCGTCAGCCACTATAAAAACATAATCATTATATACTTTTAAATCTCTCCAAACATTAGTAGCAGTAACTGTAGAATTCAATCTCCCTAAAAATATAGGATTTACTGGATCTGATATATCCACAAAAGCTGTACATGTTCTCATTCCCAAAAGAGCATATTCTTTATTTGTTGTAGAGTCTGTCCATCCCCAAATATCACTGGTTTGCGCATCAGGGTCACTTGATGGAAGACCAGACAAAACATCAATTGGAATGCGAGACATAAAATCATAATCATTACACGGGTATATCCCAGCCATTCCACCAACACAAGGCTCCATTTGTGCATTAAGACTTGATTGAAAAAACAAACACGCTACTACTAAAAAAATATAATTCTTAAACATATACTTATGATATTTTAATATTAATTAGGACTCATCCTATATTTTTTTATAATTTCCTAAAAGATTATTTTTTGTCTTTTCACCGCTACCTTAATATGGTTTTGAAACTAAAAAAGTCAAACATGAGTATAAACTTGTAATATAAGCATTCAAAATTAGAGAAGTAATATAAATTTAATTACAAATAGTGAGTTTTTTATGAGTTTATTTATAATAATAGTCTTCTACAAGTTATTTATATCGAATTCATTCTAACTTTTTTAGTTTGTTAATTTCCAGTAAAAGAAGATACAATCCATTTCAACCTAGCAAATGGTTTGTCAAAGATTGATCTTCAAAAGTTAGTTGAAAGAACCATTTTTTTAATTTTAAAATCCACGTTCCTTTTGTAACTGCTCGTATGCCTTTTGTACCTGCTTAAACTTATCTTCAGCTCCTTTTCTGTGTTCTTCTCCTAAATGTTCTACTTTATCTGGGTGATACTTCTTAGCCATTCTACGATAAGCCTTCTTAATGTCATCGTTACTCGCTTTTTTATCAATTTCTAGTATCTTATAAGCATTATCTCTAGCATTATAAAACATCGCCTTAATACTCTCATAATCTCTAGCGCTTATTCCTAAATATCCTGAAATAGTATAAATTTGGCGCAATTCATCTTCGGTTACTAACTCATCTGCTTTAGCAATACCAAATAAAAAGTGCAACAGTTGTAGGCGAGATGCATGATCCATCATACGTTGAATTTGCATGCAAACCTGTCTGGTAGAAATAGTGTCTTGATGACTTACCTTTTTAAATAATTTATATGCTTTATTAGCACGTTCCTTACCATACATCTTATTAAACTGATTACGAACAAAATCGAGCTCTCTTTGATCTTGTTTTCCATCTGCTTTAATAACAACAGCTGCTAATATTAGTAAACTAACTTCAAAATCGCCCGAATGCGTTTGCGGGCGCTGTCTTGTTTGCGTTCTGTGTTTTGGTGAACGTTGCTCATATTTCGGTCTTCTACCTTCTTCTCTGGCTCTATCATTTTCATAAGATCCTCCTTGCCCTAATTTTAAATCACCTTTAGAAAACGCATCACCTAAACTCCCTAGTGCCAATCCTATTATTGCTCCAATTGGTCCTCCTAAAGACCATCCTAATGTGGCACCTATCCATTTAAATCCGCTCATTGTATTACTGTATTATTTTAAATAACAAATATAGCACTTTGTTAGTTGTTGGTTTACCCCTTTTATTACGACTTAATTATCAGAATAAATGATTTAATTGATCACCATACCGCATGTACTTTTTTATTCTATAACCTGACCTTATGGCATTATAGAAGTTATAAGTCGTAGTCTCAATAAAAATTGCATGGTTTTTGATTAACTTTGTATAATAATAATTTAAAATAAAATAGTCTAGATATGTATCCAGCAGAATTAGTAAAACCAATGCGCGAAGATTTAACCAAGGTTGGTTTTGAACAATTACTAACAGCAGAAGCAGTAGAAACTGCAATATCAAAAGAAGGAACAACTTTAGTTGTTGTGAACTCCGTATGCGGGTGTGCAGCAGCAAATGCAAGACCAGGTGCTACAATGAGTTTACAAAATGCAAAAAAACCGTCTAATTTAGTGACTGTTTTTGCAGGTGTAGATCGCGAAGCAGTTGATAAAGCTCGTGCCCATATGGTACCGTTTCCTCCAAGTTCACCTAGTATTGCTTTATTTAAAGATGGTGAATTGGTTCATATGTTAGAGCGTCATCATATTGAAGGAAGACCTGCCGAATTAATTTCTGAAAATCTTACCGATGCTTACAATCAGCATTGTTAAAATAAAAGAGTGATATAAAAAGTAGAAACCACGTATTTGTTACGTGGTTTTTTTATTTTTAGGCATTATTTATTTATTAAAAAATGAGAAAGCTTTTAGCTTACCCCTTAACAGTTATTTATTTTTTCTTTTTTGGTTTAACACTATTAGTGTTTCACCCTATACAATGGCTTTGTTTTAATGTTTTTGGTTATAAGGCTCATAAAAAAAGTGTCGATTTCTTAAACTTTTCATTAATGAGATGCTTATTGTTGTTAGGCAATCCTGTTTCTTTTAAAAACAAGTATACAATTCCTACCGACGCACCAATTATTATTGTCGCAAATCACCAAAGTATGAGTGATATACCAACAATAATATGGCACATGCGAAAGCATCATGTAAAATTTGTAAGTAAAAAAGAATTAGGAAAAGGAATTCCAAGTGTATCTTATAATTTACGTAATGGCGGTTCTGCTCTAATCGATAGAAAAAATCCTAGACAAGCTATTTTAGCCATTCGTAATTTTGGAAAATATATTCAAGACACTAAAAGAGCTGCTGTTATTTTCCCTGAAGGCACACGAAGTCGTGATGGTGTTCCAAAAAAATTTCAAACTAAAGGTTTAGAAACATTAATGAAATATGTTCCAGACGCTACTATAGTTCCTATTACTATTAATAATTCATGGAAAACATTACGTTATGGCAAATTTCCAATGGGAATTGGTATTTGCTTAAAATTCGAAGTTCATGAGCCTTTAAAAGTAAATGAATATGAAAAAGACGTACTTTTGGAGTCCATAGAGAAAACAATTAAAGATAATATCATTATATAATACTATGTCGTTAAAAAATATAAGATTAGAAGTTATGCAGTTTCTTGAGAAAGATGTTGAATCTCTAATTCAAAAGTATTTAATTCCTGCTGAAAAAATCTGGCAACCTACCGATTTTTTACCTAATTCTGAAAGTGACACCTTCTTTGACGAAGTAAAAGAAATAAGAGAGCTTTCTAAAGAGTTACCTTATGATTTCTGGGTTGTTTTAGTTGGAGATATGATTACCGAAGAAGCACTACCAACTTATGAATCTTGGTTAATGGATGTAGAAGGTGTTGGACAAATAGAACGAAACGGCTGGTCTAAATGGGTAAGACATTGGACTGCTGAAGAGAATAGACATGGAGATGTTTTAAATAAATATTTATATTTATCTGGTCGTGTAAATATGAGAGAAATTGAAAAAACAACACAGCATCTTATTGCCGATGGTTTTGATATTGGTACAGATCGCGATCCTTATAAAAACTTTGTTTATACTAGTTTTCAAGAATTAGCAACTTATGTTTCTCACAATAGAGTAGCTAGAATGGCAAAAGAAAAAGGGAATAAACAACTCGCTAAAATGTGTAAAATCATTTCTGGAGACGAAATGCGCCATCACCATGCGTATTGCGAATTTGTAGAGCGTATTTTTAAAGTAGATCCTAGCCAAATGATGATGGCATTTCATTATATGATGAAACAAAAAATAGCGATGCCAGCTCACTTTTTAAGAGAATCTGGTGGTAAAATTAGTAGCGCTTTTGAAGAGTTTTCAAATACAGCACAACGTATTGGAGTTTATACCTCTTTAGATTATGTCGACATTTTAGAAAAACTAATTAAACGCTGGGAAATAGATAAAGTTGCAGATCTTACAGATGAAGCAGAAAAAGCCAGAGATTATTTAATGAAACTACCTTCAAGAATGCTACGATTGGCAGATCGTTTAGTTGTTCCTGAAAACTCTTTTAAATTTAAATGGGTAGAACCAGCAGTTATAAAGTAATTTTATTTTGAATTCTGTACAAACACAGCAAATTGAGAATACAATAGTTTTTGTAAAAAAGCAATTGGCTAATGCCGAAGGTGGGCATGATTGGTTTCATATTGAACGTGTTTACAAAAACGCATTATTACTTTCTAAAAATGAAAAAGTTGATACTTTTATAGTTGCTCTTGGTTCTTTATTACACGATATCGCTGATAGTAAGTTTCACAATGGAGATGAAACCATTGGACCACGATTAGCGGGTTCATTTTTAGTGAAGCAAAACGTTGATTCTTCTATCATTGCCCATGTTATTAATATTATTGAACATATCAGTTTTAAAGGCGGAAATGACCCTCAAAAATTTCACTCACCAGAGTTAGGTGTCATTCAAGATGCAGATCGTTTAGATGCTTTAGGAGCAATAGGTATTGCACGTACTTTTAATTATGGAGGTTTTAAAAACAGAGCCATTTATGACCCCGAAATAAAACCAAATCTTAAGCTATCAAAAGAAGAATATAAAGCCTCTACTGCGCCAACAATTAATCATTTTTATGAAAAATTGTTACTCTTAAAAGATCGAATGAATACAAAAACAGGTAAACGTATTGCAGAACAACGCCATCAATTTATGCAAACGTATTTAGAACAATTTTATAGTGAATGGGAAGGTAATAAATAAAAAGTCTTGACAAATTAGCCATTATTTATCAAGACTTATATTTAACAATCAATTTGGCACTTAGTTTATCATTAACTTTTTTGAAAAAGTATTAGAATTATTTTCAAATGTTATTAGATACATTCCTGCAGAAATATTATTATTTAAAGCTATCTCATTATTTTCTATATAAACCTCAATAAAACGAAGCGATGTTTCTCTTATTGCACATTCTTGATCTACTATAGAAGTAATTATTACGCTTTTTCGCAAATAGGTTTATTAAAATAAAGGCAAAAAAATTGATTAAAAGCAGTTGTTTTTTCATGTGTTTCCAACTTAAGTTTATATAGCGTGCAAATGTTAGGACAAGATACTCTTGGGTAAACTAAAACAGGTGTTTTAATGAGTTCTGTTTTAAAATAAATAGATCTCAAAGTAAAGCAACAATATTTAATAACTTAATCGTTAAAATGGTAGAAGCTGATAAAATGACTCAATACAAATTTATAAACAACTAACTACCTGCCTCTATAAAAATAATTTTGCCTTTTCTATTGTTAAGATACAGAACTCTATATTTTAAAATGAATTAGTAATCAAAATATGAACTCGTTTAAACTTTTTGGATTTAAGCGAAAATTAGTCATTTTGGATTTGGTTGATGGCTTTTTTGAATTGCATAGCATCGCTACGGAATGAAAAAAAGACTAAAGTCAAGTACAGAAGGGCAATTTTTTAGCAAATTGAAAAAGTTTAAACGAGTTCTATAACAAAAAGGATAGTATAAAAAGAATTAGATTAAGCGCTCTTATTTTAGCTAAGTTACAATTGGGCATAAAAGCGAGTGAGTAATAATAGAGTATAAAAAAAGACGAATAGAAATTCGTCTTTTTTTGCCCCAAATCTACCATGAACTTAACCTACTTATGTTAATGGTGATATAAAGATATGTTTAAAAAAGGATTGTATAACAAAGAATTAGATCAAGCGCTGTTATTTTAGTTAAGTTACAAATTAGGTATAAAAGCGAGTGAGTAATAATAGTGCATAAAAAAAGACGAATAGAAATTCGTCTTTTTTTGCCCCAAATCTACCATGAACTTAACCTACTTATGTTAATGGTGACATAAATATATGTTTAAAAAAGATAGTATAATAAAGAATTAGACTAAGCGCTGTTATTTTAGTTTAAGTGAGTTTTATTTCTAGAATTAGTTAATAAGCACGTTCTTTATTTCCTTCATAAAAATTAATAAATGCTCTATTTACAACTCTATTTCCTCCAACTGTAGGATAGTTTCCTGTAAAATACCAATCTCCTAAATGATCTGGACATGCCTTATGAAGGTTCTCTATGGGTTGAAAAATAATTTTCACTTCCGCATTTACACTTTCATCACTTAACAATACTGAAATTTTATCCGAAATTTGTTCTGCTGTAAAACCATTATAAATTTCTTTTACAAAGTTTTTCACTTCTGCATCTTCTAAGTTTACTTGCGCCTTACACTTTTTATAGACTTCTTCTACAAGATTATAATTGTTAGTTTCTTTAAGCAACTCCAAAGCGGCTCTAAAAGCAACTAAGCTTTCTAGGTTTGCCATGTCTATACCATAACAATCTGGATAACGTATTTGAGGAGCCGATGATACTACTACAATCTTTTTAGGATGTAATCTGTCCATCATTTTAATGATACTTTTCTTTAATGTCGTTCCTCTAACGATACTATCATCTATAATTACTAAGTTATCGGTTGGTTTTATAACACCATAAGTAACATCGTAAACATGGGCAACCAAATCATCACGGCTACTATCTTCAGTAATAAACGTTCTTAACTTAGCATCCTTTATTGCAATTTTTTCAATACGTGGTCGCTCTTTCAATATATCTATAACCTGCTCAGCAGTAAGTTTACCATCTCCATCTAATATGGCTTGAGTTTTACGCTCATTAAGATGTTCTTCAACAGTTTCAATCATTCCAAAAAAAGACGTTTCTGCTGTATTTGGTATATAAGAAAAAACAGTATTTGCTGTATCTTTATCTATAGCTTTTAAAACTTCAGGCATTAGTAGTTTACCAAGTTCTTTTCGTTCTTGATAAATTTCAGCATCACTACCTCTAGAAAAATAAATACGTTCAAACGAACAAGATTTGCGTTCTAAAGGTTCTAATATTTTTTTAAATGAAACATCACCAGATTTTTTAATGATGATTGCTTTACCAGGATCTAGTTCTTTAACATTATCGAATTCAACATTAAAAACAGTTTGAATAACTGGTCGTTCTGATGCTACTACAACCACTTCATCATCTTTATAATAATACACAGGACGAATTCCGGCTGGATCTCTTAGAACAAAAGAATCTCCATGTCCAAGGAGCCCAGCTAGTGCATAACCTCCATCCCAATTTTTAGAAGCGCGTTTCAAAATTTTAGCAACGTTTAATCGTTCTGCAATTAAAGGTGAAGATTCACTTTTATTATAGCCTTCTTTTTTTAGTTTTTTATAAATTTTGCTAACAGAATCATCTAAAAAATGACCAATCTTTTCCATTATAGTAATGGTATCGGTATACTCTTTCGGGTGCTGTCCTAATTCAATTAAATTTTTAAAAAGTTCTTTAACATTAGTCATGTTAAAGTTTCCTGCTAAAATAAGGTTTCGATGCATCCAATTATTCTGTCTTAAAAAGGGATGAACACTTTCTACGCTATTTTTTCCAAAAGTACCATAACGAACATGACCTAAAAGTACCTCTCCTATATAAGGAATGTTCTTTTTTTGAAGCGCCACATCATCATTATATTTGGGGTTTTCAGTCAATTCCTTATTAATACGCTCATTTATTTGAGCAAAAATATCTTGAATTGGCTGTTGTTCTATAGATCGTACACGACTTATATAACGTTCACCAGGTTCGGTATCTAACTTAATACTTGCAAAACCAGCACCATCTTGGCCACGGTTATGTTGCTTTTCCATAAGTAGGTACATTTTGTTTACACCGTAAAAAGCACTTCCATATTTTTTTTTATAGAATTCTAACGGTTTCAAAAGTCGAATGTGTGCTATTCCGCACTCGTGTTTTAGAGCATCACTCATTAGTAATAGGTATTGTTTGTTAGTTGCTTTTATAAATAAAAAACGCGCTCTAAATTTAGAGCGCGTTGGTTTATGTTAATTCTATTTTATATATTTTGAATATTTTTTTTAAATAGGTCATATGAAATCGTCTATTTTTGTATTGATTTTTAATATATTAATTATTCAAGAACGATTTCGAATTGCGTTAAATCCTTAAATTGTTGCAAGCGCTTATGTACTTCATTATCTTTTAGATTAACCATTCGCTCTGTGCCAAACTTTTCAACGCAAAAGGAGGCTAGTGTTGATCCATAAATCACAGCATTTTTCATATTCTCAAAGGAAATGTCACCAGTCTTGGCAAGGTAACCTGCAAAACCGCCGGCAAATGTATCTCCAGCTCCTGTTGGATCAAAAACTTCTTTTAATGGTAAAGCTGGTGCATAAAACACATTATCATCATGAAATAATAATGCGCCGTGTTCTCCTTTTTTAATGACCACATATTTAGGTCCCATTTCGTGAATTTTTTGTGCGGCAACAACTAATGAATATTCTCCAGTTAATTGTCTTGCTTCTTCATCATTTATTGTAATAACGTCTACATTTTTAATTACATTTAGTAAATCACTAAGTGCAATATCCATCCAGAAATTCATAGTATCCAAAATAGCTAATTTTGGTTTGTTATTCATTTGGTCTAATACACCTTGTTGTACTAAAGGATGTAAATTACCTAGCATCACTATTTCAGCATCTTTGTAATCTTCAGGAACAACGGGATTAAAATGTTCTAAAACATTTAGTTCTGTAGCTAAAGTATCACGAGAATTCATGTCATTATGGTATTTCCCACTCCAGAAAAATGTTTTTCCTTCTTTTACAATTTCTATTCCAGAGATATTAATACCTCTATCTTTTAAAAGATTTAAGTATTCTTGTGGAAAATCGCCACCAACAACAGATACAGCCGCAGCATCAACATTAAAATTTGAAGCAGACAAGCCAATATATGTTGCTGCGCCACCTAATATCTTATCGGTTTTACCAAAAGGTGTTTCAATAGCATCAAATGCAACGGTTCCTACTATTACTAATTTACTCATAAAAATGATTTCTAAAATAATGTGCAAATATACAGCGATTAATTACAAACTCATACTTTTTTATCCCTGAGCTTCATTTGTTTTGGTATTTTTTGTAACGTTTTGTAATTCTTTAAAAGTTTTATACGGCCCTTTTATTATAAGGTTGTTTACAATAAAAGGAGGTAAGTTTCCTTCAGGATCTAAAAAAAGTTGTTGTGTAACTATTGTTTTATTTTCTTTTTCTTCTAAGAGCCAATGTCCCATTAATTTTTTTATTCTAATGGTTTCGTTTTTTTCTGGAATTTCCTCAGGAAAACTTTCCAAAACGAGTTTTATTTTTTTGCTGGATATTCTTTCTACTGTTAATAAGGTAACAATGTCCCTATCCTTAATTGGCCAAGGCAATGCTTTTTGTACATAAAAAACATGCTTATTGTTTTTTAATGGTTTTACATAGTAGCTAACCCCAGAAACACAGTTTTCATGATATTTTGGAGCTTCAAGAAGTGCTTTTAAAACAATATCTATAGAACTATTTAAGGATGTTACTGCTTTGTATTCGTTAAAATTAATGTTTGGAATTGCTCGCGTATATATCTGGATACCGTTTGCGTCTTTTTTTAGTACCCAATTTTCTTGAGCATTACTAATTATTGAAAAACTAAAAATAATACTTATCAAAAAACCCTTTAACATAATCATGTCTTGTTTAATTAAGACTATTTTAGTTGTTAAAGCTTATTAATAATTACAAAAAAAGTAAAAATTAAATAGTTAGGAATTATTTTCTTCCAAAATCGGCAGGGATTTCTCCCCACGCTTTAGTTTCCCATTTTACAATAGTAGTACTATAATTGTTCTGTTTTAACCAGAGCACGGCACGATCTACTAATTCGAAAAGGGATTCGTTCTTTTTATTACGCTGCAATTTAGAGTTACACGTTTTTTTACGAACCCAACTCATCGCTGTTTTAGAGTCTGTATATAAAATACGATTGCTTTTATGTTTTTTTAAAAAAGCCAATCCGTGAACAAGAGCTAAAAATTCACCTATGTTATTGGTGCCGTTTTGAAAAGGGCCTTGAATAAATAATTGTTTTTTTGTTTTGGTATCTACACCACGATATTCCATAATTCCAGGGTTTCCACTAGAAGCAGCATCTACAGAGATAGAATCATAATTAGGTTGCCCTATTTTTTTTAATTGAATTGATGAAAGTTCACTTTTAAACGATTTGTCTTTTCCTATATAATCAAAATAATTGCCTTCTAAAGCTTTTTTTGCAGCATCAAGAGTTGGGAAAGATTTGTATTGCGCACCTTGAAAATCTTTAATTTGCGTTTTACAAGCGTTCCATGTTTCAAAAACACCTGTTTTATGCCCCTTCCAGACGGTATAATATTTTTTTTTCTTTTTACTCATTTTTTATTTCCGCGAAAGCGGAAACCTCATCCGTTTATGTTCTATTTATTTTTTCGAAGCGAATTACCTTTCAATAACAAAAAGGAAAGTACTCCATTCTTTCTAACTCTGCAATTTCCGAGAAGGCAGGCATCTCATTATTTAAAACTCTACTATTCCTTTGAAGTTAATAATTTTTCAACAACCAAAGGAAAGTGCTTCATTTCTAATAAATGGATTTTTTCAGCTAGATCTTTAGCAGAATCTGTAGCTAAAACCTTACATTTTTCTTGAAAAATGATTCCTCCTTCGTCATAATGTTCATTTACGTAATGAATTGTTATTCCAGTTTCTGTTTCTTTATTTTTAATAATTGCTTCATGAACATGCATTCCATACATTCCTTTTCCTCCATATTTTGGCAAAAGGGCTGGGTGAACATTAATGACCTTATTCGGGAAGTTTTTAAGAATTAATTCAGGGAATTTCCATAAAAAGCCTGCTAATATAATAAGGTCTGGTTTAGACGATTTTAGTATATTTAAGACATCTTCGGTAGCCGTGAAAGCTATTTTATTGAAGGATAATGCACTAATTTTTAGTCTTTTACATCTATCTAAAACTTTGGCATGGGGATTGTTAGTTAATACTTGAACAACAGACACATTGTCTCTTTTTTGAAAAAAATTAATCAAATTTTCAGCATTAGATCCGCTTCCGGACGCAAAAATTACAATACGTTTCATTTTCTAGATTCACTGTTAAATTCTTCGAACAAAAAAAAGGATAAATATTAACAATTACAGGCGAAATTCCATTTTCTTTAAAACTTCTAAACACATTTTTAAACTAAACGTGTGTTTTGTCAATTAAAGTTTTTTATTTTTGCCACTTATTAAAACTAAAATTTAAAAAAATTATGTCAGACATTGCATCAAGAGTAAAAGCGATAATCGTAGACAAATTGGGCGTTGACGAAAACGAAGTTGTAACAGATGCTAGCTTCACTAACGATTTAGGAGCAGACTCATTAGACACTGTAGAATTAATCATGGAATTTGAAAAAGAATTTGATATTCAAATTCCAGATGATCAAGCTGAGAACATTGCGACAGTAGGTCAAGCTATATCATACATTGAAGCTGCTAAATAAGCACTAAAATTATGAAACTTAAGCGAGTTGTAGTAACAGGGTTAGGAGCACTAACACCAATTGGTAATACTAAAGATGAGTTCTGGGAAGGACTAATTAATGGTAAAAGCGGTGCTGGTCCTATTACTTATTTTGATTCTGAGAAGTTCAAAACTAAATTCGCATGTGAGTTAAAAAACTTTATTGCGACCGATTTTATTAATAGAAAAGAGGCGCGTAAAATGGACAGGTTTACACAGTACGCAATGGTCGCATCTGATGAGGCTATTGCGGACTCAAACCTAGATTTAGAAAGCATTAACAAACTAAGAGTTGGTGTAGTATGGGGAGCAGGAATAGGTGGATTAGAAACCTTTCAGAATGAAGTTTTAAACTTTGCTGAAGGTGATGGTACGCCACGTTTTAATCCTTTCTTTATCCCTAAAATGATTGCAGATATTGCGCCAGGAAACATTTCTATAAAGAATGGTTTTATGGGGCCTAATTATACAACAGTTTCTGCATGTGCGTCTTCTGCAAATGCGATGATAGATGCTCTTAATTTAATTCGTCTTGGACATTGCGATGTTATTGTTACCGGTGGAAGTGAAGCCGCAGTAACTATTGCAGGAATGGGAGGTTTTAATGCAATGCATGCATTATCTACAAGAAATGAAAGTCCAGAAACAGCTTCTAGACCTTTTGATTCTACCAGAGATGGTTTTGTTTTAGGTGAAGGTGCTGGAGCTATTATTTTAGAAGACTATGATCATGCTGTAGCTAGAGGAGCAAAAATCTATGCTGAAGTATTAGGAGGTGGTTTATCTTCTGATGCCTATCATATGACTGCACCGCATCCTGAAGGTATAGGTGTGATAGCAGTTATGCGTAATTGCTTAGAAAATGCAGGTTTAAAACCTGAAGATATAGATCATATTAATACGCATGGTACTTCTACTCCTTTAGGAGATGTTGCAGAATTAAAAGCAATTTCAGAAGTATTTGGAGAACATGCTAAAACAATAAATATTAATTCTACCAAATCTATGACTGGTCATTTGCTAGGTGCAGCTGGAGCTATAGAATCTATTTCTGTGATACTGGCTATGGAACATGGTATTGTTCCGCCTACAATTAATCATGGAAATGTAGATGAAAATATTAACCCTGAGTTAAATCTTACACTAAATAAACCACAAAAAAGAGACGTGAAAATAGCGATGAGCAATACTTTTGGCTTTGGAGGGCATAATGCCTGTGTCGTTTTTAAAAAATTAGATTAATATAAGAATGAGCTTCATTCGTAACATATTTAATTCTCGTTCTAATAGTAACGGGGATTTTTTTATGTCTATTTTTAAAATAACTGGTTATAAACCTAAGACTTTAAAATTTTTCAAAACGGCGTTTACGCACCGTTCAATGAACATTAGAAATGACCAAGGGCATACTATTAATTATGAACGGTTGGAATTTTTAGGCGATGCGATGTTAAGTGCAGTAATTGCTCACCATTTATATGTAGAAGTTCCTAGCGGAGATGAAGGATATCTTACTAAAATGCGGTCTAAAGTAGTTAGTCGTGAGCATTTAAATGAATTAGGTAAAGATTTAAATCTTATCGATTTAGTAGAAAGTAAAATTCCAAAAGGACAATTTGGAGATAATATTCATGGTAATTTATTTGAAGCATTAGTTGGAGCTATTTTTTTAGATAAAGGCTATAAGCAATGTGAAGATTTTATTTACAAATGTGTTATTCTTCCTTATGTAGATATTGAAAAATTAGAAGGAAAGGTTATTAGTTATAAGAGTTTATTAATAGAATGGTGCCAAAAAGAAAAAAGAACTTTTGACTATAATGTTTATGAAGATTCGGGTAATGATAATACAAGACATTTCTCTGTTAAACTATCGATTAATAACAAAATAGTAGCAAAAGCCAGAGCAACTTCCAAAAAGAAAGCCGAAGAAAAAGCCTCAAAACGAGCGTTTTTTGTTTTCCAAAATCAAATTTCTAAGAATCTTTAACGTTTTTTTAGACGAATTCTAATTCTATTTAAAAATAAAAACCAACTATAACGTTTTCGTATTATTTAATTGCTAAGAATAGAAAAAAGCTAAGCAAATTAATGGTTTTAAATGCTATATTTACATTATATAAGTGTGTAAAATGGCAGTTCGTAAACTTGTTTTAGACGATTTTTTTGAAGAAGATAAATTTACTCTCATAGGGATTCATTGTATAGTTGAAGATTATAGATTAGCTTATCTTTTAAATAAAACATTAAATATAGGATTACAACGTCGTTTTAAAGATATAACCAATAGTAATAAAGCGACAGCTTATTCAATATATGAATGGGAAGATAACTTACAATATGATATATGGAATTTAGTCGCTAACAATTGTAAAGTAGAAAGGAATGAACCTTCAAATGAATTGAATTCATTATTTAACCAATCTCAAATAGTTACTAAATCTTATCAATTATTGCCAGAGTTTAAAAAAGCAAATTATTTACTTAAAATAGAAGATGATTTGCAAAATAAAAACGCTAAAGATATACTAAGAAAAATCCTTGAAATCCCTCAAATTATTACTGCTTATATTATTGAAATAGACCAATTAAAATCGAAAGATAATTTAATATTTAACTAATGCTAAAGAGAAAAAAGACCAAAATTGTTGCTACCCTAGGACCAGCAACAAGCACCAAGAAAGTTTTGAAAAGAATGCTAGATGAAGGTGCTAACGTATTTAGAATTAATTTCTCTCATGCCGATTATGAAGATGTAATTGAGCGTGTTAAAATGATAAGGGAGTTAAATGATAAATATGGTTATAATGCATCTATCCTAGCAGATTTACAAGGGCCTAAATTGCGCGTTGGTGTAATGAAAGAAGAGGTTGTTGTAAATAAAGGAGATAGAATTATATTTGCTACAGGAGAACGTTTTGAAGGAACAAAAGAACGCGTATACATGACCTACGATAAGTTTCCTCAAGATGCTAAACCAGGTGAGCGTATACTATTAGATGATGGAAAATTAATTTTCGAAGTAGAATCTACCGATAAAAAGAAAGAAGTCGTTGCAAAAGTGATTCAAGGCGGGCCTTTAAAATCTAAAAAAGGGGTAAACCTACCCAATACCAATATATCGCAACCGGCACTAACCGAAAAAGATATTGAAGATGCTATTTTCGCCTGCAGTTTAAATGTAGATTGGATGGCATTATCTTTCGTTCGTCATGCTGAAGATTTAATGGTACTTCAAGAATTGATTAAAAAACATAGCGATCATAAAATTCCTATTATTGCAAAAATAGAGAAACCTGAAGGCGTTGCAAATATTGATAAAATTGTTGCTTATTGTGATGGTTTAATGGTAGCTCGTGGCGATTTGGGGGTAGAAGTTCCTGCTGAAGAAGTACCACTTATTCAAAAACAATTAGTGCTTAGAGCAAAGCGCGCTAGAATTCCTGTAATCATAGCAACCCAAATGATGGAGACTATGATTTCTAGCTTAACACCAACTCGTGCTGAGGTAAATGATGTTGCCAATTCGGTTATGGACGGAGCAGATGCTGTTATGCTTTCTGGTGAGACCAGTGTAGGAAAGTACCCTGTAGAGGTTATTAGCCAAATGGCTAGTATTATTCGAAGTGTAGAAGATTCTAGTTTAATACATGTTCCTCAAGAGCCACCTCATATTAGAACAAAACGATATATTACAAAATCCATTTGTTATCATGCTGCTCATATGGCAAACGAAATTAATGCTAAAGGCATTTCTACATTAACCAATAGTGGTTATACTGCTTTTCAAATCTCTGCTTGGAGACCAAGTGCTCATATATTAGTATTTACTTCTAATAAACGTATTTTAACACAACTCAATTTACTATGGGGAGTTAAAGCATTTTTTTACGATAAGTTTGTAAGTACAGATGAAACAATAGAAGATGTGAATAAAATAGCTCAAAAAATGGGGTATTTAGAAGAAGGTGATATGTTAGTTAGTTTAGCTGCAATGCCTATTCAAGAAAAGGGGATGGTCAATACACTTAGGGTTACCGAGATTTAATAAAGATTTTCTCACATAAAAGGTCTACAAATTAATCTTAAAGATTAATTTGTAGACCTTTTATGTTGAAATAACATGTTAAACTTTAAAACAAGAAATAGGCCAAGTGCAGTAAATTTCTCCGAGGCAAGACTACGGAGCTTTTAAGGAACACGTTTACAAACTTTAAACATTCACTAGCAAGGCAAGCCTCGAGGTATTAAACCCTCCTAGAATAAAAAAATCCTGAAAAATTAGCCATAATTTATCAGGACTTGTATTTAACAATCAATTTGGTACTTAATTTATCATTAACTTTTTTGAAAAAGTATTAGAATTATTTTGAAATGTTATTAGATACATACCTGCATAAATATTATTTAGAGCTATCTCATTATTTTCTCTATAAACCTAAATAAAACGAAGCGTTGTTCATCCTAATTGCACATTCTTGATCTACTATAGAAGTAATTATTACGCTTTTGCGCAAATAGGCTTTAATAGTGAGGACAAAAAAGGTAATTACTTTATCTTGCGTAAATGTAAAGTATCACATGCGATAGTTTAATTACCATATGTTAACTTCTTTATTGGTTTTGAATATTTTAATGGGTAAAAAACACCATTTAATATAAAAATCTAAGGCGTTATTTTTTATAAGTGGATTTTGATTGTTTTGGTAAATACTATTATCGGTATAATTAAAAAAGCTACGCAAACAAAAACATATATTTCTCATTTTTTGAATTTAAAACAATTTTAATTGTCCATCTTTATACTGTTCATGTAAACTAGTATTTAACTTCTGCCTACTCTTATTTTTAAAATATTTTAGTCTTGCAATTTTTACCAAATCATTTATTTGCTTAGCTATTTTACCTTCTCCACTCATTCGCTTTCCATAAACACTATCATTTAAAGTACCGCCATGACAATTTTCTATTTGATGCAAAACTTTATTCGCTCAATCTGGCATTGTTTTTTTAATCCAATCTGTAAAAATTTCTCCAATAGCACCATTTAATCTTACTATAGTATGCGCCATTGATGAGGCACCGTGTTCAGAAACTGCTTTTGCTAAAGCTAGTATTTCATGACTATTAATGGAAGGAATTATTGGAGCTAGCATAACGTTAACTGGAATGCCATTTTCACTTAATCGTTTTACAGTTTCTAATCGTTTTTTTGTTGTGGCAGTTCTTGGTTCTAGTATTCTTCTAGTTTCTTCAGATAAAGAAGTAATAGATATGTTTACACTAATTAAATTGTCTTTTGCTAAAGCTTTTAAAATTTCTAAATCTCGAAGTATTAACGCATTTTTTGTAATTATAGAAACCGGATGCTTATACTTTAAAAATAATTCTAAACACTGCCTTGTAATTTCAAACTGTTTTTCGGCCGGCTGATAACAATCTGTATTTCCAGACATTACAATTGGATGTGCTTTCCAAGTTTTCTTTTTTAGAAGTTTTTCTAATAACTCTGGCGCTTTCTTTTTAACTAAAATGCGTCGTTCAAAGTCTAAACCTGCGCTATAACCCCAAAACTCATGACTGTTTCTTGCATAGCAATAAATACAACCGTGTTCGCAACCTTGATAAGGATTCATAGAGTAACTCATCCCAACATCTGGGCTTTGTACTTTATTAACTATTGTTTTTGGAAAAACTTCTAAATATAAGGTCTTGTTTTTATCGGCTTCCTCTCCTTCTTTTCTACAAAATTCTAAAAAATCATCACGCGTTTTATGAGATAATTCGAAAAACCGATTATGGGTGTTCAATTGCGCACCACGACCTTTTATGGTCCTTTTGGAGTCCATTTTTTTTAATTTTAAATGTGAAGGAAAATTTATTCACTCTAAAATTAAAGCTTAATTCTATCTAAAACTGTTAAAGATTATTTGGGTTATTAACAAGTTTAATTTAGCTAGAAAAAAACCTCACACTCTTAATTTTTAAGATTGTGAGGTTTATTTAAATCGAGTCCTATAATATTAACTACTCTTCAATACCAATTCGTTTTATGTTGTCTTTATAAACGCGGTCTATTAATAAACGTCTAGGATCTATAGCTGCTTTAACTGGAAGTGAATCTAACTCTACTATTACAGAAGTAGACTCTTTATTAAATTTTAAACGTTTTTGTTCGTATAAATTTTCTTCATCATCATCCATAAAGAAACCAACATCAATCCAATCATTCATTGCCACTTTAGTTTCATTACCTAAACTATCCGATTTAATTTTAAAACTTTCAATATCCATTTTAACTCGGTATTTGCCATTATCTAGCTTCTTATATGTTGCCTCTTTTAAACGATTATCATACAATGTAATTTCCTTGAACCAATCTGTCACTAAATATTGTAATGAATCTGGTACTTGTGGTTCTAAATACTTTAAGAAATCATGAGAACTAGGATAAGGCGGTTTCTTATAACGATATTCTTCTAAGAAACATCTCATAGCTGTATTTACTTTATCTTCTCCTATATAATCTTGAAGTGCATAAAGTATAACACTTCCTTTACCGTAGTGAATATAACCCTGATTTTCAACTTTATATAATGGCAACTCCTTAAGACGCTCACCACTTCTTCCTCTTAGATAACGATCGTGGTTATACTTTAAAAATTCTCTCATTTTCATTGGCGAATCTGATATACTTTTTAAAGTCATTAAGGATGAATATTCAGAAAAACTTTCACTCATCATAGTCCCGCCTTGCATATTTGCTCCAATGACTTGATGTGCCCACCATTGGTGACCCATCTCGTGAGCAATTACAGCATCTACTACATTATTTTCTGTTTCATCTTCAAGATTAATTACAAAACCAATAGATTCTGAATATGGCATAGTACCTGGAAAAGCTTGGGCAAAAGATCTATAACGAGGAAACTCAATAATACGACATTGTTTATGATAATAGGGACCAAAATTCTTAGTATAATATGCTAATGATCGCTCTACGGCATCTAGCATTCTATCTACATTTTCAGGATGTTTTTCATTATAATATACTTCAATATCAATACCATTCCATTTACGTTTTTTTATTTCATAATTTGCAGACATAAATGAATAGAAATTAAGCGAAGGGGTATCTGTTTTATAATGGTAATAATCTCTACCGTTTTCTTTCCATTGTTTAAGTAAAGATCCTGGAGCAATGGCGATTTGATTTTCTGATGTAGACATTATAGTTTCTACATTTATAAAACCAGATTGGCCATTGTCTAAATAATTATTCATGTGTAATTCACCAACCTCTTCTGTTAATTCAGGCATGCGTTCTTTTTCAGGTAAATCATATTTCTTACGTTTATTCTTATCTCCTAATTCTAAGCCTTCATTATAACCCATTGTAGGTAGAATTTGCCCATTATTAAAAAACGTGCCATTCTCAACGATGCTAGTATTTCCTCTACCATTACTAAATCCTTTTGTAATGTATTTGTTATCTATCTTCATTACTATTTTTTCTCCTGGCATTAGAGGTGGATCTAGCTTATAAATAGTAAATAAATAAGTAGTGTCTTTATATGCTACACTTGCATTTGGAATATTTAATTTGGTATCCCAACCTTCATTGTTATAAAAATGAAGCGAATCTATAGCTTGATTAGATTTATTAGTTAGTTCGATATCTGCTTTTACATGCATATCTCTTTTAGAAGGAAAAATATCTATATAATATTTAGCATCTGTAACATTTGGAGAGACTATATCTTTATATTTCTTATATTTTTTCTCATAATCTACAGCAAGTTGTTCATTAGTATCACTTGAGCGATAAGGATTTAAAATTTGTGTATTGTAATACACATAACCTGCGACACCTAACCATGCAATTGCAGTAATAGCTATGAAACCTCTATAACTTTTAGGGATTGCTTTTTTAGCGCCTTTAATTCTATTAATTAATGAACTTTTAGAGCCTCGACTCCATAAAGCTCCAGCAAAAAGAAGGCCTAATAATGTAAATAAAATCCAATACGCATTAAACCAAAGGGCACCTTTCAAGCCAGGTCCAAAACCATTAATATCTGAATAGAAAATAGAAGGGCCTCCTGCTATGTCTAACATATTACTAGAAATATCTAAGACATTCAAAATTATTTGCCATACAAAGAGGACTAATACCGATACAAAGTATCCTATATATTTATTATTAACCAATATCTGTATTAGTATAGTAATACCTGCAAAAACGATATAAAAAGATAAATTTCCATAAATAAAATCTAAAAAATAAACGTCTAATTCTATTCTTGCAAACCCATTCAATAATTGATAGATAATACCTATAATTATGAAAAAGAAATGTAAGATAACTGCTATACAAACTAAAGATAGAGATTTAGCTGCCATAGAAATAAACGATGTGTGTGCAGTCGCATCTACGACCTCGTTAATTTTGTTATCTCTATCTCTCCAAATTAATTCTCCACTAAAAAACACAAGAATTATAATGAGGAAAATATCTGTATTATCTTGAATAGAATCTATTAGTTTGTAGGTTAACGGGTACGATTTTAACCCAAAGTATTCAAAACCACCACTTAGATCTGCAACAAGGATAATGACGCAAAATAAGAAGAGAATTTTAAATGTTATGCTCTTAATTATACTTAAAAAATTAGTGTAAAAAAAGCTTTTAAACTGTATCCATGTTGTATTACCATTATATATTGGATTTAACTTAGGTAATGCAAACACTGTTTCTTTTTTTAAATTTACGACCTTCTGTTTCTTTACTTTTTTATTTTTCTGTTTAAATGAAAAGCTAAAATATGATGTCAATAAGATAATAATTCCAAGACTAGTCCAAATCAATCGATTTTGTAATAGTAATCCAGAAAAACTAGGGCTTATCGTATTCTTTTCAATTGGTGTGAAATATTTGGTTTCAATAGAATAGGTGTTAATTCCAAAAACATCAGACAATGCAGCTATAGTTTCATTATCGACATCAGACATTAAAGATCCAGAAACAATGTAAGCGACTATAATTAGTAATCCTCCTACAAAAGAAATAACTGTACTCTTCCATTTGTTAGCCATTGCATAAATTACAGTTCCTGCTAAGAACATATTTGGAAGAATAAATAATAGATAATTATTCAAAAAAGTCTCAAAATAGAACGCTCCAAACCGCTCAGTATCCATCCATCCAAAAATGGAATTCATATAAGTTCCTAAAAGCATCCCTATAAAAACACCTAATAATGGTAATGTTGAGACTAATAAAGCTCCGAAAAAGCGACCGAAGAAATAACCAGGTTTACTTAACGGTGTCGTAAATAGGATTTCATTAAACTCGTTATTATGATCTCGTAATGCTGCATTATTAAAAAAAGCTGCAGCCATTAAAAGACTAAAAATGCAAAATATTGTAATATGTAGAGTAATTGTATATGGCGAATTGCGATATACATTACCAATAGCGCCTCCAACTTGAACATTATCACTAACTGTAGCGAAGAATTCCAATAATGCCAAGATGAACATAAAAATATACACCATAGGTTGCCTAAGTGTATATTTCAATTCTGAAATAAAAAATGTTTTAAACATGATAAAATGGTTTAGTGAATGTTAAACAAGTACGTTTGAAGTATTGATTTTTGAGAAGAAAACATCCTCCAAATTTGGAGTAACTTGCTCAAAGCCATTTTGTGGATGACTTTCACTAAACACATGAATAAGCGGTTGACCGCCTACCATTTTATTTGAAATAATTTTATATTCTTTTGCAAAATTTTGAAGTTCATCCCTGCTAACGATTCTTTGATATACTTTACTTCTTAATTCATCTATTGCTGTTTGCGGTGAACCATGATAAACGATTTCACCTAAATTCATAATCGCCATTTTGGTACACAATTCGCGAACATCATCAACTATATGAGTCGATAAGATGACAATAACATCTTTACCAACATCAGCTAATAAGTTATAAAAACGATTACGCTCACCTGGATCAAGACCAGCTGTAGGTTCATCTACAATAATAAGCTTAGGTGTACCTATAAGAGCTTGAGCAATACCTACACGTTGTTTCATACCGCCAGAAAAACCTTTAACAGATTTATTACGTTTTTCATAAAGATTTACTTTGTCTAGTAAATACTTCACCAATTCCTTTCGCTGAGAAGCATTGGTAATTCCCTTTAAAATGGCTAAGTGTGTTAATAATTGTTCTGCAGTAATACGAGGATAAACTCCGAACTCTTGAGGTAAATACCCTAATACTTTTCGTAATTCGGCAGGTTGATTTAATATATCAATATCATCTAAAGTAGCTGTGCCAGCATCTGCTTCTTGCAGCGTTGCAAGTGTTCGCATTAAAGACGACTTACCAGCTCCATTTGGCCCCAAAAGGCCAAACATTCCATTTTCTAGTTCTAAATTTACATTATCTAAAGCTTTAACGCCATTAGCATAAGTTTTAGATAAATTTTTGATTTTTAAAGTACTCATAGATAGTGTTTTTGATTGATTGTATATAAGACGAATAGAATTTAAAAGTGTTACAAAATAGATTCACTTTTAATTTATTAGAGCATAAAAACAACTCATGTACTTATAAAGACGTAAAAAAATCTGAAATGGTTGCCTTGATTATTAGGTCGTAATTTAAAAATAAATTTTAGTAAAAAGTCTATTGAATAATTAATTTCATTTCACTTCTATATTTTGAAGCGCTTTTTCCTGTTATTTCTTTAAAAAGCTTATTAAAGTGCGAAAAGTTATTAAAACCAGATTCGTAGCAAACATCGGTAATACTGCTATGGCTTTCTAGTAATAATTTAGTAGCATGAACCACTCTATATTCGTTAACCAATTTCGTAAACGTTTTTCCTGTTGCTTTTTTAAAATACCTACAAAAAGCAGGAACGGTCATACTTACTTTTTCGGCAATTTCATCTAAAGTTATATGATTTTGAAAATTGTTATTTATATGTTTAAATATAATATCAATTTTAGCGCTGTCTTGCGGTTCGGTTTCAAAAGCAAACCCATCAACATTCAATAACGTATACTCTTCGGCAACAGATAAATCATTAAGGATTTCTAATAATTTCGCTACGCGATTAAAGCCTTCCATTTCTAATAAGCTTTCAATTTTTGGTCCTACTATTTTTTTGGTTTCTGGAGGAAATAAAACTCCTTTTTTCGCTCTATCAAACAATAAAGAAATGGTATACATCTCTGGAACACTAAAAAACCGCTCTCCTAAAAAATCAGATTTAAACTGTACAATCGTTTCGGTACCGCTACTTGTAAATCGATCTGTAAAACCATAATGAGGCAAATTAGATCCTATTAATATAAGCTGACTATTATTAAAATAAGATAAATGGTTACCAATATGTCTTTTCCCTTTTCCCTTATTTACATAAACCAACTCTATTTCTGGATGAAAATGCCAAAAAGCTGCCCCACTGTTAGTTACACTCTTGCTATGTTGTTTAACAAGAATTGAACTTCCAAAGCTTGGACTTATTTTTTCGTATGTAGGTTTAATATTCAATATCAACTATTTAAGGTATAAAATTACTGCTTATTTACTTTATAATATATGCTCTTTTAACAATATTATATACAATATTAACCCTTAACAATTACATAACATTGATTAATGGTAATATAGAATATAAATTGGCAAAAATTGATGTTTTCAGAAAAGGAAAACCCTACTAACTTTGCAGTGTAGTTAAACTTAAAATGCACACATTATGAAAAACTTAATTAGAAAAACAGTATTGATCGTTGCGATGGCAGTTACTTTATTAGGTAATGCCAATGAAGGTTTATCTTTTGTAGAGAAAGATGGTGAGATTAAAAAAACAGTATTAAAAATTGATCATGTTAAACCAGGACAGTTATTATCTATTATTGATGTTAACGGCCTTATTATTTATAAGGAACATATAAAAATATCTGGAGTCTATAATAAATATTTTGATTTAACTGCGCTTCCAGATGGTTACTATTTTTTTGAAATTAATAAAGGTGTCGAAATTAGAAAAATCCCTTTTAGTGTTAACTTAAATAATGTCTCATTTAATAAAGAAAATGAAAGTATTATATATAAGCCTATAGTTAGAGTTAAAGAAAATTCACTTTTTATTACTCGATTATCTTTACAAGAAGAACCTTTAGAAATAGAAGTTTATTACGAAGATGAATATAGTAATTTCAATCTTATCTATTCTGAGACTGTTGAAAACACAAAAATATTAAACCGCATCTATACTCTTGATGCTGAGGAAAAAGGAAATTACAAACTCGTTTTTAAAAGCTCAGATAGGTTATTTGTTGAGAAAATAAAGCTTTAAAAACGGGCTTATACTGTTAGTTAGTTGTCAAAAAAGCGAGCGTAAAAGCTCGCTTTTTTTTATTAAGTATAAACTTTTAATGGAAAATAGTTCTATGCTCCAGGAAAATCTGCTTTACGTTTTTCTAAAAAAGCAGTAGTTCCTTCTTTAAAATCTTTAGTTCCAAAACACGCACCAAATTCTTCAATTTCGATTTCAAAACCATCAACTCCATCTTTATAATTTGCATTAATGGCCTTTATAGCTTTACCAATTGCTACAGAAGAATTACGTTGAATTTTACTTGCCATTTTTTCGCAAAGCGGAAGCAATTCTTCAAGTTCAACCACATGATTTACCAAACCATAATTTAAAGCTTGATTAGCATCTATCATTCCAGCTGTCATTACCATCTCCATTGCTCTACCTTTACCAACTAGTTGTGGTAAACGCTGCGTACCACCATACCCAGGAATTACACCAAGAGAAACTTCTGGCAAACCCATTTTTGCATTAGTACTAGCGATTCTAAAATGGCTCGCCATTGCTAATTCCAATCCGCCTCCTAATGCAAAACCATTAATTGCAGCAATTACTGGCGTAGATAGGTTTTCTACAAAATCAAACAATAACTCTTGTCCTTTTGCCGCTAATTTTCCTCCATTTTCAATACTAAAATTTGCAAACTCACTAATATCAGCTCCAGCTACAAAAGCTTTTTCACCACTTCCTGTAATAATAATAACTTTTGTATTATTATCGCCTTCTGCACTTTTAAAGGCTTCATGCAATTCTTCAATAGTTTCTTTATTTAACGCATTTAATTTAGAAGGGCGATTAATTGTAATAGTAGTCACTCCATTTTGAGTGGCTGAAAGAATGTTTTTATATGACATAATTTTATTTTGAAGTGAAATTCCTAAACAGTCAGGAATATTAAACTTTAGGGAAAGACACTGTAAATGTTGTTCCTTTCTCTTTTTTGGATACAAAGTTAATACTTCCATTATAAGTTTCAACTATATTTTTTACCATAGCCAAACCTAATCCCATTCCACTAGTTTTAGTGGTAAATTTTGGTTCGAAAATTTTAGGTTTATTTTCCTCGGAAATCCCATTACCATTGTCTGTAACCTTAATTTTCACATTATTTTCTTCTTCAGAGACTGAAACTATAATTTCAGGAATTCTCTCCTTTGGTATCGCCTGAATACTATTCTTAACTAAATTAGTTACCACACGAATAAGTTGAGTACGATCAAAAGTCGCTATCATTTCTTCAGAATCTGATTGAAACGTAATATAATCTTCATTAAAAATATCTAGAGCTAAATCTACAATTTTTACCACATTAAGATTTTCGTTTTTTTGAGCTGGCATTTTAGCAAAATTTGAAAATGCAGAGGCTATAGAACTCATGGTATCAATTTGCTGAATTAAGGTATTACTATATTCGTCTAATTTATGATGAATATTAGGATCTTCTGGGTCAAATTTACGTTGAAAACTTTGTACTGTTAATCGCATAGGCGTTAACGGGTTTTTAATCTCATGTGCAACTTGCTTTGCCATTTCTCTCCATGCTTGTTCGCGTTCACTAGTTGCTAATTTCACAGCACTTTCTTCTAACTCATCAATCATGCTGTTATAAGAATCTACTAATGTTGAGATTTCTTCTGTAGTTGATTCTATTTCGATTCTCTTATTGCGTTTTTCTAATCGCGTCGCATTTATTTTATCACTTATGGTTTTTAAAGTACGTGTAATATATTTGGATAAAAAATAAGCTAAAACAACTGCTATAAGCAGCATAAATATATAAGTATATGCTAATCGTTCTGAAAACTCATTATACTCTTTAGCTAAAAAATCATCCCGCTCTAAATAAGGAAGATTTAAAATGGCTAATGGTTTAAATTTTTTGTCGGTAATATAACTGTAAGACGATTGAAAATTTTTTTTATTTTCTATACGCTTCTCAACAAATCGATGATTCGCTGTATTTGATAATTTATTTAAAATTTCTGCTCTAAGACAGGTCTGGGTCGTATCTTGAAATAATACTGCTTTAGAGGATTTTAAAAGACCACCTTGTAAATCGTATAGATTGACTTGAAGATTATGCACATCGGCAATTTTATGAATCTCTTCTTTAAATATTAATGGAATTTTCTCGGTTTTAACCTCCCAAGAGGTCTCTCGTATTACAAAATCTAAATGCCGTTTAATACTACTTTCCTTACGTTCTAGACGTTTCGCATGATATTCCTGGGTTTCCTCACTATATTGGTAAGCTGCAACAACTGCAATAAGAATTGAAGCCAGTAACACCAAAAAAACCATAGCAATAAATATGCGAACTCTTAAGGATAGTTTTTTTATTTTCATATCTATTTTCCGAGAAAGCGGAAATCTTTTATGCCCGTGAAAACGGGTGTCTTTTAGATGTTATATTTTAAGCTCAAAAAACAAAAACTTTGAAATCTATTTTTTGAAATAAATTACTCATTTAAATATAGCAATAATTACACCAAAAACAACTTCTTAAATATCGACTAGTTATAAAGAATAAATAAAATTATTTGTTTCTCTGTCTGTTAGAGCGCGCAGTCGAGAACTATTCGTTTGGTAGAAGTAGGTTTCGACTTTAGCTTTTCCTGAGCGCAGCCGAAGGGCTCAACCAGACATTTTCAAGATGTTTCAAATAAAATATAAGTAATTAAGAAATGATTTCTTTTTACCGATTAGGCTTCAGGGTTTTTATCTCGAATACGTTTATAGACTTTAAATCCTAACATTAAAAGAATCCCTAAAACTAAAATTCCTATGACTCCAAAAATCCAATTAAAAGCACTTTTTAGAACCACCAAAAACACAACTGCGAATAAAATAAAAGTAGCACCTTCATTCCATATTCGCATGAAATTGGAGGATTTCTTTACACTATCATTTTGCAGTTCTTTAAAATAAAGATGTGTTTTAATATGATACATAATCAATAAAACCACAAATCCCAATTTAACATGCATCCACGACTGTTCCATCCAACTTGGCACCAAAACAAGTAACCAAATCGCAAAGAAAATAGCTAATATTGCTGAAGGCCAAGCTATAATATACCACAATCGTTTTGCCATTAACTTGAGTTGTTTTCCTAGTATCTCCTTATCAGGAGACGGTTTATGAAAGGCTTCTATTTGGTATACAAACAACCTAGGAATATAAAATAAACCTGCAAACCAGGTAATAACAAAAATAAGATGTAATGATTTTATGTAATTATAGTATTCCATTGGAACTCTGTCTAGTCTTCAATAAATAAATAGTTTAATTGCTTGCTATTAAAAGCAGTATTAAATGTACTTATTTCATTAGTCACTAAATTATTAAATTGCTCTAATTGTTTGTCTATTTCTTTAGTTAACTCATTCTTTACTGCAATATCCTGGTCTGTAGGTGCAAAATCACCCATTCTCACTAACGAATTTAAATGTCCCAATTTATTTGTTAATCGAATTGGGAAATTTAATGGGTCTTGACCACTTCTGTTTTTAGTTTGATACAATGCTTCTTCTACTTTAGTAAAATCTTCCTTAAGTTTTTTAGCTTTTTCAACAAGATCTTTTATAGTCTCATCTGTTTTATATTGCTTTTCAAAAGCAGAAAGCTGGCTTTTTATTTTTCTTATTTTTTTAATGGCCTTATGTGCATTATCCATTGAAGCATTAATATCTTTAATAAAATCGAATTGCTTTTGCATATCTGTTTGCGAGCTTTCAGCTCTTGGATCGGCCAAAATGGTAAAGGGTTGAGAAAGGTCTTGTCCGTTTACATTTAATACCACCTTATAAGTCCCAGGAATGGCCTTTGGCCCCTCTAAACTCGCCCACCATAAAATCATCCCTTTTATTTTCTCCGAACCTTTGTAAGCCATATCCCATACAAATTGATTCATCCCTTTTTCAATTTCAAAGATTTTCTTTTTGTCTTCTGTCTTATCTTTCTTTTTCTCTGTTCCTTTTTGAATGCCTTTAAAACTAGAAATCGTATCACCTTTAGCATCAAAATACGTTAATGCAACTTTATCTTCTTTCTTGTAATTTTTTAAATTGAAATAAGTAATGACACCACTTGGATGGTTTTTCCCTTCAGTTTTACTATCCTTCATACTACCTCCATCAATTCTATAGGTGTCCTTTGGTTTAAACAATCGGTTTCTAGAAGCGCTAGACTTGTATAATTGATGAAGTACTGTTAAATCATCTATCATCCATAAACTTCGACCTTGAGTTGCAACAATTAAGTTATTCTCTTTTATCGTTAAATCTGTTATTGGAACAATGGGTAAGTTTAACTGAAATTTTTGCCAGTTTTGCCCATCATTAAACGACACATACATTCCTGTTTCTGTTCCTGCGTAAAGTAATCCTTTTTGTTTTGGATCCTCTCGAAGTACTCTTGTAAAATGTTCTGGAGAAATTCCATTCGTGATTTTTTTCCACGATTTACCGTAATTGGTCGTTTTGTATAAATAAGGTGTAAAATCACCTGTTTTATATTTGGTTCCTGCGACATAACAAGTTCCTTCATCGAAAGCGCTCGGTTCAATACTATTAATCATCATCCATTCCGGCATCCCTTTAGGCGTCACGTTTTCCCAGTTTTTACCACCATCTTTTGTAACATGAATTAACCCGTCATCACTTCCTACCCAAAGTAAACCTTCCTTAAGTGGCGATTCTTGCGCTGCAAAAATGGTACAATAATATTCTACAGACGTATTATCTTGAGTAATTGGCCCTCCAGAAGATTTTAATTTTTCAGGATCGTTTCTCGTTAAATCCGGACTAATAACGTCCCAAGATTGCCCTTCATTTTCGGTAACATGAACATTTTGCGAAAACGTGTATAATCGATTAGGATTATGCTTTGAGAATATAATAGGAAAATTCCATTGGAAACGATATTTCATATCCTCGGCACCATGGCCCATTGGATTATCTGGCCATACATTTATGGCTCTAGTGCTTCCCGTTTTGTGATTCACTCGAGTTAGAAATCCATCATAACTTCCACCATAAACAATGTCATTATCTTTAGGATCTACTGCAATATGTGCCGATTCTCCTCCTGCAGTTGCTTCCCAATCACCTTCAGAAATAGATCGACCTCCTGTTCTATGTGGTATTCTTAATGTAGAATTATCTTGTTGCGCGGCATAAATTCGATACGGAAAATGATTATCTGTAGTCACACGATAAAACTGTGAAGTTGGCTGATTGTGATACGTACTCCAAGTTTCTCCACCATCGTATGTGACTTGAGCTCCACCATCGTCTCCAATAATCATTCTATCTGGATTTTCTGGAGCAATCCATAAATCATGATGATCGCCATGCGGCGCATTATGAGTACTAAACGTTTTTCCACCATCAGTACTTTTATGATAACGAACGTTTAAAACGTAAACTTTATCTACATCTTTAGTATCTGCATAAATTCGTGTATAATACCAAGCTCTCTGACGTAATTTTCGTTCACTATTTACTTGTTTCCATGTATCTCCGCCGTCGTCACTTCTATATAGACCTCCTTTTTCTTTATTCTCTACTATTGCCCAAACGCGTTGGTTATTAATTGGAGAAACAGTCACACCTATAATTCCTAATGTATCTTTCGGGAAACCTTCTTTTTTAGAAATTTCTGTCCAAGTTTCTCCACTATCTGTACTTTTCCATAAAGCAGAACCTTCACCACCAGAACTTAAACTATAAGATGTACGCTGTACACGCCAAGTAGATGCATAAAGAATCCTTGAATTTGTAGGATCTATTAATAAATCGACAACACCAGCATGATCATTAGCAAATAATGTTTTTCGCCATGTTTTACCGCCATCAGTACTTTTATAAACGCCTCTTTCTTGAGTAGGTTTGTAAATATTACCTAAAACTCCTGCAAACACGATATTATGATTCGTAGGATCTATAGCAATTCTAGGAATATGTCTTGAGCTCTTTAACCCAGAAGCTTTCCAAGTTTTTCCAGCATCAACAGTTTTCCAAACGCCATAACCAGAAGAGACATTTCCTCTTACTGTTTTCTCGCCGCCACCAACATACATCACATTAGGATCGCTTTTAGCAACAGATATGGACCCAATACTTCCTCCAAAAAAACCATCAGAAATATTTTCCCATGCTCTGCCACCATCTGTAGTTTTCCAAATACCTCCGCCAGTAGAACCAAAATAATACAAGTTAGGTTGATTAGGAACTCCTGTTACCGCTGCACTTCTTCCTCCCCTAAAAGGCCCTAAAAGTCGGTATTCTAAAGCAGAATATTCTGATTCGTTATAAGTTTGAGAGGGACTAAGCTGAATTATTCCCATTGTAAAAACAAGGAATAAGAGGGATTTCAAAATTTTCATTAGCAATTTTCGGATTAATTAAGACACTAAAAATAACGATAAAAATACTTTATAGCTATGCTTTATATTAATTAAACATCAAAATACCCCTATTCAATTCGTTTCTTTTTCGCTCATATTTCAGAATAAAATAGAAACGGAGCTAATGCTATGCTTCGATTTTATTCTTCATTTGAACAAAAAATAATTCAAATTAAAAAAGTGCCTTTTGAAATTCAATTGGTATTACCTAATTTTAACTTCACTTCTCGATATAAGAAATAAGCGGTAACGATAGTTGCCAAAACATCTGCAATAGGAAAGGACATCCAAATTCCTAATTCACCATAAAATTTTGGTAAAATATACATTAGTGGTATAAAGAAAATAATCTGTCTTGTTAAGGTTAATAATAATGCTGGTAATGCTTTTCCTATAGCTTGGAAATAAGCAGCTCCAATAAGTTGTAGTGCTAAAACTGGAACTGCAGAAAACGCCCAGCGCATAGCAGTAGGTGTTTCTCTAATTACAGCTGCATCTTGAGTAAAAGATCTTGTAATTATTTCTGGAAAAATCATCAAGCCAATAAAAACCAATGTTCCTAACAATGTTGCATATTTTATAGCCGTAAAAATAACAGCTTTCACACGATCGTATTGTTGTGCTCCGTGATTGTAACCTGCTATAGGAATAAACCCTTGAGTAATCCCAAAAACAGGAAACAATGCAAACATACTCATCCTACCAACAATGGCATAAGCAGTCACAGACGTTTCACCTCCATAATTAAACAGTGCATTATTAACGAGCAAAAATGTAACACTTACAGCAGCTTGTCTTGCTAAGGTTACAAAACCTAGGGAGCCAATTTCTGAAACTATGGTTTTCTCAAATTTGAAATGGGATCCATTAATTTTTAATTCTGAATTTTTAGATAAAAAATACCACAAAATAAAAAGGAACGAAGCAATATAAGATCCTGTCGTCGCCCAAGCCGCTCCTGCCATTCCTAAATCTAAAACATTTATAAAAATATAATCTAAAACTAGATTGCCAATAGACGGAATAAGCATGGCATACATGGCGAATTTTGGTTTTCCTTCAGCACGAATAACATTATTACCCATCATAACGAATCCTAAAATAGGAACACCATAAAGAATAATTTCATAATAAATTTTTGCAGGATCGAAGATATTACCCTTTCCTCCAAAAGCAGGAATAAGTGTATCGACAAAATACAAACCAAAAACGGCAAAGGTTATTGTAAGAAGGAATGTTAAAGTTAATTGATTTCCAAACGTTTTTAATGCTTTAGATTTATTCCCAGCACCTAAAGCTCGAGAAATAATAGAGGAACCACCAACACCAATAGCCATTCCTAAAGCAGCTATAAAAAACGACACTGGTAATACAACGTTAATCGCTGCTATTGCTGTAGAACCAATCCAATTACCAACAAAAATAGTATCTACTAATATATTTAGTGACATCACTAAAATACCAATAGAAGCTGGAACAGCTTGTTTTATCAATAATTGACTTATAGGCTCTGTTCCTAAATTTTCTGAGGCGTTTTTCTTCATCTTTAGTCCCCTCGAAAGAGGGGATCTTATAAATTAAATATTGATGTTACTATTAATTAAGCTTCAACAGGAGATAACGCCCATTCGTTTATCCATTTTGCTAATAATGCGACCCAATCGGCATTTGTATTAATACATGGAATAGTGCGGAACGTTTTCCCTCCCATTTCGTGGAAAATCTCTTCGCCTTCCATTGCTATCTCTTCCAATGTTTCTAAACAATCGCTTACAAAAGCTGGCGTGACGATAGCCATAGATTTAATTCCGCTTTTTCCTAAACGCTCTATTGTTCGGTCTGTATAAGGTTGTAACCATGGATCAAAACCTAATCGAGATTGAAAAGATGTTGAGAATGTATCCTCTTTTAGATTAAGTTTTTCTCCCACAAGTCTGGTTACTTCCTTGCATTGATGCCTATAACAAAACTCATGTGCTGGAGATGCTGTTGCACAGCAACTACCATCTATTTTGCAATGTGATTTTGTAATATCACTCTTACGAATGTGCCTTTCTGGTACGCCATGATAAGAAAACAACAAATGTTCGTAATCTTTACCTTTTAAGTCATTGGCTATAGAGTTTGAAAGTACTTCTATATAATCTGGATTGTTATAAAAAGCAGGTAATGATTCTATTTCTATTTCAGGAAAATGTGCTTTTCTTACGTCTTCAGCTAAAACTAAAATAGTTTCTGTTGTTGCCATTGCAAATTGCGGATACAAAGGAATTAAAAACACCTCTTTTGCACCTTTATCTACTAATTCTTGTATCCCTTTTTTAATAGTCATACTGCCATAACGCATCGCTAAAGCAACAGGGTAATCAACTTGTTTTTCTACTTTTTCTTTTAATTCTTCAGACAGAACTATTAAAGGTGAACCATTTTCCCACCATATCTTTTTATAAGCCTTGGCAGATTGTTTAGGACGTGTATTTAAGATAATTCCTTTTACAAGCAATGTTCTAGCCCAAAGTGGTACATCGATAACACGCTCGTCCATTAAAAACTCGCCTAAATATTTTTTTACATCTTTTGGTTCTGGACTTTCAGGAGAACCAAGGTTAACTAGTAAAATTCCTTTTTTCATATTTATTTTCCGCGAAAGCGGTAATATTTTAAATTATTTTTCTTCTATTATGATGGTCACAAAGCGAAGCCAAAGTGACTTCTTTTGGAACCAAAATTATATTACTTTTCATTTCTATAAATTATCACTTCGACTACGCTCAGTAACCAAAACTATATTAAGATTCTTTAATTACCTACTTTTTACTAAACGCTAAACGAACCTTTTCTGGTATAATGGTATTAATAACAGCGGTCATAGCATCATCATTTCCTACAAACTTCCATCCTCCGAAATCATCATTATAAACGGCATATAAATTACTATTAACAGTAACTATTAGTGCTAAGTTTTCAGCATCTAAAGACACGTTTTTTTCGCCAAATTGAGAATCCATAGTCTTTTTCATAAACCCCATAAATACGTTTTGATCTTCTACTGGCTTCTCTTTTTCAGAAAGAAAAACCATCTTCATTTTATTAGTATAACCAATATTAACATAGGAACTATTTTCATGCTCAATAATATCAGTAATGCTATTAATATCTGATGATAAAAATTCAATTTTCATATCCTTATTATCTAGCATTTGATCCATTCCCGCTTTCATTTGTTCTTTAGGAAGTGTTTCGAATACTTTAGGATGCATATAGTTTATAACACCTTCTGAATTATTCGCTTCAACAAAATCGAAGTATTTAAGTGTTTCGGCTTTAAGCGTCTTTTTGTCAACCTGGCCCTGTAAGGCTAGATTAAAAAATAATACAAGTATTAATAATAAATTTTTCATGTGTTCATTTTTAAATTCTCAAATGCAACGCTCCTTTAATAGTTACATTTATAATATGGATTGAATATACTTTTTAGGTGTAATACCATATTTCTTTTTAAAAGCTGCAATAAAATGACTTGAAGTACTGTAACCTACTTTTAACCCCACTTCATTTACATTATGGCTTCCTGTTTCTAACAATTTACGCGCAACTTCCATTTTATAATCAAATAAAAAGCTATAAACCGAATCGCCATAAATTTGTTTAAATCCTTCTTTCAATTTTTTTAAGCCCAAACCAATCTCATCGGACAATTCTTGTAACGTTGGTGGCTCTACCATTCTATTGATTATAATGTCTTTGGCCTGCCTTATTTTAATGACATTGGCTTCATCTACTAAAAAAGGACATTGCTCTATATTAGCATCTTCTCCTCTGTTAAAGTAGAGGCTTAAAATCTCATAAGCTTTTCCTTTAAAATACAATGATTTTATAGATTGATTTAAATTAAAGTTAATAATTTGATTTAGAGCAATAGCCATAGATGGTGATATTTTTCCATCTTTATAATATTTCTTATCTTTATTATCTTCACTTAAAAAGGTAATATAATCGGCCTCTTGAGAAAACAAACCATGAAACTTTTTAATAGGAACCAAAACAGAAACTAACCACGAATTTGGTTGCACTTCAAGATGAATAGGTAAATCGCGTTGTGGATTGTATAATAATAGAGACATTTCCTCAATAACATTGAGTGTATAATTACCATTATTAAAATGAAATTTACTTTCTCCTTTTAAGCAAAAATGAAACTGAATATAACTACTATCTGTTTCTCTTTCAATTACTTTAATAGTATTATCTTCATTTTGATAGGTTAAAACAAAAAAACCATCACCTATTGTTGTTTCAGAGAAAGCCCCTTTAGCGATACTTTTTTCGTTAGTATTCATTGAGATATTGGTTTTATTATTTAGATTCATTCTAAATTAAAAAACGTGAATCGTTGATTATTGTTGCAAAAATAAGCTATTTATACTATCTAATAAAAAAATAGCATAAAAAACCACAAACGATATTAAAAGTTCTTTAAGCGTTACTTTTTAAAGAACTATCCCGTTATTTTTGTCGCTCGAATCGTTTCGATTTATTTTAATGAAACAATACAACATTTCTAGAGGAACCTATTTCTATGCTATTGGACTAAGCTATAAAAAAGCGGATGCCAAAATTAGAGGTCATTTTAGTTTAGATGAAACTGCTAAACTAAACTTACTTAACCAAGCTAAGACTAATGGTATTGAAAGTTTAATTGTAACCTCAACGTGTAACAGAACTGAAATATTTGGTTTTGCACAACACCCGTTCCAGTTAATTCAATTGCTCTGTGATAATACTAAGGGCACTGTAGAAGAATTTGAGAAAGTAGCTTATGTATACAAAAACAGAGAAGCTGTATCTCATTTATTTCGTGTAGGCTCAGGGTTAGATAGCCAAATTCTAGGAGATTTTGAAATTATTAGTCAATTAAAAATAAGTACTCGAATTTCAAAAAAGCACGGTTTATTAAACCCTTTTATAGAGCGATTAATAAATGCTGTTATCCAAGCTAGCAAGCGCATAAAAAACGAAACCGAAATATCGTCTGGCGCGACTTCAGTTTCTTTTGCTTCAGTAAAATACATAATGAATGAAGTTGAAGCCATTTCAAATAAAAATATTTTATTATTTGGAACAGGAAAAATAGGTCGTAATACTTGTGAAAATCTAGTGAAACACACCAAAAACGAACACATTACTGTAATAAATAGAACCAAAGGTAAAGCTGAAGCTATTGCTGGAAAGTTTAATTTAATAGTTAAAGAATACGCACAGCTTCAAGAAGAAATAAATAATACCGATGTTTTAATCGTTGCCACAGGAGCCCAAAATCCTACAATAGATAAACATCTTATTCAATCTAAAAAAGAACTCGTTATTTTGGATTTATCTATCCCAAAAAATGTAGATCCTAATGTTACCGAATTAGAAAATGTAAAACTTATACACTTAGATGATTTATCGCAAATTACCGATGAAACTTTAGAAAAACGTAAACAACACATTCCGTTGGCTGAAAGTATTATTGAAGAAGTAAAGGTTGATTTTAATAGCTGGCTAGAAACCAGAAAATTCGCTCCTACTATTAAAGCTTTAAAAGAAAAACTAAATAGTTTTGCTGCCTCAGAATTAGAAACGCAACGTAAGAAAACAGTTGATTTTAATGAAGAACAAGCACAATTAATTAGCACAAATATTATTCAAAAAATAACTAATCACTTCGCTCATCATTTAAAAGATGAAGAAATTTCTACTGACGAGAGCCTAGAATTGATCAAGAAAGTTTTTCAGCTTGAAACAACAAAACATGCCTAAAACAATTAGAATTGGTACACGAGATAGCGAATTAGCAATCTACCAAGCACAAATAGTAAGACGACAACTAGAACACCTAGGTCATAAATCAATATTAGTTCCAGTAAAATCTACTGGCGATATTGTTTTAGATAAACCATTATACCAATTAGGAATAACAGGAATATTTACACGTACTTTAGATATTGCCATGCTTAATAACGACATAGATATTGCAGTGCACTCTCTTAAAGATGTTCCTACTGTTTTACCAAAAGGTATTGTACAAGCTGCCGTATTAAAACGTGGAAATGTAAGAGACACTTTAATTTATAAGCACAATGAAGAATTTCTAAGTGCTAAAGACGCCATTATAGCAACAGGAAGTTTGCGTCGTCGTGCCCAATGGTTAAATCGTTATCCAACACACAAAATAGAAGGCATTAGAGGCAATGTAAATACGCGTCTTAAAAAACTAGAACAAAGTGAAGAATGGAACGGTGCCATTTTCGCAGCTGCTGGGATTGGTAGATTAGAATTGAGACCAGAAGAAGCCGTTAATTTAAATTGGATGATTCCTGCTCCTGCTCAAGGTACCATAATGATTGCCGCACTTGAAGACGATGAAGAAACTAGAACCATTTGTACCGAACTTAATGATAGTGAAACAGAAACTTGTACAACAATAGAGCGCGAATTTCTTAACCGCTTAGAAGGGGGTTGTACAGCTCCTATAGGTGCACTTGCATTTATTAAAGAGGAAGAAATTCATTTTGAAGGTATTTTACTAAGTGCAGATGGGACTAAAAAAATAACTGTTACACGTACTAAAAAACTTGGTGAACATCATGATTTGGCGGAATGGTGTGCAAATTACGTTATTGAAAAAGGAGGAAAACGTTTAATGGACACCATTAAAAGCTCTCACAAAAAAACTAATATTTTTTCAACAAAATCATTTACAGAAGATCAACGATTATTGTTTCATGAGAAAGTAGTCGCTAAAAGTCATGATTTTATAAAAATTAATTTAAATAGAATCCCTCCTAGATTACTTAAAAACGAAATAGAAAATGTAGTGATTACTAGCAAAAATGCGGTAGAGGCTTTGCTTACTAATTTTTCTGCAATAGAATTACAATTTAAAAATATTTACTGTGTTGGAAGACGAACAAAACGACTCGTAGAACAACGAATAGGCAAAGTAAAACATACAGAAAAAAGTGCTGAAAAATTGGCCAACTATTTGGTTGAATATATTGAAGGTGCAGAAGTGACCTACTTCTGTAGTGATTTAAGATTAGATGATTTACCTAAAATCTTAAATGAAAACAATATTACCGTAAATGAAATTGAAGCGTATCAAACCAAATTTGATGGTAAAAAGATAGACGATAAAGTAGAAGGCATATTATTTTACAGTCCATCGACCGTAAAAAGTTATACGCAAAGTAATATTGCAAATGGCATCGCTTATTGCATAGGAGAAACAACAGCAAAAGAAGCTAGAAAACATTTTAAAGACGTACGTATTGCTAAAGTCCCAACGGTAGAGAGTGTGATTGGATTGGTGAATGAGCATTATGTATGATGGCAGTTAGCCTCTAGCTGTTGGCCTTTGGCATTACTCATATAAATAAAGAGTTTTAGCTAAAAGCAAATAGCAAAAGGCCTAACCACAACAGTAAGTTATGAGAGATTTTAAAAAACTTGAAATTTGGAAAAATGGAATTGAGTTAGTTAAACAAGTCTATCAATTATCTCGTAAGTTGCCTTCGGAAGAAAAATTTGGTTTAAAAAGCCAAATAACAAGAGCTGCAGTTTCTATTCCTTCAAATATAGCTGAAGGTTGCAGTAGAAATAGTGAAATTGAATTTAAACGCTTTTTAGAAATTGCTATAGGTTCTCTTTTTGAAGTAGAAACACAATTAATTATTAGTGTTGAACTTGAATTCGTTTCATCAAAAGAAACAGAAAATCTAATCCTCTTAATTCAGAAGGAAGGAAGAATGATTAACAGTTTAATAAATAAAATAAAAATACGTTAAACTTTTAGCAATTGGCCAAAAGCCAAAAGCCAAAAGCCAAAAGCTAGATCATGATAAAAAACGATTTATTTTTAAGAGCATTAAAAGGAGAAACCGTAGAACGTCCTCCAGTTTGGATGATGCGTCAAGCAGGACGTTACCTTCCGGAATTTATGGCAATAAAGGAAAAATACGATTTCTTTACGCGATGCCAAACACCAGAATTAGCAAGTGAGATTACTGTGCAACCTATTCGCCGATACGGAATGGATGCTGCGATATTGTTTTGCGACATTTTAGTGATTCCTCAAGCAATGAATATTGAGGTGCAAATGAAGCCTAATTTTGGACCTTATTTACCAAATCCAATTCGTTCACAAAAAGATGTAGATAACGTAATTGTTCCTAATGTAAAAGAGGAATTAAGTTATGTTTATGAAGCCATAAAAGCCACTAAAGAGAAATTAAACAATGAAATTCCTTTAATAGGGTTTGCTGGTTCTCCATGGACAATTCTTTGCTACTGTGTGCAAGGCCAAGGCAGTAAAAACTTTGATAAAGCCAAAGAGTTTTGTTTCACTAATCCTATTGCTGCTCATCAATTATTACAAAAAATAACCGATACCACTATTGCTTATCTTAAAGAAAAAGTAAAAGCTGGTGTTAATGCTGTTCAAGTTTTTGATTCTTGGGGAGGTATGTTATCTCCTGTAGATTATCAAGAATTTTCATGGCAATACATTCAACAAATTATAGATGCTCTTAAAGACGAAACTCCGGTTATTGCTTTTGGAAAAGGGTGTTGGTTTGCTTTAGATAAAATGGCAAAATCTGGAGCCAGTGCTTTAGGTATAGACTGGACATGTTCGGCTAGGAATGCACGCTATTTAACTGGCGGAAATATTACTTTACAAGGTAATTTTGATCCTACTCGTTTATTCTCACCGCCTTCAGAAATTAAAAAAATGGTGCACCAAATGATTAATGAGTTTGGTAAAGATAAATACATTGTAAACCTAGGTCATGGAATACTCCCTAATATCCCATTAGATAACGCTAAAGCATTTATAGATGCAGTAAAGGAATATAGCACCGTTTCTGTATAGTTTTTAACGCGAATTCTATATAAGAAATTACATCAATTCGAGTGATTTGACTTAAGGAGAAGTGTATCGAGAATAGTGATTTTCATATCAAAAAACCTATTCTCGATACTATTTTTTTTCATTTTGTTGCAAAAAATCACTCGAATTGACGATTTTTGATGACTAACATCTTTATATCGAACTAAGTCCATCAATGGTCAAGCCCATATTATCTATATTGATAACAGACTTAATTACTTATTTTTATTGTATTAAAAACAGGAACAGTTAAATCAAACTTTAAAAAACATTGGTGCTTTAAAGCCCATAACTCAGTTTAGGTATGCATACTGTTAGATTATCTATTGGTGACTGAATAGATCCCTTATGATAGAATATTCAATTTTAAGTATGCTGATTTAACCATTCCTATTAAAAGATATATTATGGCAACAAAATTAGTAAATTTAAATGCAGCAGGAATTGATATCTCCTCAAAGGAACATGTTGTGGCAGTTCCCGAAGATCGATCAAAAAGATCTGTAAGAACCTTTCAGGGTTTTACAAGAGATTTGCATCAATTAGCAAAATGGTTAATAGCTTGTAAAGTAGAAACCATTGCAATGGAATCTACAGGGGTCTATTGGTTTGATTTGTACACTATTTTACTGGATTACGGATTTGAAGTTTATTTAGTAAATGCTTACCATGTAAAAAATGTTCCAGGAAGAAAGAGTGATGTAAGCGATGCACGCTGGCTTCAAGAGTTACACACTTTTGGTTTATTACGAGCTAGTTTTCAACCAGACAACCTTACGCGTTCTTTACGTAATTATGTAAGACAAAGAAAGCATATCATTAGGCAAATGACTAGAGAAACGCAAAGAATGCAAAAAGCCTTAGAGCAAATGAATATTAAACTAAATAATGTGATAAGAGATATTAATGGAAAGACAGGAACAGCAATTATAACCAAGATATTAGAAGGAGAACGAGATCCCAAAACATTGGTTCAATATAGAGATTGGAGAATTAAAGCATCAGAAGAAACGCTAATAAAATCCTTAGAAGGCAATTGGCGAGAAGAGCAAATATTTAATCTACGGATTGCTTATAAGCATTATCTTTTTTTACAAGGACAACTTAATCAATGTGATATTGAAAGCGAAAAAGTAATTAAAACAATGACAAGTAATTCTTCATCAAATAAAAAAGCAGATAAAATTCAAAAGTCTAAAAACAATCCAAACTTTAATGTATCTCAATATTTATATGAAGCTTTGGGAGTTGAAGTGACCAAAATATATGGCATTAAAGAAATTACCGCACTTACTATATTCTCTGAAACAGGAATAAATCTAAAAGAAAAATTTCCCACTGAAAAACAATTTTTATCATGGCTTAATGTGGTGCCTAACAACAAGATTACAGGAGGCAAAGTAATATCAAGCAAGGTAAAGAGAAAGAAAAACAAGGCTGGTCAAGCATTTAGAGATGCAGCTGGTGCATTATGGGCTGCACAAAATCCAATTGGGGATTACATAAGAAGGAAGAAAGCTAAAAGCGGAGGGAAACAAGCAGTAGTTGCTACTGCTAGAAAATTAGCTGCAATCTATTATAAGATGGTTACTGATAAAGTCGATTTTAACCCTGAATATATTACCAAAAACAAAGAAGAATATTTAAGGAATAGATTAATACAACTTGAAAAATTAAAAGAAAAAACAGAAATATTACTTGCTAATTATAATAATGTGGCTTAGTTAGTTATATGATAGAAAACTTTAACGAAGTTATTAATATAGGTGCTGTACAGTCAGGTATTTATATGTTGCAACTTTCGGATGGTATAAATAAGCAAACACGAAAAATAGTCGTTGAATAAGTGTTTTTCGATTTATTATTAAGTTATCTAATTCATTTTAAATAACTTAATGTATAAAATAATGATTAAATTTGTATTAATTAAATTAGTATTAACCCCAAACTATTTTGTTATTCAAATAGTTTAAAAATAATTTACTATGAAAATAAAATTACTTAATGTTTTTTCACTATCAATCATGCTTATTTCGAGCGTTTCATTAGCTCAAGATGTTAGTTTGTGGTCAAAAACTTCATTTATTGATGGTACCAAAGGCGTATCACTTAAAAATTTAGATTCTAAACACTACTCATTATTAAGTCTAAATATTGAATTGCTCAAAGAAAAAATACAGGATGCGCCACTAAGAAGACAATCTAACGGAGTCTCTAATGTTGCTATTGATTTTCCAAATAATGATGGTAAAATGCAACGTTATAGAGTGGTAGAAACTTCTATTTTTTCCTCAAATGATAATATGGAGCAACATTCTAATATAAAAACTTATTTGGGGTCAAGAACTGATAATTCAGGAGCTAGAATTCGGTTTAGTGTAACTCCTTTAGGTGTTAAGGGAATGATTTCAGAACCAGGAAAAATAACAACTTACTTTCAGCCAATAACTAAAGTCTCTAATGGACAATATATAATTTATAATAAAAATGCCAAGTTAAATTCTTCTGATACATTTGAATGTTTAACTGAAGATTTTGGTATAACAGAAAAAGTAGTAAACACAACTTCAGCTAGAGATGCTAATGATCAATTATTGAGAACCTACAGAATTGCAATATCTGTTAATCAAGAATATACTAATTTTTGGGATGATGGAAATGCAGGAAATGGAGATAATAGAGCTGATGCTCTTGCTCAGCTTGTATCTACATTAAATAGAATGAATGAAGTGTTTGAAGTTGATATGGCTATGACTTTCGTATTAGTAGATACTGCAGACGATCCTGCGATTGATTTAATATACTCACCAACATTTCCAGATCCTTATGGAGGAAATCTAAATAGTGAATTGATGACCAATCTTACAGCTGTCGTGGGTAGTGATGATTATGACATAGGTCATTTACTTGTTTATAATGCAGGAGGTACTAATGGAAATGCTGGTTGTATAGGTTGCGTTTGTGATGCCACTGTTGATCCACCTAGAACTCGAGGTAAAGGTTCTGGTTATTCTCAACATAATTTTGTTGATAATGATGGAGGGCCATATATGTCTGACTTTTTTGATATAGATTTCGTACCACACGAAGTTGGACATCAAATGGGAGCAAATCATACTTGGTCATTTGCATCAGAAGGTACAGGAGTAAATGCAGAACCAGGTAGCGGAACCACCATTATGGGATATGCAGGAATTACAGGGCCTGATGACGTGCAAGATCATAGTGATCCATACTTTCATTATTTTAGTATTTCTCAAATACTAGATAATGTTGATAGCGCTCCAAATGATTGTGCGATTACAACAGCCATAACAAATAACCCTCCAGTTGCTAATGCAGGATCAGATTTTGCGATTCCAAATGGAACAGCTTTTATTCTTAAAGGAAGTGCAACAGATGCAAATGCAGGAGATGTTTTAACTTATACTTGGGAACAAATAGATAATGGTGTCTCGCCAACCAGTGCTTTTGGGCCAACAAGAACTTCAGGCGCTACGTTTAGATCTCGACCACCAAGTACTTCGCCAAATAGATATATGCCTATGTATGGTAGAGTTTTAGATGGGCAGTTAACAGAGTCTAACCCAGTGGAAACAGTAGATAATACGTCTTGGGAAACGGTATCTACAATTGCCAGAACATTAAATTTTGCATTAACGGTAAGAGACCGTTCAGAGGTTGGAGGTGTTGGGCAAACACCTCAGTCAGATTTTGATACAATGACGATAACTGTTGAATCAGGTGCTCCTTTTACTGTAATTACTCCATCTTCTTGGGAAGGAGGAAGTCTTGAAAATGTTACTTGGAATGTAGGAACAACGAACAATGCAACAATTAATTGCCAAATGGTAAATATTAAATTTTCTACAGATGGAGGTATTAGTTTTCCAATTACATTAGCTGGGAATACTCCCAACGATGGATCAGAAATGATAACGGTGCCATCTATTTCAGATACAACTGAAGCTAGAATACTAGTGGAGGCTGCCGATAATATATTTTATACTTTGTCAGATAATTTTACGACTACGGTACCACTTTCTGTAGATGATTTTAGTTTTAGTGGCTTAGCTATATATCCAAACCCTAATAACGGTTCTTTTAATTTAAAACTGAATAATTCATTAACTAATGAGATCATAATAAATGTTTTTGACATTAGGGGGAGAAGCATTTTCGATAAACGTTATAATAGCTCAGGAGATTTTAATGAAGTTATTAATATAGGAGCTGTACAATCAGGGATTTATATGTTACAAATTTCGGATGGTATAAATAAACAAACACGAAAAATAGTCGTTGAATAAGTGTTTTATACGATTTATTATAATAAATATAAGGGAGCTAAACTAGCTCCCTTTATTCTTTTTTGTTAAAATTAATAGGTATTTTATTTCAAATAAAAATACTATTCTAATTGCGATGGTAATAACCAATCGCTATGTTTAAAGGTATTCCAGTCTAAAGCTGAGATGTCTTTGTAAGGCATTATAAAACGTTTGTAAGCACTGCCATTCACACTTATTTTACAATCCACGTAAACTGAAATATCCTCACCTTTAGCAGCGTATACTTTTTTAAGGTATTTCGCAAATTGCCAAATTACATCGGGTTTTGTGCTAGCTATTCGTTGCTGCTTTTTTGATAAATAATCACTTAGTTTTACGATTTTAGTAGACTGGTCTTTTTTGTTTACAATTTTATAAGATATTATGCCATGCTTTGAACGCAACATCATTCGCCATGATAAACGATGCCCTTCTTCAGTCCAAAGTACATTATCTTCTATGAAATGATGACGAAGTGGTAATGCCAACTGAATGATAAAATAAACACCACCAATAATTAGTAAAGCTGATTTATAACTAGGGATCTTAATAGCATTAGAAGTGTAAAATGGTTTCTTTTTAAGGAAAATATTTTTTATGGTTTCAGAACTAAAAAAGAATAAGCAAAAGGCTAATGATAAATAAGGAAAAACACCAACTTGAAAAACTATAGAGTTGAATAAATGAAAGAAAATTGAAGCAAAAAACGCAATTTTCCTTGTTTTTTTAATGAGTAATAACGGAATAATTAAGCCATCAAATAAAATGCCACCATAACCTACTAAATAAGGCATGAAATTGGTTTGTAATAAACCGCCAATTAATGGATAGTTTCGTTTTGAGCTCATTAATGTTTTTGGGACCGTTAAATCTAACCAATCTGGATACATTTTAGCAATGGAGGCATAGGAGTAAAGAATAAGTAACTGTATTACAAAGACCCATTTACACCATTGGGGCATCGAAATTTGTTTTAAACTAGGGTTTCTTTTTACATCTAAGGAGGCATATTTATTTGCAGGAAGAAAAATCATTAGACCACTTAATAAAGTAAGTAAATAATAATGATTGTTATAAGATGCCTTTTGCATTAAATAAACACTAGCCCACATAAGTGTAAAAGAAATCATACTTATTCTGTAGCGATACCCTAGCATTATAAAAAGACCAAAAACACCCATAACAGCATAATAAAAATACATGCCATTGCCAGGTAATGGTTGTAGCCATTCAAAACCAATGAAAGAGAAAGTGAATTCGGGATCAACCAAAGTTCTTCGTATCCAACCAGTGAAAATAGCGCCTACAGATTCTAAAAAACATAATAAACCAAAAATGATTCTAAATACAATTAGAGAACTGTTGTCTATATGTTTAAATAAAAATTTATTAAGCATTGTTTTTTATATAATTTAATGCTTCCGTTTTGTCTTTTTCTAATTGTGCTTTTAAAGCATCAATCGATTCGAATTTTTGTTCTTCTCTAAGCCTAGTTAGTAATTCAACACATAAAACTTCACCATAAATAGTAGTGTTAAAATTAAATAAATGGACTTCTATGCTGTCCTTTTTACCGTTTACAGTTGGATTACTTCCAATATTCATCATTCCCCAAAAAGTATTTTCTTTATATTTCGTTTTTACAATGTAAACGCCTTTTTTTGGTATTAGTTTATAGCTTTCCTTAATTTGAATATTGGCAGTAGGGAAGTTAATAGTTCTACCAATACTTTTTCCTTTAACAACTTCTCCAGTTAGCATAAAATTATATCCTAAAAATGCATTAGCAGTACTAATGTCCCCTTCAATTAAAGCAGCTCTAATTTTAGTAGAACTTACGGCTACATCATTAATGTCTTGAGCCGATATTTCATCAACTTCGAAATTATAAGTTACTCCAAAGGTTTTTAAATGTGTAATATTTGCAGATCGATTACGACCAAAATGATGGTCATAACCTATAATTACATGTTTAGTATTTAATTCGTTAACTAAAATGGTTTCAACAAATTCTTTGGCAGATAATTTAGAAAATTCATTATTAAATTCGCGTATGATTAGATGATTTAAACCTAGATTCTTTAAGATGATAGATTTCTCATCAATAGTATTAATAAGTTTAATATCAGAATCTTTTTGTAGAACCATTCTTGGGTGCGGAAAGAATGTTAACAAAGCGGCTTCTAATTTTTTAGTTTCAGCAACTTTTAGAAGACGTTTAATTATTTTTTGATGACCAATATGAACACCATCAAAAGTGCCAATAGTCAATACTGTTTTTGTTTTTTTTTCTAGCTTAAATTTCAATGCCATAACAGTTAAGTTGCAAAAATAGAAAAAGCTAGTAGAAATAACTTAAATACAATTTTTAGTTTTAGAAGCTAAAACGATTTTTTCTACACTTCGGAATACTAAAATAGTAGTTAATTTGTTAATATAATAAGCTATTTTGTCGTTTTTAAGTATATTATATTAAAAAAACATGGTTATTTTTCTTAAAAATTTAAATTTGAATGAATATTAAAGCGTGTGTGTTGAAAATAAAATCAAGATATTTTTTCGCATTACTCCATTTTTTAATCGGGGTTTCTCTTTTTGGTCAAAATAGATCATGGAAATCTGCGACTTCTAATGGGAGTTTAAATTCAATTTCAATTAATAAATTAGATACGAATCATTTTAAAATACTTCAATTAAATATTGAAACCTTAAAACAGGATTTAGTAAATATACCTCAAAGAGGTACAGGTCATAAAACGAATTCAAATATTATATCTATTCCTAACGAAAAAGGGGAAACTGAACAATTTCAAATTTATGAAGCTTCTAATTTTTCACCCGAATTGTCTAATAAGTATCCAGATATAAAATCTTATATAGGATATGGACTTAATAATAAAGCAATTTTACGATTAAGTATTTCACCTAGTGGAATAAATACGATGATAGATTATAGAGATAAGCCTACCGTTTTTATGCAACCTATTACAGGAGATGTAAATAATTATATTGTTTATAATAGGTTATCTAGAGCAGATAATAAATTACCTGAATTTGTATGTGGGATGGTTGAGGATTTTTCTAAAAAGGAACAGGTTGCTAAGGGAGAAAGTTCATCTCTTAGAGATGCTAATGATCAATTACTTCGGAAATTTAAGTTAGCAATCTCTGTTAATGGAGAATATACCGCTTATCATGGTGGAACAATTGCTGGAGCACTTGCGGCTATTAATACAACAATGACAAGAGTTAATGCTGTTTTTGAAACAGATATGGCAGTAACATTTGAATTAGTTGATGCCACACAATTAATTTATACGAATGCAGCTACGGATCCTTATTCTGCAATATCAAATTGGAATAATGAATTACAATCGACATTAACAACTACTATAGGGGAGGCTAGTTATGATATTGGCCATATGTTTGGCGCCTCAGGAGGAGGAGGGAGCGCAGGTTGCATAGGTTGCGTTTGTGAAGATGGAAGAAAAGGTAGCGGGATTACTTCCCCTTCTGATGGAATTCCTGAAGGTGATAATTTTGATATCGATTTTGTTGCTCATGAAATTGGCCATCAAATGGGAGCCAATCATACTTGGGCTTTTAATACAGAGAATACAGGAGTAAATGCAGAGCCAGGAAGCGGAACAACAATAATGGGTTATGCCGGTATTACAGGAGACAACAATGTGCAATTGCATAGTGATTCTTATTTTCATTATTATAGTATTAAACAAATACTCGATAATTTAGAGACTTCACCAAACAATTGTGCACAAACGACAGTGATATCAAATGAGCCCCCGATTGCAAATGCTGGAAATGATTATAATATTCCTCCAGGAACTGCTTATATTTTAAAGGGAACCGCTACAGATGCTAATGGAGGGGACGCTTTAACTTATTGTTGGGAGCAAATAGATAATGGTGTTGTTACTAATACTACTTTTGGGCCAACCTTAACAACAGGTTCTACGAATAGATCTTTAGAACCTAATTCAAGCCCATATCGTTATATTCCTAAGTTTAGTAGAGTAGTGGCTGGAGAATTAACGCAAGAAAATCCTACAGTTAATGAAGACTGGGAAACTGTATCTACAGTGTCTAGAACATTAAACTGGGCACTTACGGTTAGAGATAGGGAACCAAGTGGTTTAGGATTGGGAGCACAAACTAGTTTTGATTTAATGAGGATTACTGTAGAAAACGTTTTACCCTTTACAGCTAATAGCCCAGGAGCTTTGCCTTCAACAGGAGAAGCAGATATAAGTTGGAATGTAGGAGAGACTAATAATTCAACAATAAATTGCCAAAAAGTGACTATTAAATTATCTGTAGATAATGGAGTGACTTTTCCGTTTACCTTAGCTACTAATATTGATAATGATGGGTTGGAAACGATAACTATACCAGGCATTCCTCCAGCTAATAATGCTAGAATTATAGTAGAAGCAACAGATAATATTTTTTATGCAATGAGTGAGAGTTTCCCGATATCTAATATGCCTACCTTTGCTTTAAGTAATGCTAGTGGTTCACAGGTTGCTTGCGGTGTCGATGAGTTAATATATAACTTAAGGTTTTCTACAGTTAATGGGTTTGCTGAGGACACTGTTTTTACAGTAATGGGTAATCCTCCTGGTTCAACTGTTATTTTTTCTTCAAGTAGTTTAAATAATTCTGAAGAATTTACGATGTCTGTTAGCGGTCTAACAGATGTTTCTCAAGGGATTTATAATCTTGAAGTTATTGGCACATCAGCATCAGTCACAAATAGTATTGCTAATATTGGTTTAGAAGTTATTGATGGCATTTGTAATGCAGTGGCAAATACAGATTTTCAAACCAGTATAACAGGTGTTTCGTTTAATACATTAGAGAATTTAAATAACGGTAAGCCTTCAGGATATAGTGATTTTACGAATTTATCTACAGCTATTGAACGAGCAAATCCATATGGTTTAACCGTAAATATAAATACTTTCGGAAATTTTTTATGTGAAAGTAAAGTTTGGATAGACTGGAATCAAAATTGCATTTTTGAAGGCAACGAGGAGTATGATTTAGGTACCGCAACTAATGTGGTAAATGGACCTACAAGTAATTCTCCATTGCCTATAGTGGTTCCTATAGATGCTGTTTTAGGGAATACGACCATGCGAGTTTCTACAAAATTTCAATCACCATCTTCTGCTTGTGAAAATGATTTTGATGGCGAAATAGAAGATTATACCGTAAATATATTGCCAGCTCAACTCGATTTAGATTCTCAAACACGTATTTATCCTAACCCTAATTCAGGGTTATTTAATATTAAGCTAATCGAAACCCCTGGAGATGAAATAAGCGTTTTAGTTTATGATGTAAGAGGAAGAAGGGTTTATGATAAACGGTTTCAAAACACTTTAGGTTTTAATGAATCGGTTAATTTAAAAGACGTACAAGGGGGACTCTATCTTGTAAGGGTTTCAAATGGAAAAGAAAAGATTACTAGAAAAATAATAGTTAGATAATATTATTTTTGAGTAGGTCTTATTGCTATAAAGTGTTACAAAAGAAAGACTGTTTAATTTATTGTTCCTGCTTAATATTGAATTGAACATCAAAATCTTTTGTATATTCTTTTAAAGGTTTAAGACCAACTTTAGCTCGTCTCTTATCAACAAATTTAGGGTCTTTAAGATCGTAAATCTCCCATTTTTTGGTTTCTCTATTTTCCGTGATTTGAGAACCATAAATTTGAGGTTTGCCATCCGTCATTAAAATCCTATCTTCCATAATGGCAATCTTACTTTTTGTTAGGTATCCATTGTAGGCTGCTTTTTTTAATAAAGGAAAATATTTTTTTCTATTCTCATTATCTGCATGCTGTAAAACTAACCAAATTGTATTTACTTCTTTAGTTGTTGGCATTCCGCATTTTTCAATTAGACTAACAACTTTGGTTAAATTTTGTCTATCAATTTTTGGGTCATAATCTTCGTGATTATCGCTTGATCTCATATTTTGATCCAGTAAATAGATTGCTTCTAAAATTTCAGCTTTTTTATCGCAATCAATATCAATTAATTGTATTGGCGGTTCGTAATTGTAAGCTTGTTGTATTTTTGCCAGTAACTCTTTGTCTTTAGGTGTTGCTTTTCTTATAATTAGTTCTTTAATTATACCTTTTTCGTTAGCATATCTATCAAATATCCATTCGTTTGTTTTTGGAAAATTTCTAACAGAATCTAGGGTAAAAACTTCGCCTTTTTCATTTTTATAAGATATTTTTTCAAAATCAATCGATTCTTGATTTTTTGCTCTTAGAATTAATTCGTTTTCTGTTAGTTTTATTAATCCGTTTGGAACGTATTTTTGTTCTTTATTACAAGACGTCAAAATTAGGATTAGTAAACCAAAATAATTCGTTTTAAGATTCATTTTATTGGTTTTGCAATTTAAACTATTGCTTAAAGTAATGTTTTGTGCTTTATTTCCCGTTAAAGGAGTTCATTGTTATATTAATTCCTGCCAATCCAAAAGATTTAATAATTTCTACAGATTTTGTAAGTCTTTCATTAAGTTTTTCTTCTTCTTCAGGGGTCCATTCACCTAATACATAATCGACCTGCCTGCCAGAACTAAAGGCATCGCTAATACCAAAACGAAAACGGTTATACTTCGTTGTGTTTAATTTATGTTGGGTATCTTTTAAACCGTTATGGCCACCATCGCTGCCTTTCATTTTTACACGTAAGCTGCCAAAAGGAAGGTTTAAATCGTCGGTAATTACTAATAAGTTTTCTAATGGTATTTTCTCCTTCGTTAACCAATACAAAATAGCTTTTCCGCTTAAATTCATATATGTGTTAGGCTTAAGTAGAATAAAAGTGCGTCCTTTTAATTTATAAGTAGCAAGGTCTCCAAGTTTTTGAGTTTCAAAATTAAACGCTTCATGTTTGGCCATAAAGTCGAGTATTTTAAAGCCAATATTATGTCTTGTGTTTTCATACTTTTCACCAATATTACCTAAGCCAACAATGAGATATTTTTTCATAGGATCCTGTACTTCTTCTGCTTGCTTTCTTTTAAATAAATTAATTAGAAACTGAAACATGTATTTAAACTATTTAGTATTCGAATTTACTATAAAAACCTGATTTTCGAAGCTACAGAAATTGTAATAATTAAAAGTAAATAATTTAAATTTAATGTCTGGTTGAGTCTTTCGACTGTCGCTCAAGACAGGCTAAAGTCGAAACCTATAATAAAATTATCGATTTCAAGACCTTTCGACGGAGCTTGTGCTTAGCGTAGCCGAAGTTACTCAAGGAGACAACTATTTATAATATTGACTTCTTCCTTATTACAACAGGTTTTTTGTTAAACCGAATTTACTGCAAAAGTAAAAAAGCATCCTGAATTACAGGATGCTTTTTAATATTATGACTAAAAAAATAGTTTATTCTGCTGCTGCTGCTGGAGCTGCACCTTCTGCTGCTGCACCTTCTGCTCCTTCTTCACCTTCTTCATCTTCATCTTCAACATCTACAACTGCTGCTCTAGAACGTCTTACTAAACACACAACACCATTGTCTGGATGCATAAAAGTGTATTTTTCATTTTCTAATGTGTTTATGTATAGCTTGTCACCAATTTTCATGTCTTCAATTTGTACATCGATAAAATCTGGTAAATTTCCTGGTAATGCTTTTATTCTTAGGCTACGGTTATTTTTACGTAAAACACCACCATTTCTAACACCTTTAGGATTTCCAATAAAATTAACAGGAATGTCCATAGTGATTTCTTTGTCTTCAAAGACTTGATAAAAATCGATGTGTAAGATTCTATCTGTAACTGGATGAAATTGGATATCTTGTAAGATAGCATTTAACTTCGTACCATCTGTTAATTCAATAACAACTGTATGCGCATTTGGTGTGTATACAAGTTTTGAAAAAGCTAACTCTGGTGCCGAGAAATGTACTGCTTTGTCTCCTCCGTATAATACGCAAGGAACCTGACCAGCATTACGTAAGGCTTTTGTTGCTTTGCTGCCCACGCTTTCTCTTTGAGATCCGTTGATTGTAATTGACTTCATTTTTATTAATTATTTAATTATTTACATTATAAATTTTGAGCTAATCGATTCGTTCTGGTGTACGTTTTGCATCACACTAGCAAAAAGATCTGCACAGCTCAATACTCTTATTTTTTTACTTTCTTGTTTTAGAGGGATAGAGTCTGTAACTATTAATTCTTCTAATTTTGAATTTTCAAGTCGCTCGTAAGCATTTCCAGATAAAATAGGATGCGTACAAATTGCTCTTACACTTAAAGCACCACGTTCCATCATTAAATCGGCTGCTTTAGTTAATGTTCCTGCAGTGTCTACCATGTCATCTACTAAAACCACATTTTTACCAGTTACATCACCAATAAGTTCCATGTGAGAAATCACATTTGCTTTTGCTCTTTGTTTGTAACAAATAACAACATCGCTTTCTAAAGCTTTAGAATATGCATAAGCACGTTTAGAACCTCCCATATCTGGTGAGGCGATGGTTAAGTTATCTAAGTTTAATTCTTTTAGGTAAGGTAAAAATACGGTAGAGGCAAATAAATGATCTACTGGTTTTTCAAAGAAACCTTGGATTTGATCTGCATGTAAATCCATGGTTATTATACGAGTTGCTCCTGCAGTTTCTAGCATTTTTGCGACTAATTTTGCTGCAATAGGTACTCTAGGTTTGTCTTTTCTATCTTGTCTTGCCCAGCCAAAGTAAGGTAAAACAGCAGTAATGTGTCTTGCAGAAGCGCGTTTAGCAGCATCTAGCATTAACAACATTTCCATTAAATTTTCTGCACCAGGATTTGTAGAGCCAATTATAAAAACTCGAGAACCACGAATGGACTCTTCGTAAGATGGTTGAAATTCACCATCACTATAAGTAGAGGTAATTACATTTCCAAGGTCTGAACCGTATGCAGCGGCTATTTTTTCGGATAGTACACGACTTTGTCCGCAAGTGAAAATTTTAGCTTCAGTTTTGGTATTTGGCATGGTAAGCTATTGTTTTATAGCGATAAACGCTACCTGATTTTTAATGAGGTGCAAATTTAGGCTTTTTTTTGATCTATTATAATATATTCCCGTTTATTTTAGGGGATTTACCAAAATAAAATTTAAATTTGCACACCAAAAACAACTAAAAAGAGGTCACTCTATTTTAAGAGGCTTTATTTTTAGTTGAATTAATGCTCAAGTGGCGGAATTGGTAGACGCGTCGGATTCAAAACCTAACGCGTATTAAAATAAAAAATAGAAGTAAATTACTGAAAAACAAATGGTTAAAATATATTTGTAATCCTAAAAATTATGCTAGGTTAAATATAGGTTAAACAATTACTTAACTTGCTCGAGTGGCGGAATTGGTAGACGCGCTAGATTCAAAATCTAGTTTCTTCGGGAGTATGGGTTCGATTCCCATCTCGAGTACAAAAATCCTTCATATCATTATTTATGGAGGATTTTTTATATCATTGATTTATTTAGACTTTAAATGTTTTATAAAATTCATATTGTTTCCTAGAATTCGTACTACAAATATTTTTTCTCCCAAAGGATAAAAGAATATGGTATGAACTTTGAATCTGTATCTTGAAACCATTATGTTTTTAATTGCAATATATTCTCTACCTATTTCTGGATGGTTTGCCAATTTATTTAGAATTAAGGTAAAACTATCTCTATATATTTCAGATTGTTTTACACCAAACTTTTTAATAGTGAAATCAGCAACTCCTTTTAAATCATTAGAAGCTCTAACACTAAGAGTGTAGTTAGTTTTTTCCTTCATTATCTTTAATAGCTTGCTCCCAAATAGTGTTTACTGTTTCGTTAGATGATCCGCTTTCAATTCCATCTGCTAATGCATCATATAAATCGATACCGTTTTTTCTATTTTCTTGATCTTTACGTATAATGTCTCTTACATATTCACTATCATTAGTGTAAAAGCCTTTTTCTATTAGACTTTTAATGTAAGTGTCTTGTTGTTCTGTGAAAGTTATTGATTTTCTTATTATTCCCATCTGAACCAATTTTAATATTATTGGTGCAAATTAATAATTTATTACGTTATATCCAATTATTTTGTGAGATTTATACCATTTATTTGATAGGATTTATTCGGGAGATATTAGGGGCTTGCAGCACTTCGCTCGCTTTTATTATTGAACTTTATTTAAAGGTGGTGAAACCCATTTTAAAGAATCGTTTTATTGGACTTTTAAATGTTTTAATAGTTTCTTGCCGTTTTCTATATCATCATCCCAGCCGTCTTGAAACTCAAAATTAAGTTCCATTGTAGCCTCAAGTAATTGTTCTATTATTTTATTTGCTCTTGAATATCCATCGGTTATTTAGACTTTGATTTGTTTGCGATATATGTCTTATAAGATTCTAGACCATCTTTATGAATTATAATATCTTCATTTTTAGAGTCATAATAAAAATCATTTTTTAAGTGTTTGATGTCTGTTATCATTGTTTATTTAGACTTTAATTTGTTATAAATGTTCTATAAAATTCATTCGCTTACCAAGAACTCGAACTACAAATATTTCGTTTTCATTTTCAAATTGATAGAATATATAATGTGATTTATATCTGTAAAACAATAGGGCTTTGGAAATGGAGGAAGCATCTCTTGAAATCTCTGGTCTTTTCGACAATTCTTCAAACATTTTTTCAAGTTCATATTGATATTTGACAGATTGTTCTATGCCAAAATATTTTATTCCAAACTTATAGATGCCTACCATATCAAATTGAGCTCGGACTGATAGATTATAGTTCTCCATTATCTACCATTCTTATAATATCACTTACCTTAAGCTTACTTTTTCCACTTTGCAAGCCATCATCAATCGCATTTTTTAGATCCATAAGTTTATGGTTGCTTTCTTGATCTCTTCTAACAAGTTCTCTTACGTATTCGCTATCGTTAGTGAAGTCACCATTCTTAATTCTAGTTCTTATCCAATGATCTTGCTTTTCTGTAAAAGTTATTGATTTTCTTACTGTACTCATATTTTTTGTAATTATATGATGCAATATAGCGAAAAATTGCACCAATACCAAAGCTAGGTTGCTTTTTAGAATGTCTAATTTTATAGTTTATTTAGACTTTGATTTTTCCGCTTTCTAATTTTTATACAAATTGTTGTAAACAATTTTAATTATTACACATAGTTCTTATGAATTGTAAATTGGCGTTTTCAAAACATTCTTTTAATCCTTTTTCACCTCGTGTATTACTACTTGCTAATAATCTAATATTTTTACCATTAATAGAATATGTAAGTTCGGTGTCTTTTATGAGTTTAGAAAAGTTCATGTTCCAAATGATTTTTTCTAATTTAACAGTTACTTGAATTATTGATTCTGATGGGAATCCATGATTTTCTTTGTAAGAATAATTACCATTTAATTCTTCGATTGATTCAATGAAAATTTGTTTGTAGTCAAGTTTTTTTCCTTTGAAAAATGAAGCATAACCATCTTTCCACATTCCTCTTTTTTCAGTTTTTGCAAAATTACCTTCATTATCCCAAACAATGAATCGTATTATTACAGGCTGTTTGAGAAGAAAGTTTTTTTATTCCATTATGAGTTTTACAGCAGATTAAAAAGGTTAAAATAAAACAATAGATAATTACTCTTTTTAATAGTATCATAAACCGCATATTACTTTTAAATTGAACATAATTTTTTTACAAGTGTTTTACAACGTCTCGTATAAAACGTTTTAATCCAGCTTTTTTCATTCATAATATTTTTCTAATACTCGGTTAAAATCAATTAAGCCGAGCTATTTTAATTTTTCTAATTCTACAATTTCATTCGTTCTTTTTTCGTCTACAGCAAATGGCATTTTCTATTTATTAAAAATTGGATCGTTTATTTAGACTTTAGTTTTATGTGTTATCATATTCCTGTGAGTGACTAAGAATCCTAAGTATGTAAACAATATCGTTATCAATAACATAGTGTATAGAATACTTATAGGTTTTAAAATGAGTTTTTCTAACTCTTTTATATCTAATTTGAAAAAGGTATGGATTAGCCTTAAGGTATTTAATTTGTATTGAAAAATCTTCTGTAAATTCTTGCTCTAATCCAGAAGCTTTGTAATGACATTTGGCAATAGCCAAATCTTTTTCTGCTTCTTTAGATACTTGAATTTGA
>CALGLR010000058.1 GCA_937959395.1 uncultured Flavobacteriaceae bacterium | reverse complement strand
TGAAATGGTTAATGAGTACTTGGAGCATCATCGAAGACCAGACAATGGTAATGCTACAAATTTCATAATTGAAAAATAACCATGGGGTGACTTTAAGTCACGAACCCGAACCTATGGACTTTAAGTCCATAGTGGTTCAGTATCCAAAAGGTAAATTTTTTAAACAAAATCAATTGCGAAGTTTTAAAGTTTCAGATTCTTTAATTACTGAAATAGGGCTTAATGGAAATTCTGAAAAGCTTCTAATATTTATTCACGGAGGTGCTTTTATATCTGGTCCAACACAACATCATTGGGATGCAACAAAAGAAATCGCTAAAAAAACAAATTATAAGATTTGGATGTGCGATTATCCTAAAGCACCTGAAAATAAGATAACACAAATATCAGAGAATATAGATTCAATATATAAAACCGCCCTTAAGAGTTTTCTACCAAATCAGATTTCTTTTATTGGAGATTCTGTGGGCGGAACTTTAGTTACGAGTTTAATTCAACGTCTGGTTAAAAAAAACATGAACTTACCCCATAAAATAATACTTATTTCACCAGTTATGGACGCAAGTATGTCTAATCCTGAGATTGAACAAATTGATAACATTGACCCTATGCTATCTAAAATTGGAGTGTTAAGTGCGAAAAAAATGTGTGTCGAGAATAGCGATTTAAAAAACGTAATGATTTCCCCATTATACGGAAGTTTTGAAAAGTTTCCTCAAACAATTTTATGTCTTGCAGAAAATGACATTACTTATCCAGATCAACAATTGGCTGTCAAAAAAATTATCGATGCTAAAATCAATCTTGAAATAATTAAAGGAAAGAATATGCCACATATCTGGCCGTTATTGCCAGTAATGAAAGAAGCTAAACAGTCCTTAGATGAAATAATTAAAATTATAAATAACTAGCTTATGGCTATCCCGAAGCCTCGGGACGAAAATAATCTTTTGTTTTCAAATCTACTTGCCATATATTAAAAGTTGTACGGCATTAAAATGAATAAAGACATAAGTATATCAAGACTTATTTCAATTCTAGTATATTGCATTAATAAATTAATATTATGAAATTAAACTTATTGTCTTGTGATGCTCAGAGACCAGATAGAAGAGTTATAGCTAAATGTATTGTTGAGATTTCTAACATTGATGGATCCTTGTCGAATGAACTTACAGATATCCTCTTAGAAGGAGATGCTGTAGATATTGAGGTGGAAGATAAAAACTCTGGCTCTGCTTTAAGAGCTTTACGAAAGCTAAGTATTGATTATGAAATTATCGAATGAGTTGTTCGTTTTCTATTATCGCCCAAGACTGGCTAAAGTCAAAGCCTATTTTTTTATCAAACGAATAGTTCTCTCCAGATAGCTATCGGGAGTGCTCGAACAAACAATAAGCGTTGTTTTAAGATATACAAAATCAAATAGTTATAAATTGAGTTTAATCCGTATTTCACTACTGACTCTCTAAACAATTACTTACCATGGATGACGAAATGATTAAAATTAGAGAAGCCAAAATAGAGGATCTTAAGGTTTTAAAAGAATTTGAACAAGAAATTATAAATTATGAGCGTCCCTATGCACCAAACCTAGGAGAAGACCCCATAACATATTACGATTTAGAAACACTTATAATAAATAAAGATGCTAATGTGCTTGTTGCTAACTTCCAAGATGAAATTGTAGGTTCTGGCTATGCACTTATCGAAAAAGCAAAAGCGTATCTAAAACCTAAACAAATTGCTTACTTAGGTTTTATGTATGTATTGCCAGAATATAGAGGAAAAGGTATCAATGGAAAATTAGTAAACGATTTAATTAGTTGGTCAAAAGAAAGAAATATTTCCGAAATCCAATTGGATGTCTATGCTGAAAACAAAAGCGCACTCATAGCTTATCAAAAATTAGGTTTTAAACCCGATTTATTAAAAATGAGAATAGGTACAGAGGATTAAAAAGAGATATAAAACTTATTAATTCAACAACTCTTCTACTTTATCTTCTAAACGTTTTCCTCTTAAATTCTTATGAAGAATTTTACCGTTTTCATCTAAAAGAAATGTTGCTGGTATAGAACGCACGCCATAAGTTCTAGCTATAGGATCTTGCCAGCCTTTAAGATTCGAAATTTGTGGCCAAGTTAACCTGTCTTTCGCGATGGCATCAACCCATCTTTTTTGCTGATTTTTTTTATCTAAAGAGACACCAATTATTTCTAAACCTTTATTATGATATTTCTCATACATTTTTACCACATTTGGGTTTTCTCTTCGGCACGGTCCACACCATGATGCCCAAAAATCTATTAAAGTTAATTTAGATTTTACATCATTAAGTGCTAATGATTTTCCATCTGGGGTTTTACCAGAAAAATTAGGTGCTACATTTCCAACTGCTACACTAACTTTATTAACTATTATTCTAATACGATTTCCAATAGGGCTCTTTCTAATGTCTTCATTAAGATTATTATAAAGTGCTTTAGCCTCTTTTTGCGGTATGCTTTTAGAGTTTGCGACGCGCTCTAAAATAATTGCACCAGCATAATGATTAGAATTTGTTTTTATAAAGTTTTTATCTAAAGTATTCTTTGCACGAATTAAACTATCGTAAGACGCTTTAGCTAAAGCTAGTTCTTCTGGGTTTCTACTTTTTTTAGCGCTATTTAGTTTTGCAGTAATCTTTTTACTAGAATCACTAAGTAATTGCAAATCCTTCTGGTGTTTTGAAGTAATGTCATTTTCTGGGCTGCCAGAAATTGTAGATTTACTAAAGTTAGATCCATTAACATTAATAGTCATATCTCCGTTTTCAATAATAAAAGGAAAAGCACCTTTAAGTCCATCGATTGTTAAATATCCAAACTCTGGGGATTCAATTTTCCCTTCTAAAACAATTTTCCCATCTACAACACGAGTCGTATCAATAACTTTAGATTTTTGATTACTAATACTAAGTAACTGTACTTTTTTATTGTTTAAATCTGGACTAACCTTACTTATTATCCTGAAACCATCAGGGAACTTTTTAGCAACCTCTTTGGCGCATGAAAATGTAATTAATAAAATGGCAACTACTAAAATTCTTCTAAACATAACTTAGGGGTTTATATTACAAATATACAGGTTCTTTTAATATTTACTAATATACATAATTTACTACTTTTGCAGTATGATTTATAATGATACCATAGTGGCTTTAGCTACAGCTTCTGGAGCAGGAGCAATAGCAGTTCTTAGATTGTCTGGTAAAGAGGCCATTCAAATTGCAGACGCTTGCTTTCAGTCTGTAAAGAAACAAAAATCACTTCGTGTTCAAAAAACACATACCATACACTTAGGACATATTATAGATGGAGAGCGAACGGTAGATGAGGTTTTGGTCTCTGTTTTTAAAAACCCTAATTCGTATACAGGGGAAGATGTTGTAGAAATATCCTGTCACGGTTCTATTTATATTCAACAAGAAATTATTCAGCTTTTTTTAAGAAAAGGTTGCCGAATGGCTAATGCAGGTGAGTTTACTTTACGTGCTTTTTTAAACGGAAAATTAGATTTATCGCAAGCAGAAGCCGTTGCCGATTTAATTGCCAGCGATAATGAAGCGTCTCACCAAATAGCCATGCAACAAATGCGTGGAGGCTTTTCTTCAGAGATTGCTAAACTTCGTGAAGAGTTAATGAATTTTGCAAGTTTAATTGAATTAGAACTCGATTTTGCTGAAGAAGATGTCGAATTTGCTGATAGAAGCCAGTTTAAAGCATTAGTAGAGCGTATTGGTTTTGTATTAAAACGATTAATAGATTCGTTTGCTGTAGGGAATGTGATTAAAAACGGAATACCGGTTGCGATTGTTGGAGAACCTAATGTTGGAAAATCGACATTACTTAATGCGCTTTTAAATGAAGAACGTGCTATTGTAAGTGATATCGCAGGAACCACGCGAGATACTATAGAAGACGAATTAGTTATAGAGGGCATTGGTTTCCGATTTATTGATACTGCTGGGATTAGAGAAACAAAGGATGTTGTAGAAAGTATCGGTATTAAGAAAACTTTTGAGAAAATGGAACAAGCCCAAGTGGTGGTTTTATTATTTTCTGCTGAAGAATTTAAAACCGAAAGCAAGCGTTTAAAAATTGAGATTGAAAAAATTAAGAACCGTTTTCCACTGAAACCATTACTTATTATTGCTAATAAAATAGATACGTTAACTACTAACGAAAAAGAGAACATTGATGTCTCCCTGAGCACTTCGACTACGCTCAGTACAGGCTCTGTCGAAGGGTCTAATTATTTGTTACTCTCTGCTAAATCTGGAGTAGGAGTAGAGGCCTTAAAAGAAAAACTAATTGGTTTTGTGAATACAGGAGCACTTCGAAATAACGAAACTATTGTTACCAATACGCGCCATTACGATTCGCTTTTAAAAGCATTTGAAGAAGTAGAAAAAGTGAAACATGGCTTAGAATCTGGTCTTTCTGGGGATTTATTGGCTATAGATATTCGCCAAGCATTGTATCATTTTGGTGAAATTACTGGAGAAATTACCAGCGATGATTTGCTAGGTAATATTTTTGCTAATTTCTGTATTGGGAAGTAAATTTATCTTACAAAAACTCATAAATACTAATACAAGTCAATTATAAGAATATCTATCTATAGTCTTGTGATAGTGGTAATTAGCATCTATTCGTATTTGCTGGTATGTTTTATTTCCACTATTTGTATCTCTCACTATAAATTATGATTTTAAATTAAGCAAATGATTCTCACGGATAGATTATGAGACTTCTGTTTACTCTATTTTACTAATAGAGACTTTGTGAGATATTTTTAATAAATTTTTTACAAATAATAATACATAGCAAAAAGTGCTACTTCATAACAATTTTTAGTAAAAATTGTCAGAACTAAAACTTATCTAATACTTTGGCACTAAGCCTTTTTAATCTTAAATAAAAGAAAAACAACTATCATTGTACGTTAACTAGATGAGTTCAAACATAAGTATTAATAGAATATGTCTTAACTGTGGGGAGGTTTTCATTGCTAAAACAACAGTTACTAAATATTGCAGTCATAAATGTAATAGTAGACATTATAAAATGAAAATTAGGGAATTAAAAGAATCTGTTTCTAAAAGTGAAACTAAAAGTAAAATACCCCAACATATTAAAAATCCAGAATTGAATTCAATGTTACTATTGTCAATCAAAGATACTTGCAAATTTATAGGTATAAGTAAGCCTACTATTTATAGACTTTTTGATGATAAAGTGTTAACAAAGATTAGAGTGAGAGGTCGAGTGTTTATATCTCGGAAAGAAATTAATGAAGCATTAAAAATATGAGAATTTCAAAAGTTACATTGAGAAAGAAGTTGTTAAAGGATGAGAAAACCCAAAGTTTGTTTTTAGATTTTTATCCACCCATATCTAATCCTAAATCTGGTAAACCTACAAGGAGAGAATATCTTAGAATGTATATACTTGAAAAGCCTAAAGATGAATTAGAAAAAATACAGAATAAGAATACATTATTAAGAGCAAGAATGATTAGTAATGAGAGACAGAATCAAATCTATAATAATGACTATGGTTTTTTAGCTTCTGAACTAGACAATCGATGTTTCCTAGAGTACTTTGAGTCTATAGCGAGAAAACGAAGTAGGAGTAACTCAAATCAAGTTAAATGGCTAATAGTACTTAATTATCTTAAAGAATATTCAGCAGAAATTAAAATGAAAGATTTGACTATTCCTTTTATTCATGGTTTTAAAGATTTTCTTTTAGCTAAACCTCATTTTAGAATAAAAGGAAAAACAATTTCTCAAAATTCAGCTTGCTCTTATTTCTCAAAATTAACATTTGCTTTAAAATGTGCTTATAAAGAGGGAGTTATAAGAGATAATATTGCACCGAAAATAGAAAGAATAAAAGCAGTTGATGTTAAAAAAGCTTTTCTTACCAAAGAGGAAGCTACAAGATTAAAGAATACTAATTGTAAAGATCCAGTACTTAAAAATGCTTGTTTGTTTATGATGTATACGGGATTAAGAGTTTCAGATATAGTTAAACTAAAATGGTCAGAAATAGAACATTCTTGTGAAACAGGTTATTATATAAGGTTTCAGCATCAAAAAACAGGAAATCAGCAAACCTTACCTTTTAGTGAGGATGCTTATAATTTATTATCTCAAAAGGGTGAGGGTGATGAGAGCGTTTTTAAGAACTTTTCAAAAAATTATAGGCAGTTAAAGTTGTGGGCTAAAGATGCAGATATAAATAAAAATATAGGTTTTCATAGTTTTCGTCATACGTTTGCTACAATGTTATTAAATAGTAATGTATCTGTGTTTACGGTAAAAGAGATGCTTGGTCACAAGGAGATTTCTACCACAATGAATTATGTTAACTTGTTGAACGATAAGAAAGTTTCAGCAGCAAATACTATTAAATTTTAAATATTATGGATGATTTATTAAGAGAATTTAGGGAACCAATGGTAATAATAGATTATTTTGAATTTTTCAAGGGTGTTGTAGACTATCGAGGTGATTTTAATGGTTTTGAAATGCACGAAGAATTTAGTGAACTTGATAACTATAGAGAACATCTTAATTTAATAAAAAATAAAGCTTTAGATAAATTGGTTGTGTGTAATGATTTATTGATCATCAGAGATTTATTATTATCTATAAAATCTAGATATGACGTTAAAGAGGATTGTGTTACCCACAATAACATTAATTATAAACAAACAGGCTTAGTTGAAAGCTTTAAAACCCAAAAATGTAAATGGAAGGCTTTTCATCCAGATGATATATCATCTTTTTTAAGGATTCAGTATGAATGGTTATTGTTTTTAATCAGTGAAATAAATATGCGACTGTCAAAATTAGAAACTGGTATACAGGAAAAAAAACAAGTAACAAAAATAAAAATTACGAAAGAAAATTTAAATAAGTTTCATCCGTTTTTTAAAAGTTTCTTTTCTGAAAGTGACTACCAATCTCTTTACAGATTGTTAAATAATGAATATATAAATAGTCGATTGCATTTTAATGGTAAGTCTAACCAATTGATTGATGCCTTCCGTCGTCTATTAGTTAATAAGGTTATAGTTGTTGAAAAAAAAACTATGTTTAAGGATTGGATAGTAAAAAATTTTACATACGGGGCAAGTGTTATTAATGCTTCTGGATTTAAGCCAGATCATGTATTAAATGTTTTATGCAAATCAGATGTAAATTATAAATGCAAGAAACCAATTGTAGATTTTGAGAATGAATATCCATACAAGGATAATTTTTTCAAGTAAATTCTGTTAAATTTTATATCTATTCTACATCTGGGACTAGTTTTAGATATGAATCTTATTGTCTCTTAGCTGAAAATATTCAGTTATGGGACAATTTTTATTTACAATAGATTCAGATGATTTAAGAAAGATAGTTCGAGAAGAACTAAAATTAATTCTTCAACAAAATAATTCTCCCCCTCCAAATGAGGAAGATGAATTTTTAGATATAGTAGGGGCAGCTATTTATTTGAAATTATCTCCACACAGTCTTCGTAAAAAATGCCAACAGCAACAAGTTCCTTGCTACAAAAGAAATAGTAAATGGCTTTTTTCCAAAGTAGAATTAAGAAAATATATAGAGCAAGGAAAACAATTAACAATTAAAGGATATTAAAATGATAGATAAGATTAAAATTTTTATTGAAGGTAGCATGGAAGTTTGGCTTTTAAAATTAATGCCAGTTCTAGAGAAAAATGGAAAAACATTTAAGATAGTTAAGGATAAAACAGGAGAGGTTTTATCATATACAATACTTGACGGTTTAAATATGCGTATAGTTATAACTCACAGAGGTGTAACAATTGAAAATTCTTTACATAAAGCATACAACAAGTTAAATGGTGTTGAGGGGAATCACAATTATTTTGGTTATAAAGAGCTATATCGAATCATCAGTTATTTGTCAGTCAAATACCAATTTAATCCTAAAGATGCAATTATTAAGAAAATTGAAATAGGAGTCAATGTTGAGGTTACAGATAGCACAATGAGCTATATAAACAAACTGTATAGCTTAGGTTATACTAAGCCTTGTGATTTGATGAGGAATAAGAATATTGTTTATGGTAAGAAAATTTTTCTATCTCAATATTCAATTAAACTGTATAATAAAACACATCAACATTATCAGTCTTACAGAGAAAAACTTAATAAGCAGATAATAAGATTTGAATTGGAGTATAGTAAGATGGCTTCATTAAAGAATTCTGTTATCACTATGTCTGATCTTCTTGATGTAGATAAATATATAGCTTTATCAGATTTATTAGCATTAAAGTTCTCTGGCTTACAATTTCAAGATAAATATGATCTTGATCTACTAACAAGCAAACAATTAGAGCAATACTATGCTGGTAGAGATTTTAAATTTTGGAGAGAATTATCCAAGAGGAATAAATCTACTCTTGCCACTAGAAAAAGACGTTACAAACTACTAATAAAAGTAATACAAAATAGTCAAGAGAATAAAGAGTCTTTAATCTTGGAGTTACGAAATAAAACAAGAAAAGCTATTTATGAACTGGTATAGCCTGCCAACTTGTTATATAGCGTAAAAAAGTATTCAAAAATAAAAAATATTAAAATGAAAAATGATAAAGAAGAAAAACCAAGAATCGTAGAAGTAGTAGAATATTTAAACAAAGATTTTGACCTAAGATACAATGTCTTAAAAGGATATCCAGAATATTGTGTTAGAGGCGAATCAGAATATAAACATGCTGATCAAATGTTTATTAATACACAAGTTGTAGAGCTTAAGTGTAGGGGAATTAAAACATCTTATCAAGAAGTGGATCAAGTATTAAATTCTGCTATAGTAGATAAGTATGATCCTTTTGAACAGTATTTTAATAGTCTTCCTCAATGGGATGAATCTAAGTCTAGTGAGATAGAGAGGCTAGCAGATACTGTAGAAACAAATGATCAAGAATATTTTAAATTATGCTTGAAACGATGGATACTAGCATTAGTAGCTTCAGCTACTAATGCTGAAACTGTTAATCAGCAAATGATTGTATTATCAGGAAAACAAGGTTTAGGGAAAAGTACGTGGATTTCTAATTTGGTTCCTAAAAGTTTAGAAAAATACCATTATTCTGGAGCTGTAAATCCTAACAATAAAGATACCTACATACATTTAGCTGAGTCGCTCATAATTAATCTAGACGAATTAACTAACATGAATAAAAAACAAGCTTCTAGTTTTAAAGAAATCATAACGCAAGGCACAATAAATATTCGTAAGCCATTCGGTAGATCAAGTCAAAAGTTAACACGTAGAGCGTCATTTATAGGTTCTATAAACGATTCGGAATTTTTATATGATTTAACAGGTTCAAGAAGATTTCTTTGCTTTGAAGTAAACAATATAAAGTATCAAAATGATATAAATATTGATTCAGTGTACTCAGAAGCGATGCACCTTTTAAATAGAGGAGATAAATTTTATTTTGATAAGGAAGATATTCAATTAATAGAGAAAAAAAATGAACGCTTCAGAGTAAAAAATCCAATGGAGATAAAGTTGTTAGATCAATTTAGTCCAAAAGATTTAGGAGTGAAGTTGAAATCTAGTAGTTTAAATTTACCAGATGTAAAGAATCTAAGGCCTACTGATGTTTATAAGTATCTATACGAAAAGGAACCAACAGGAGGAGAAGTCTCTTACTTAGGTAAGTTGCTTAATAAACACAAATTCAAGTTCAAGTTCATTAAGGGAAACAAGCATTACGAATTGTATGGTATCCCGAAAGTTGAAGAATAGAAGTTTAATAAAGTAAATTAAGTATGCTTTTAGCTACTTTTTTAATAAAAACTGTTAATGCTCTAAAAACAAATAAAAGCTATCTATAGATTGATTTATAAGGTTTTTAGAACAAAGATTATATTAATATTTATTGACAGTTTGGGTATTTTTCAGAATATTAATCATTGGTTAATTTTTGTTTGTTAAATTTGTGGTAGAAAATATTAGCGTTAGCTATTTATTCTTGCTCGGAGAAAACTGGTAATTTAAAACGACACAAGATAGATAGACTCAATGCTCACGTTATGGCGTGGGCTGTGTTTATTTGTGTCGTGGGTATACCAGTACCTCTCCAAGCAGTAAGCTACAGTACCCACGCTTTTTAATTTAACTTAACTTCTCTTTGGGACTGAGAGTAAAATTTAAGTTATATGAAAGTCTTCAAATACGTTTTAGCAGTTTTATTCTTTTTAACTTCTCTAGAGGCGTTAATTAGTGCATCATTCTTATCTAGTTTATTTGCCCTTATTCTTGGTTTATGTTTTTTACCTCCTATATCTGAGAAGCTAAAAAATAGATTTGATTTATGGGGTAAAAAGGGGATTCGCTACATAATTTATATAGTATTATTTATTTTGGTTGGGGCTTTTTCAAAGGAAAGCAAATCTATAAGAAAAGTAGAAGCTAAAAATAATCAAGAAGTTGTAACTAAAAATAACAACTCAATAAAGGACTCTCTTAATGCTATTTTGAAAGGTTACAATTTAACAGTGTGTAATATTTGTAGCGCTGTCTCAAAAATTGAAGTAAAAGTTATTAAGGATGCGGATATAAAATTTCCTAATTATGGTAAACATCATAATGAGTATTCTGAAAGGCTAAGAATAAAGGAGACGAATAGTTATATAAAAGACAAAGGAATTTCAGAAGATCTTCTTAACTCTGCTACAGTATTTGCTTATGAGTGTTCGGAAACAGAGAGAAAAGATAGGGTAGAAGAATTAAAATATAAAAAGCGGATTAAACTAGCTAAAAAAGAAAAAATAGAAGATTGTTTTGGCAATGCTTGTAATTTGATTCAAATGGAGGTTAAAAGATCCATGCATAACTCTAAATCATTTGTATATGTAGATTGTAGGTATTTAGGAGCAGAAAATAACTCATTTACGATTAGTTATAGTTTCAAAGGGCAAAATCCATTAGGAGCAATTGTGCTTGAAAAAGTTAAAGCAAAAATAAGTATAGAAGGATGTAAAGTATTAACTATTGAGCAAGAGTAAATAATTAGAAATAGGAAAGTATTTCGTTGAGGTGTTTTTTTAGGTGTTTTGTACCTTTCTGTATACAATTTGTATCTTTTGTATATTTAAGATTTGGTAGTTTTCATAAAGGGGCAATAATGAATGGTAGTTTTTTACTTTCTATCATAGAAAGTATTAATAATAAACCTTATAATATTTCACTAATTTGATGCCAATTTAGTTGGATATTTTTTTAAGCTAAAAATATTAATAGAGTGTTGTATTATCTATCTAATAAAAACTATTTTAATATTAAACACTTATTACCCTACTTTTCATCAAAGGAATTTTGTACTTCACTAAAGATCCTTTGCAAGATGCTTCGTTTATTTGTATAATACTCTATCTCACCCGCCATATTATATGAAAATTCAATGTCTTTATCATAATTGGTTTTTAATCCATGAGGGAGTTTTATATTTATATAGTAAATAGAGTCGTGATAAACTTTAGACTTATTACTTACAATTCCTTCCAATTCCCCATATTCTACATATGGGTAGTCTTTAAGTTTGATAAAAATTGTATCTAAGGTTTTAATCTTTCCATATCCGTCTGCAGACATAACACCTCTAGCATATAAACTATCCACTTTTGGTAATAAAATAAATAGAGGGGTATTTTTTTTTACGTATTGAGTTGAATTTAAAAAAGGTTGATAAAACTCAACCTTACCAGAAATAGGAGCTTTTATAGTATAATTATATTCCCAAAAGTCTATAGCAGTCTTTAATTCAAAAAAAGATTTCTTTAATGTAAATAAAACAGAAGATTCAATTTCTTTTTTTTCTTTTTTTAATAATTGAACTCTACCTTTTAGTTCTTCATTATTATGAATTAACTCTTTATTACTTCTGTATAAGGATAACTCTTTCTCTTTAGAGTTTAATATATTTAATTCAGACTCATTCATTTTATCTTTAACAATAGCATCAATAGCAAATAAAGATGAATCTATGGTATAGGATTTTTGAATAACCTTATCCTTTTTATCGAAGATTTCTTTTGCCGATTCACTTATTCTAAGTTTTTCAATATTCCTATTTATCATATCATTTAAGTTATTGATTTTTTGACTTGTAATATCAATGTCTACAATATTCTGATAATCCAGTAAAGAGAGTAAAAAATTATAATAAAACTTTTCAATTTCACCTAATTTTAAATCTTTTTCAAAATTAAAATTAGAAATGGAATTTTCTATATTATCATCATATATATCAAAACTTTCTAATTGTGTTTTAAGCTTTATTAGGTCTGTATAATTTGTAGGATTATTAATTAAGGCTAATAAATCTCCTTCATTTATTTGTTTATTTTCTTCAATTGCAATAATTATTTCTCCGTTATTAGGAGAGTATACATTGTTAACTTGTGTACCTGAAACAATGAAAGCATTTCCACCAATTTTTTCAGGATACTTTATCAACGCACTTATTACAACTACAATAACAATAAAGGTGAAAATGAATATTATTATACCTTTATAGCCTTTAATATTACTTGTTAATGCTATATCTTCAAGTTCTTCAGACTCGTATTTTCTTACATATTTATTCATTTTCTTTAGGTATTTGGTCTTCAAATAATTTATAGAAGAATGACTTTTTTTTGATTAATTGCTCATAAGTTCCAGCATCTACAACAGTTCCATTACTAAGAGCAATAATAAAGTCAGCACATTTTATTGTAGATAGTTTGTGTGAAACTAAAAGAACAGTTTGGTTTTTCAAGCCTTTAGTAAAAACATCTAGAACTTTATTTTCACTAATAGGGTCAATTGCATTAGTTGCTTCATCCAAAATTAAAAATTTTGGCCTTTTGTATAGAGCTCTCGCTAAAAGCAACCTTTGTTTTTGGCCTTGACTTAAACCTTTACCTCCTTCGTTTAATTCTGTATTTAATGCTTTTGGCAGCTTATACAATTCGTCTTTTAAATTAACCCAAGACAAGACTTTATCAACTAAACTTGGATTATAATCTCCCTCTTCAGAAAGAATTATATTATTTAATATAGTATCTCTATATAGATTGCTTTCTTGAAAAACCACACCAGTTCTTTTTCTTAAAAAGTCATTATCATAATTTTTTAAGTTTTCTTTACCTAAAAATATATCACCTGAATAATTATCATATACTTTTGTTATTAATTTTAATATGGTACTCTTTCCACATCCACTTACGCCTACTATAGCTGTAATTTTTTTATCTGGAATAGCAAAAGACAAATTATTTAATACAGGCTTATTACTCCCTTCATACCTAAACGAAACATTCTTAAAAACAATATCGCTACTCTTTTCATCAATTTCACTAATTAACAATTTCGATTTAATCTGTTCCTCGGGCATATTATTGATGTCGTTTACTCTTAAAAAACTAACAAATGCAGATTGAGCCGTTTTAATAAAGGTAATTATTTCCATAACTGGAGCCCCTACTTGCCCTATAATAAATTGAATAGATATCAAAGTTCCTAAGGTTAAATCTCCCTGTATGACTAAATATGCACCATAAAAAGTTAAACTAATATCTTTAATACCATTTATAAAATCAGCTCCTAATTGTTGTACTCTATCTATGTTAAGTAGCTTAATACCAACCTTGTATAGTGAGCCTTGAATTTTCTCCCATTTCCACCTCCTATTTAATGAATAGTTATTTAGTTTTATATCTTCAAAGTTTTTTAATATCTCTATCCATGAGCTTTGGTTCTTACCCATTAATTGATAATATTGAATATCCATTTTTTTTCTAATCCCATAGAAAAGCATAATCCAAATTATATACAAAATAGTGGCAGTGATAAAAATGAAAAATAACACTTTGTTAAAAACAAAAAGAATAACACTATAGATGGTTATTATGAGTAAAGACATAACTATCGATATTGCAGAATTAGAAATAAATTGTTGAATTCTTTCTTGGTCTCTTGAACGCTGAATAATGTCACCTATGAGCATTCCGTCAATTAACCTTATTGGTAGAGAAAACACTTTAATTAAATAGTCGGTGATTATAGAAATTTTTATTCGACTAGCAATATGTAATGAAATTGAAGCTCTAATCCATTCACCAATACTTCTGAACACTAGCAAACTGATATTTGCTATTAAAACTACAGTAATAAAATTAAAATCATTGCCTGATATTCCAACATCTATTACCGATCTCGTTATGAAAGGTAGTACCGCATAAACTAATGCGATTATTATCATAACTAATAACAAATGAATTAAATTTTTTTTATAGGGAGATAAATGCCTGTGTAAAAATTCAATTGCTGCTAAATAACTTGCTTTGCTGTTTTTCTGCTCAACAAATTTTTCTGAAGGCTCTAGTATTATAACTTTACCACTTTCATTATTACCATACCACTTTTTTAAAAACTCATCTTTATTATATTCTAAAAGACCTTTTGCAGGATCTGAAACATAATAATTCCCATTTTTAATTTTGTATAAGACTACATAATGGTTTTTATTCCAATGAATTAAAAATGGTTTTTCGAATTCTTCAATATCTTTTAGTTTTATGTCATGAGCATATGATCTAAAACCAATTTCTTCAGCGACCTCACGCAAGTCATATATCGACATTCCTTTAGGTGTGAGCTTTTTATAAAAGGGGGTTATGTCAATAATTCTATTATGATGCTTTGCTATAATTTTTAAGCAAGTCAATCCACAACTTAATTGATTTAACTGCGGGTAATGAGGAAATGATTTAACCATTAAATTCTATTTTTTTTACCACAAAAGGTATGTAGGAAATAAATCGATTATCAACAAACGCAATGGATAAGCTTCTTAAAACAACTTCTCTGTACAAGCTCCATTTTTTAGCTTTACTATCATCATTAATGAACATATATGTTTTATATAATGGTATATTTTTAATTTCTGAAATTTCTGAAACAATTTTAATCATTTGTAAAAAATCATTTTCATCGTTATTTTTAAGTTGATATATTTTTTCTAATTCTTCTTTTTGATTCAAATACATAGATTCGAACTTATCTAAAACATTATTTTTGTTTTTTAGTAAACGAGAAGTAGTAAAGCTAAAGCCGTCATCATAAGAAAAAATGAGCCAACACTCTATCAGGTATTCTAAAAATAAAATAAAATTAGTCGAATCATTTTCAAACCAATCAATTTTAATTTGTTTAAACAGCTGTAGAGAAAATGTTAGCTGGAAAGCTTGGTTGTAAATGCTATTATTTTTTTTGAGTATTAAATTTGAAGCTTTATAGAATATAGGTGCTACGCTATTGTATAAATGATTATTAGAAAATCTATATCTAGGATCAAATTGAAAAGGAAATTTAAGATTTGATAGTTCAGGCTTATTTTTAACAAAGAAATTTAAGTGGTCTATTAAATAATCATTTATAAAATCCTTTTCAGCATCAATAACCATATATATATTTTGCTCTATTTTATTCATTCCTACAGCTTTGGAGGAAAAGAAGTAATAGTCTAATTTGTGTGATGTAATTCCATCAATAAACTTGTTTAATACTCTAACATTATTTTTAGCTAGCCCTTTGTTCGATTTATTAACACTTATTTCAATAACTAAATAATTTGTAGTAACACGAGAAAATAAAGTAGCCTTAGAATAATATGGAAGTAATCCTCCAAATTCATTTAAAGAATTTTTTATTAACTCAATAAATGAATCTTTGTTTTTTTTGACATATATATCTTCAACTGAATTGATTAACTTTTTTTGGAACTTATTATCTAAAGCTTTTATTTGTCGCATTCTATATTTTCCATCACCACACCAATTACCTATTCCTTTTAGCTTTAACTCAGAAATTAAATCTAAAATTGAATTTATAGAATACATTAATTCATCCAAATCATCTCCCCCCATAACATCAAATAATAAAGATGTTATTTTCACTCTTATCATATATATTTCACTCTCACTAAGAGGTCTTCCTCCTATTTTTTCTAAATTTAAGGTATGAGGAATTAAGTGTTTTAAAAAGTTACTGTTGTCAAAAATAATAACACCTTTAGATATCATATTAATTATAGCCCCTTTGCAAGTAATATAGTCGACCCACAATAGTTCTTGTACATTTTGAACAGGAATAATTATAGCTTGTATCTTTAAACCTTCGTAAGGAAGAGTCTCATTAAAAACCGTATTTCGGTCTTTTGTAAATACACAAACATCTATATCGGAATATTCATTGTTCTTTCCATCAATGTAGCTTCCTGATACTAAGCAAGCATGCTGATTAGAATAATACTCACTCAAGAAAGTGTTGATTTTTTTTATAATTTCTTTATTCAAAGCCATTTATATCATACTTTTTTTGTAATTTCGCAGGCGTTTCGATAAATACATGAGAGTTTTATTGAAAAAATAAATTACAAACTGAGTGCAAAAGTCGGTAAATTAAATCTAACTAAATTAAAAAAAAATATTTATGTCAAATTTAAAATTTCCAGAAATCTCTAAAGAGATTCAACAAAGTGTTTTTGGAGCCCATGGAGGTAGTAGTTCGGATGATTGGTGGTGTGATCAAGGTATGGGAGGAGAACTAGATGAAGTTACTGTATATCCTACTTATGATTGGGGAGATACTTTTGGCGGTGAACAAAATGATTATGATGAGGCAGATGGTTATGGTTCTGGTTCTAGTTCATCTGGTAGTGACGCAAACCAAGCAGAGGGCTGGAGTAATTCAGAATTTCTAGCCTATTATGAAGGCGGAAACGGCGTTCCAGTATCATTACATCAAATTGGTCACTTTGAAAATATAAGAAATAGCGATGTATTTAATGCTTTAATGGACAGAGTAAATGACCAAATAGAGGATAAAATAGCAGAATATATCATTGCAGGTGATAACAATGCTGTAATAGAATACGATTTTTTGAACTCATATGATTTTACAAGTGATGTCTTTGCTATTGGTGGTGCTTATGTTTCTGGAGTTCTGTCAAATTTAACTTTTATTACTAACAATGGGAGTATAGCTTGGGGAGGTTCTATATACCTTACTGTTCATGATGTATTTGAAGATCCTATTGATATATTTGATCAAATACCTGGAACTTTTGATTATGGTGATCCATTCATTATAAACGAAAGCTGGAGTGAGGCTATTGATGGATACATGAATGGAGCTGCTGGTAACTCAGAATATCAGTATGGCTACGGTTATTAATCCTTTAATTGTTAAAACCAAAGTGTAATTGCAATGGAGAAATTCTTTAAATTTATTTTGCGTCCTGGGGTATCAATAATCTTTATATTTTTACTTCTTGTTCTAGGGATGCTTTTAAAAGGTAAATTTGAGATTTATAGGTTTAATCATCAGAATATTTACTACTATGGTAAATTTATTTCCAAAGGATTAGTGTATTTAGCTTTTAGTTGGTCTTTCTTATACCCTATTATAATGTGGTTTAAACAAAAAGATAATTTTAAAAAGCATTTAGGCTTGATGATTTTAGCATTTCTGCCCGCTTTATATTTTATAGTTGTTTCACTATTGGGTCTGTTAACTAATAATAATTAATTAGTAATGGATATTTGAAATTTTTACATAAGAAAGTAATAAAAAGCAGAGTTCTTAGTAGCTCTGCTTTTTAACATTAACCGTTATGATAAAAAAACTATTCATAATTTATATTTTATTAGTTAGTCTATTTTCATACTCTCAAGAATACTTTAACATAAATGATTTTATTAGAAAATCTAAAAAATCAACTGAGTATGTTAATTTTGAAAAAGAGAAACTAATTGATGAAAAAGAAAATTTATTATTTAATAAAAAATATTTACCAAATGTTTCTCTAAATTTCACACTGCCTAGTTATAACCGTTCAATTTCTAACATTATTCAACCAGATGGAGCAATTGCTTTTAGAGAATCTAATAATGCTAACTCAAGAGCTAATTTATCCGTGTCTCAGAAAATACCTTTCACAGGAGGGGATTTTTCTATTACAAATTCCTTCAATAGAATAGATCTGTTAGGAGATAGTCAACGTTCTACTTCATATTCAGCTTCTTGGATTGGATTTAATCTATCTCAGCCATTAAATTTTTTTAACTCTACAAAGTGGGACAAAAAAATCCATAAAGCTAAACTTGAATTTAATGACATTAACTATATAAGAAAAAATATTGAAATTAAAAAAAAGGGGATAGATACTTATTTTGAATTAATTTCTATAAAAAACCAAAAGCAGATTGTTGAAAAAAGAATAAACATAGCAATAAAATACAATAATGTCATAAAAAATTTAATTAAAGCTGGTAAGGTAATGGCATTTGATTCTATTGATTCGAAATTAAAAATATTAAGCCTTCAAAAAAGTATAAATTTTATTAAAAAATCTGAAAGTATAAAAACAGAAAATATTAACATCTTTTTTAATTCAAAATTTTTAAATAAAAAAGATGTTTTAGAAAGCCCAAAAGTGGGATTTGAACTTGACGAATTAAATTTTTATATTCAAAGGTATTTAGAAGCTCATACTATAATTGAGGAAAACACTTTAATTAGCCTTAGAAAAGGTATTAAGCAAATAGAAAAGAATAGGTTTTATGAAGCAACTCTTTCAATGGGGGTTGGTTTTAATAATTCAGCAGAATCCTATAATGATATCTTACAAAACCCAAATCAAAGTCAAAACTTTTCATTAGCATTAGATATTCCTTTATTAGATTTTGGAAAGAAACGACTTCAATTAGAAGTTAGCAAGAGTGAATACGAGATTAAAATTTCAGATTTGGATTTGGAGAGAAAATTAACGATCCAAAGAATTACTTATCTATATGAAGAAATAAACGATTTAATCATAGCTTTGAAATTAGAGAAAGAAAGAACAAATCTTCTGAAGATTAAATTAGACAGATTAGAACATTTACTTTTTGCAAAAAAAATATTACTCAAAGATTTCTCGGAATCTGAGAGTGACTATTATAACTCAATTAATGACAGATTAAACATATTAAGGAATATTTATAATAAAGTGATAGAACTAGAGCAAATAGTTTTCTTTGAAATTATTTAATAATGAAAATTAGATTAGCAAAATTTGAAGATTTGAAATATATTCTTCCACTTTTTAAAGAGTTAGATGCGAAGCATATTGACAATGTAAGAGATATGAGAGCTGTAATAACTAACGAGAGATATAAATTGCTTTTTAGAAATATATTCAAAGAAAATAGTGATTTTATATTAATTGTTGCAGAGGTTAAAAACGCTATTATTGGATTTACTTTGGCAAAAATAATTAGAATAAATAATAACCTTGTTTATAAAGATTTATCAATTGGAGAGGTTTTGTATGTAGCGGTTGACAAAAACTATAAAAGAATAGGAGTTGGAAGAGAATTGATAATGGAGATTGAGAAAAGATTAAAAATTAAAGGCGTAAATAAACTTGAAATACGTGTATTTAACTTTAATGAAGAAATGAAACCTGAAAAACTCGATTTTAAAGCAAAATATACAGTGTATGAAAAGTATTAAAGTAATTATATTTATTTTATTTATTAATAGCTTAAAGCAAGGATTTTCGCAAGAAATAATTAAAGGCAATATAAAAGTTGATTACAAAGGGCAAATGATGATTAACCAACATATTGAAAACTATTTTATTTCTGATACTTTAATTTTACATAAAAGTATTCCCATAGGTAGAAATAATGAAGAAGTATTAATGCACGAACAAGGTGTTTTTAGGAATACGTACTTGCAATATAAAAATACAGATGGAATAATTAATTATTCTGTGAGTCCTCCAAAGTCTAGCTATGATAATTATTTTTTGTCGGATTCTGTATTTTTTATTTCTGAAAATTACCTAGCCTTAAGTAAAAGAACATTTAATAATAAAAAAAGAATTGATTTAAATATTTCTTTGCCAACTGGTTTCAGTCTTATATTTCCAAAAAAAACAAATTTGACACAAAATTATTATAAGGCACCACCAATTATAGCAGGTAACTTTGAAAAAAAAATATTAAATGGTTTTTGTGTTTATACTCAATCAGGCTCTATAGTTAATGAGAAACGTATTAATGAGATTATTGATATTATTGATACTACATTCAATAATTTTCAAGACTTGTTTTCAAAAAGAAATGAACGACCTGAAATCGTATTTCTTCCTTTCCAAGGTAGATTAGCGGGTAAAAATATTGATAATTTAATAATACTTAATGAGAATTTTTTAACAGATAAACGAATTAATAAAAAAACATTAATTCACGAAATTATACATTTGTGGTGGGGGGATAATTCTATAAGATTTGAGAACCCTGTTTATACAGAGGCAATTACGGAATTTTTAGCTTTAAATTACTTACGTGAAATTGGAGAAGAGGGTTATTTAAAATACCTTTTAACTAAAAAAAACGACAAAATACTTGATATTAAAAAATACAATTTAAGCTTTGATAAAATAAAAAATAAAAAAGAATATCAAGTTTATTGTTATGATTTATTGCCGTTATTACTTTGGTCAAAAAATACGGATAATAAAGTTTTCAATGAATTAGTAAGCTTCTATAACAATAATTCTAACTCTTTTATTTCATATTCAGAAGGAAACAAGCTAATGGACAAATTAAATATTCAAATAAAAAAATAGTAATTTTTTCAATATTCTAAAACAAATACATTATATACAAGAATACTAATTATATTAATATTTTAGATATCTCAAAATGTAAATAGTTTACGCATTTTGTAATACAAATATTTATTATATATTTGAGACAGTCTACTATTTTGCGTATTAGGACTTAAGTTTAACTCTCCCTATACAATTCAAGCTATTTAAAAAAAAATAGTACTTTATATTCTGTATAAGTATCTATTGATTGTATGCTTTTTTGAACGAAAATCAAAAAAAACATATAGGAAAACTATTAAAACAATAGATGTAAAAGCATGTCAAAAGAATCTTGGTACATAAATGAGTCAGAATTGGATGATTATCAAATCCCAATTATTCAAAAGAAAATGAGTAGTTCTTTTATTGTTAAAGGATGTGCTGGATCTGGGAAAACTGTATTAGCCTTATGGAAGGCTCGAGAAATTGTGGATTCAGGACTAGGAAGTTATTATGTTATAGTTTATACAAAAGCTCTCAGGCAGTTTATTAATGATGGTGTAAAAGAAATAGGCTTGTCTGAAGGTAACGTTGTGCATCTTCATAATTGGCAAAACAAATTGAATAAGCCAGAAGCAGATTTTATTATTGTTGATGAAGTTCAAGATTTTACTAGAGAAGAATTAACTGAGCTCCAAAAAGCAGCAAAAAAGGCATTTATTCTTTTTGGTGATTCTGCCCAACAAATCTATTTAGGTTTAAAGGAAGGACTAATGACGATTGAACAAATTGCGCATCACACATCTTTATCAATGGAGCAGCTTGTATTAAATCATAGGTTGCCTAAAAAAATAGCTAGAGTAGCAGAACTTATTTGTTCTACTGATGATGTATTAGAAGGCAGATGTACCAAAGAAGGACCAAATAAACCATTTTTAGTCAAAGCAAACTCTTGGGAAAGTCAATTGAAATTTATTAAAGATACAATTGAAGAGCGTGGTTATACAGATGTTGGTATTTTGTTTCAAAATAATAAATTTGTAAAATCTGCGGATGACTATTTCAAAAATGAAAAATTTATGGTAGAAGCTAAATATAGTTTAGGTAGGGACAATAGTAAGCTTAGTTTGAACTTTCACAGCGACAACCCAAAACTTTTGACTTATCATAGCTCGAAGGGATTACAATTTGAGGCTGTTTTCATACCCGGTTGTTCGATGGATAGATTACCAGGCGGAAATACAAATCCATTGTACGTTGCTTTTACTAGAACATATCAAGATTTATTTGTGGTATATTCTAACTCAGTTTCCAAATTACTAAGTAAAATACCGCTGAACCTTTATGAAGTAATTGATTTAACAATAGAAGATGATAATTTACCTTTTTAAATAATTTGATGGATAACTTCTGTTTCATACCAATAAATAATCTAAACCTTAATAATATGCTCTCTTCTGAAAGTATATCACCCCCTTCATTTTATAAAAAAAGAGGGTATGGTTACAAAAGGTACGAATCTTCAATATTGAGTCCTTTTGACAATACACTATTGGCATATAGTTCAGTCCCCTTGGGTTCAAAATATAAAAATGACAGAGAAGAATATGATATATTTATACGTGTACCTTGCTCATATTTAACAATTGAAAAGCAATATAAAGTAAATGGGCAAACAATCTTCCAAACCAATGAACCCGTTTATATAGACTGGATTGAATGCGCTATTTTAATTCCGAGTGAATCACAAAAATTGAGTTTAATTGCCTCAACTAGAAGAAGCCTTGAATCAAAACATGTCGCATTATATGCGAATAAGATGATGGTTTTTGGAGTAGACTGTCCTGTGTTTAATTGGGACGTATCTTATCTTTTAAAGATAAAAGATTCAAAGAAAATAAATCATGCGTCTCTTTTACAAGACCAGAGATATAATAAAATAAAAGGATTCGTATATGGTTATATGTGCGGAAAACTAAAAGAAAGACCTTCGGAACTTACTGAAAGTAAAAATCATGTTTATAGTTTTATTAATCTGCTTTCTGGAGTTATGAATGAGTTATCTCATATGGGAAATACATCAAATCGAAAACCATACACAGAGATTCATGAAGTTTTTGATAACCTTAAATTTTTAGGCTCTAAAATCAGTATTCAACTTGACTCTAATCAAAGAACAAGCTTCGATAATGATTTAAAAGCAATATTTGGAATGAATGAAGATGTTCTTAGGCATCTTAAAACACTTAAATATAGGGGGGACTCAAACCTAAGTGTTTATTCGATAGTTAAGAAATACGTAAAGAGTAAGGAAAGAGACCTTTATTCTGTTAAGGAATTAACGGATAAACTATTAGCAAATCTAAAGCGGTTTATTAACTATCCATCCCAAAATGGATATAAGCAATTGACAATTGACTTTGATTTAATTCAAATGATCATCAAGGAAAGGTTAGGTAAAATAGTACAGCTTGAAATATCAAATATTGAAACTGAAACATTCCCTTTTGATATTTCACCAAATTATTCAAGAATAAAATTCTACTTAAATGAAATTAGTAGTATTGATAATAAGTATTTAAACATTATAATTAATGAGTTTTTAAGCAAGACTGACGTATCAACCTCAGATGAAATTGCTCAATTAAGAAAAAATATTATAGTTAGTGTTGCTGAAAAAATAAAAAAAGAACATAATGAACAGATTACTGATGAATTAGCTTATTTAAGGCTTTTACATAAAAGCATGGGAACCGTAGGAGTTGGTTTTAAACCACGTAATACGAATAAAAATTCTTTACAAGGGTTAGCCTATTTTTTATCAAGATATTCTGCTATAGATAAACTGCAAGATTATATGGATAAAAATGAGTTTGCAAACTTAAGAATTGCTTATGGAATGTGGGGTGCTGCATATGGATTCGCAAACATGTCTAAGTTATTCTTTGAACCCCTAGATTTTAATGTAGATTCGAGGAATATGCTATACGATTATTTTGTCTTGCTGAGAGCAAATATGGCAACAGAAGAAATAATTGTTCCAGAAGATAAACTTATAATAGGAAGTACTATTCAACTAGAACTAACAAATACTAAAAACAAAAAGAGAAGTAAAGAAATAGAAATTGATCAGTTGTTCAAACAAATGATTAAAGACAATAAAAAGATTAATAAAAAAGAAGAGTGGATTGATGAAATAATGAACTGTCATAGCGAAATAATGAAAAGAAAGGGAAGTTACCCATCAATTATAGGTAATGATAAACTACTTGTAAATGATTTTAAAGGATTATTAACAAAAGCCAGTAAGAATCTAAGCCAATTCGGTAAGGCAAAAATCAATGAAGCCACTATATTATTTTTAGAATATTTGACATTATTAAAACGATAATCTAGATTTATAATGAACGCTAATAAGTTTTTTGATGTTGAAGTAATTGAGATAGAAAATGGTAATTTTATTCATTTAATTACTATAGAAGATGTAACAGACCAATTTAAACAATTAGTTGACGAACAAATTGTTTCTATATGTGAGAATGATAACGATTTTACATTAGATTTTGTTAAAAAAGATCTCAGTAAATTTTTTAAAAATAAAGATGAGAATACCACAATGGGAGCTGTTGCCGAATTTACCATTCACCTTTATTTAAAAACAATAGGATATCGGCAAGAATGTTTATATAGAAACTTGGAGGAAGGTTCTATAAAAAAAGGATTTGATGGATATTACTCCTTGCTAACTGAGGAATGGATAATGGAAAGTAAATCAGGTTCCATTGCTACTAAAGCAATGTCTCACAAAAAGAAACTAAAGGAAGCCTATGCTGGTTTAACTGAAATGTTGGCTGGTAGTACTACAAATAATCCTTGGAAAAATGCACTTAATCATGCAAGAGTTGTTGGTAGTAAGCAAGATTTGATTGAAAACATCAAGAACTTGACAATTATGTATGGGAACAATGAATATCCTAAAATAAAGGAACTAAATATAATACCTGCTTCCACAATATTCCATAGTGATAGTATAAATCGTAATGGCGACGAAGTTACAACTATTACTGATGTTGCGAATAATCTTCAAGCAAATAAAATCAATGCTATTTGTATAGATAAAAAGTCAATTGAAGAAATAATTAATTGTCTAATTAAATAGGTATGTTGCCAAAAGAGGAAGTAAATTTAACCGAAATTGGTAAAATACCTGAGTTTAAATCGGTTCTAGAAAAACTAACAACAAACGTAGAGCTTACTAAAAGAGAAGAAGAGTATATTTTAGGAGTCTCAATATTATTGTTGGATGAGTTTCAGAAAGACAAACGACTTCGAAGTTATGCAGACTTTGCATACTATCTAATTCTTAAATATTCATTACTAAGGAAAGATTTTAAACCACTTTACGATTTATCAATTAACTTAGGCTATTACCCTATTACTGAATCAATATTGAGACATGGCTTACTCGAATCGAAAAACATTGACGATTTAATAATTACAAGTGGATTAATAAAATTCAAAAATGTTCAAAACTATACAGAGACACAAGAACAATATCTTATAAGTAGATCTTTTCTTAAAGATGATTCTAATGAAAAAAGCTACCTAGCACCAACTTCTTTTGGGAAAAGCTCTATTATTATTAGAACTATTGAAGGCTTTAAGAGTAAAGAATTAAAAATTGCCATAATTGTACCAACAAAGTCTTTATTGATGCAGACATACACATTGATAAGAGGAGCTAAACTTGGTATGAAAGTAATCATGCATGATGAGATGTATTCTGATGAAAAAAGTTTCATTGCTGTTTTTACTCAAGAGAGAGCTCTTCGACTAATGAGCAGGAAAAGATTGAGCTACGATGTACTTTTTATAGATGAAGCTCACAATGTATTGAATGGAGATAATAGGAGTATTCTTCTTTCAAGATTACTTTACAAAAATAGTCAAGAAAACACCAGTCATAATGTAATATATCTATCTCCTTTAGTTGATAATATTGAAAACTTAAAAGTAAGTGATAAACAAGATATTACCACTCATGTGATCAACCATACTGTTAAAGAACCTGAATTATATGAATACAGACTCGATAGCGAGCTTTTTAAATACAATAGATATGTTAATCAATTTTATTCGTTAGGCAAGCAAGGAAGCTTTATGAAATATATTATCAATTCTTCAAAGGATAAAAATTTCGTATATAATTATAGACCTATAAAAATTGAAGCATTTGCGAAGCAATTGAGTAATAGTTTGAATGAAATTACAGAAAATACTGCAATAGCTAATATTAGAAATATTTTAGAAAAAGAAGTGCATAGTAAATTTTATGCAATTGAATACCTAAAATATGGAGTTGTCTATTTACATGGACAATTACCCGATTTAGTAAAAGAATTTTTAGAATATAAATACAAAACAGAAAAAAGTTTAAAGTATGTTATTGCTAACACGGTCATTCTAGAAGGAATGAACCTACCAATAGAGTGTCTTTTTATTTTGAATACAAGGAATTTGAACGGAAAGGAACTTGTGAATCTAATTGGAAGAGTAAATAGACTAAATGATATTTTTTCTCAAAAAGAAAACAACTTGAGAAAATTAACACCTGATGTGCACTTTATGAACAATGTTTTTCATCATAGGAAGGGAAGTAGCATGACTAATAAAATTAGATTACTAAAGAATCGAACTTTTAGCGATACTGTTAAAAACCCAATACTAAAGGAATTTGACATTGATAAACAATCCAAAGGAAAAACTAATAAGGAATCATACGTTAAGAATATTCAAGCAATTCAAGAAAATGAGAAATTTCTATCTGAAGCTTCAGATAATAAAGAGAATCAAATACGGAAATATTTGATAGAATCTGGAATAGTGGAGTATTTCCATTATGATGACATGGATGAATTAGTAAAAAAAATAAATAGGAGAGTTCAATTTCAAAGAATTCAAAAGTCATTAAAAGAAACAACAGATTGGGATTCATATACAATGTTAGAAAAAATTCATATTTTTTTTATATTGAATTTTGATATAATTAAAGATTTTGAAATTAATAGACTTGCTAATATAGCAGCTAGAAATTATTACGAAAATTTTATTCTTATTGGAAGAAAAAGATCTTTAAAGCAGAATATCATAGCACAGGTAAAATATTTTAAAAAGATTGCATTAAGTGACCAGCCAAAATTCTATTTTGGTAAATCCTATGGAGAAGTTGCATTGAAAGAAGGAGGGAAGAATAAAATTTACGTTGATTTATCGGGGCAAAATGAAAGTAAGTTAATTAATTTAGCAATAATCAAATTAAAAATGGAGGAGAATTTTGTGAGCTTTAAACTAAATAAATTTATAATAATGTTATATGATTTTGACCTAATTACCAAGGAAGATTATAATCTCTATATATACGGAACTACCGATGAATCAAAAATAGACCTAACTAAATTTGGATTAAGTATTAGTTTAATAAATCGCTTGTCAAATGATGGGCAATTAACTAATTTATCTTTTGATGATTATAATAACCTCGTAGCTAATGATAATTTCAAGTCCTTTATCAATGAGGAAGATGAACTTTATAGATTTGAGGTTATGAGATACCTAAATTAGGTATTTGGAATAATGATGGTAGCATTTATGTCAATATTTTAAAAGTTCAACGCTATTTGATATCTATAATATTAGTGTTTTAAGATGTATTGACTAGATTTAGAAATTTTGAAACTAAAACTCTTATTACAAGTGTTTTATTAGGTTTAAATATAATATGATTTGTTTCTACTTGTATCTTTACTTTTTTTAAATTGAAATTATTGTTACCACATAATAATAATTTTAATTGACTCACTTTCTGTATTGGGAAGTAATCGTGTTTTCCTTTAATTGGATGATGTCTTCTTTTTGTTGATATAGAAGTAATTAATCAATATTTGCATAAGATTTGCTTTCCTTTGTTTGACTTATTTTTGTACTTTTATTGTCTCTTAAGTACACCTTTATGAATATATTGACGTAAAGGTGTACTGAAATACACCTTTTAAATGAAAATTAGCTTAAATTCAACTGCGCAAAATTCTCACTAAGGCACAAAAAAGTGCCTTATCTCAAATCTTTGCTTGTTTCATTTCGCTAACTTGGTTTATTCAATTTATACTAGCTTAAATTATTATATACTAAATTTGCAATTGTAAGAACTAGCTATTAATATATTTGAGAGTAGAATGAGCATACACGCTAAGCTATATATAGATGAAATTGAATATAATGTTTTGAAATTCGATTTCGATTTTCAAAAAGCAGCAGATGTTAATGGACGACCTAGCACTAAGTATACTGGCGGCTTATTTAATTTTACAATAGAGTCAGTTAATAGAACGGACATTTTACTCTGGAGTGTGAATCCTACGGAAATGAAAGAGGTCAAACTAGTTATCTCTCCAAACCACAATAATGGGAAGAGTAGAACCATCATATTGGGAGACGCAATATGTTTAAGCTTTACTAATGAATATTTCTCTGAAGATAACCAACCTTTAAAAGAGTACTTTACTGTCTCCCCAGGTTACATGCTGCAAAATGGTCAACTTATTTTTGAAAAAAACTGGAAGCGTACTGATTTAACTGCTAATGTGGAGGCCACATCGATAACGCGTAATGAAGAAGAAGTATTAGAACCGAAAATATTAGATCAATATTGGCTTGATGAAGATGAGCAAACTAGAATTGAAGAAGCCGAGATAAATAAATATTCAGTATTATACATTAAGCTTAAAAACATTGAAGAAGGAGAGGAAATAAATATAGTTCTTGAGGATGCAGATGATGACCCGACAAATAACATAAAACTAAAGGGTATTATTAATGATAAAGGAGAAGCTATTTTACATCAATAGATATGGCAGAAGAAAATAAAATTAAATCCAGAACATACATACCAAAGGTATACTACAAAGGAGAATTATTGCCTTACAAAGAAACACCTTTAACTATTAAAGATGTAGAACTATGTAAATACTGTAAAGAGGAAATTACTCTTGAGCAGATAAAACATATTGAGCCAGATGTAAATGAGGATTTAGCAAAAAGTATTATTAAATTTCTTAATAAATATGATAATGATTTTAAACTAGATACTTGTTTGCGTAAGGCTCATTTTATTTCTCAATGTTTAGTTGAAAGTAATAAGCTTAAAACTCTTAAAGAGTATATGGCTTACAGTCCTAAAAGTCTTAAATCTTACTATAAAGAAACTGAGCATATAAAACTTACTGATGCTAATATTGAAACATACAAAGACAAATTCAAAATCGTTGATTCAAGAAAAGAGGCAGATAAGAAAAAAGACAAGGAGAAAAAGGATAAGTATTCTGCTTTCAGCAAGCTAAACCCTGCGTATATTTATGGATCAACTATTAAAAAAGCTTATCAAGAAAAGATATATTTAAATACTGAAAAAACAATATATATTCAAGTCCTATCGCATTCTCATAACGAAAAAGAAGTAGCAAATAGAAAATATTCCAATAGGACTGATTTAGGTCATAGCGGAGGAGATGATGGGTATAATTTTTTAGGCAGAGGTATAATACAATTAACAGGAAAGACTAATTACAATATTTTTTCAAATTACAGAAAAAAACATCCTTTTCCTGATGATACTTCTGGTGATCTAGATTTCACTAAATCTATAAATTCTAAAAAGTTAGAAGATAAAAAAAATCCAATTTATGCTGTGCAATCAGCACTTTGGTATTGGATGATTGGTAATGGCAAAGTTTATACGTATTCAGATAAAGATAGTATAGAGAATGTATCTAAAAGAATTAATGGTGGTACAAATGGACTAGAAGAAAGAAGGGATTATACACTTAAAGCAAAAGAAGAAAAAGGCTTTAAAGTATACAAACATTATGAAGAAACTCATAAAAATGGTACAAAAGAGGAAAAACGGGAAGTTGAAAATATTTTAGCAGAGATATCAAAAGACAATATATTAATTGAAAAAAAATCAAACGGAAAAAAAATCAATGTCAATTTAAAAGACCCCGAGGCTGAAGCCCTATTCAAAAAGCTGAGAAAACAAGAGTCCTTTTCAATTGAGCCAATAGGTATTAATATGATTCCATTTAAAATTACTGCAGATTTTAAACTTGAAATTATAAGAACAAATACTGAAGACGGAAAAAAATCTAAAAAGAAACGTAAGAAAAAAAATGAAGAAAGTAAATAATTTTGTTCTTTGCTTGATATTAGTATTTATAACTAGTTCATGTAAAAGCCAGATCAGTTATAATGGGACAGAAACGATAGTTAATTCCATAAAAGATTCAATTGTCTGTGATGGGGAAATTAGGAGTAATTACAACCTTCCATTTTTTTCTTTTAAATCAAAAAAATCATCTCTAATTCTTAATAACATTATTAAAAAGGAAGTTGAAGATTTTATTTTTACTGACGGGGAAAGCTTAATCGATTCAACAAGTTTAAAGAAATCTATTAAAATTTTTACGGATTATGTAAATGCTAAATGTTGTTTAAACAAATGTTATTCATTTAATAACAGTGATTATAAAATTCATTTTATTAATAAGCATATTATTAGCATCCAATTAGATATTGAAACATACACAGCTTATTTAACTAACAATTCATATGTATATAATTTTGATATTGATAATTCAAAATTAATAGCGGATAAAGATTTTTTTAATAACATGCTTATTAAGCAAATTCAAAAAAGATTAAATATAAAATATCTTAATGAATTCGAAATCATCAAAATTCCAGCTATATGGTATATAACAAAAAATGAGCAGGGAATAAGTGGAATAGAGTTTTCTAATGGATTAAATGAAGATTTTAGATCTTTTGGAGATCAAGAATCTTTATTCGATGTGTTTTTTACTTTTGAAGAGCTAAAGCCCTATATCAAGGAGGGCTATAAAGCTCAATTAGGTCTTTAAAATGAATAAAATAATATATACTTTATTTGTCATATTAGGCTTTGCTTTATCATGTAAGAATCAAAGTAATAAATATAAAGATCAAAAGCATTTTATTAGAGAGGATAATGAAACTTTAGAAGTTGAATTACCGCAAACAGTTCCAGATTGTGTTTTCAAAGATGAAATAGAATTAGTATTGAAAACCAATAACTCATTTGAATTATTGTTTAATATAAATAGCAACTCTAATTCGTTTAAAGAGGAATTAAAAATTAATCTTAAAGACTTAGATTTTATAAATACTGAAGTTTCTAGCGCAAAAATTGAATGTTATAAAAACTCCTTCGCTTTAAAATATATAGAACAATTAGGTAATAACTATTCAACAACGCATCACGTTTTTGAATTAGATGATAAAACAAAAAAACCAGTCTGGTCAAAAATATATAGAATCGAAACCACAAGACAAGGATTCGAAATTTATGGAGCCATAGTAGACAACGAGGATATTTCTATTTATGATGGTAACGAAAATTTGGAAGGCGATCTACTTTCAATTTATTCATTTAATGGTTTTCAAGAAGAAAAAGAACCTACTATAAATGCTTTTCATGATATTACAAAGGCTAATAAGAGTTCAAAAAAAGATTTATCTCTAATTTGTGATATAACAGTTTTGAATTGTATTACTGAGAACATCTCTTTAGATAAAAACAGCCTTTCTCAATTTAATGATATCGCCTATTACTTAGAACAAGAAAATTTAAATGAGGAAGCAATAGTATTACTTGAAACAATAATTAAAAAATTCCCAAATAGAATTCCAGCTTATATTAATTTAGGTGATGCCTTCTGGAAATTGGGATTAAAAGCCAAATCAAAAAAGGCATACCAGACTTATGTTAAACTAACGGGAGATAAAAAGAAGATTCCTAAAAGAGTTTTAGATAGAATTGACTAGTACTTCAATCGAAAGTTAAAGTTCCCAGACGATAAATTCAAGGATATCGACTTAGCCTCCTTTTTATTAGCATGAAAAATTTTTGGACATACAACATATTAGTATCATTAGCTTTAGTTATTATATTTTCTGTTTTTTATTTGTAGGTATCTCGACTGATAATCCTGCATATCTTTCAATATCAAAAATGATTATTAATATTACCACTGTTCAACTTATTGGAAGTATTGTATATGCTTTGATTAAATATAAAAGTCAAACAAAAAAACTATTCTCTTTATTCTTTGCATCTTTATAATCCTATGTTACCAAATGTTTTTATACTTCGGATCACTATCTGGATTGTTGGGCTAGTAAATATTTTATTAATTTTAAAAGAAGTTTTATTAAGTTATTTGATGAACCAAGCTTATCTCATTCAACTGCGCAAAATTCTCAATAAGGCACGAAAAAGTGCCTTATCTCAAATCTTTGCTTGTTTCATTTCGCTAACTTGGTTTTAATTAACGTTAGAATATTTAGTTTAACATCCTAAAAATAAACAAGTGCCATACATTTCATCAATTAACATTAATACAGAAAGAACTCATCCATATCCTTTCGATATTCCTGCTGTAAAACATGCAAGTCATATAGATCTATCTAATCCAATAACATTTTTAATTGGGGAAAATGGGACAGGGAAATCAACATTATTAGAAACTCTTGCATACCGATTGCAGCTCCCTCATTTAGATGGAAATACTTACGAGAAAAAGTGTTTTAAAGCTGCAAAGGATCTAATGCAGCATTTAGAATTGAAATGGTCTATAGAACGTTCTGTAGGTTTTTTCTTTAGAGCAGAAGACTTTGGAGATTATCTAAATAGTACACATAGAGCAGATGTCGATTTGCATAATCAAATGTTAAGCTTGCAGGATGAAGTTCCTGAAAGCATTATTCAAGAAATGAAAGATAATGCTAATTATCAATTGCGAAGAGTTCGAATGAATTATGGACAAGAGTTAGATGCTTTCTCGCATGGAGAGGCTTATATGCATATTATGCATGAAATGGTAACTACTCCAGGTATTTATTTACTAGATGAACCAGAGGCTTCCTTATCTCCAGCAAAACAACTGGCATTCATTTATTTTTTACAAAGTCATTTAGAGAATAATAGGTCTCAGTTTATAATAGCTACACATTCTCCAATGTTAATGGCTTATCCTAATGCTTCTATTTATGAGATAACGGAAACAGAAATGAAACAAACGGCATTAGAGGACACTGATCATTACTCCATTACAAAAACGTTTTTAAATAATCCTGAATCTTTTTTGAGGCACTTTTAAAGCGTAAATAAATTGGTTTTTAAGTTTTTGGTAATAAACAACTATTTAGTTTGATTATCGCAAACCAAGCTTATCTCATTCAACCGCGAAAAATTCTCATTAAGACACACAAAAGTGCTTTAAAAAGCACTTTTGTGGTGTTTATTCTAATATTAATTTATATTTCAGCTTAAAAGAGCCATATAATGCACTTTAAAAATTTAATAAAAGCCATTAAAGAATGCAGAGAGATGCTACAAGTAACCCAGTAACCCAAGAAGCTTTATCAGATTTGTCTGGAGTTGGTTTGCGTACGCTTAAACAATTTGAAAGTGGTAAAGGAAACCCAACAGCACAAACGTTAAGTAAGATTGCAGTTACCCTCGGTATGGAGTTGACTTTTCAAATATAAAAAACTAATAATAACTAATGAGAGAAGCAGAAGTATTATATAAAAATGAGATTAAAATGGGTGGACATTTCTAAAATAGTACTACATAGAGGTCTCAAGCCCAAACGTACGCTAAGAAGTATTATCACTGTTAATCATACAATGGTTGTTACTTATTATGAAATAGGTAAGATGATTATAGAGGAAGAACAGCATGGTGAAGATAGAGCAGAATATGGAAAAGGTATTATTTAAGAGCTTTATGTAAAATTAATTAAAGAGTTTGGAAAAGGGTTCTCCGTTAGAAACCTTGAGTAAATGCGCCAGTTTTATTTCGTTTATTCAAAATCGCAGACAGTGCCTGCGATATCTGTTAAAGGAAAACAGCAGACACTGTCTGCGCAATTCAATTTAAGTTAGTCACATTATTTAAAACTCATGAGAATTGATGATGAAAACGAAGATAGTTTTACCAAATAGAAACCATAATAAAATTATCAAGAAACAGGTTGATTATGGTTATAAACAAAAAATGAGCGATAAATATTTATTTTATAGCTCAAAATATGATTAAATTTGAGCTATAAAAAACAATTATATAGCTCATGGCGTATAAAACATGGAATTGGTTACTTAAAAAATGGCCTCATTTTTCTTATGATAAAGAAGTTTTAGAAAAATTAGAACTTCAATTTTCTCAAAATACAGGCACTGTATTTGGAGCTATAAAACATATTAAAGGCGTTTCTAAAGATGATTTATTAGTAGAGATTTTAAGTAATGAAGCTATTAAAACCTCTAAGATTGAAGGAGAAGTTTTAAATAGAGAAAGTGTACAGTCTTCTATTAAGAAAAATCTTGGCTTAACCGTTGAAAATAGAAAAGTTGCTCCTGCAGAATTTGGGATATCTGAAATGATGGTTGATTTATATCAGAATCATGATAAAGCTTTAACACACAAACACCTTTTTGAATGGCATAAAATGATTACCAATGGCAGACGAGATTTAACTGACATAGGTAGATACAGAACCCATAAATCTCCAATGCAAGTCGTATCGGGAAGGTTAGATAAGCCAACGATTCATTTTGAAGCGCCACCTTCAGATAAAATGCAAACTGAAATGGAGTTATTTATTTCTTGGTTTAATAAAATACATCATACAGATAATACAAGCATGTTGCCACTTGCTAAAGCAGGTATAACGCATTTGTATTTTGTTTGTATTCATCCTTTTGAAGATGGAAATGGACGGGTTGGAAGAGCTCTTGCAGAAAAATCTATAGCATTAAGTACAGGTCAGCCTACCTTAATTTCGTTGTCTCATACCATAGAAGCTAATAAGAAAGCATACTATAATTCATTAGAATCGAACAATACAACTCTTGATATAACAGATTGGCTTCTCTATTTTGGTGAAACTATTTTAGAAGCACAACAAGATACTTTAAAGCGCATTGATTTTATTGTAGAAAAAACTAAATTTTTTGACCGTTATTCTAATCAATTAAATGAGCGTCAAAAGAAAGTAACCCTTCGTCTTTTTGAAGTAGGGCACGCAGGGTTTATTGGCGGATTAAGTGCTGAAAAATACACAAAAATTGCGAAGACATCTGCTTCTACCGCTACTAGAGATTTAAAAGATTTAACTGATAAACAAATATTAATTAAAACAGGAGAGTTGAAAGGTTCTCGATATTCGTTAAATATAAAAAAAGACAACTAAAAATTAAATATTAACATCCTTATAAATCAAGTAACAATTTTGCTTTTATTAGCTGTTTGTATCTTATTAATAACTAAAAGAAACAAAAAGCGTACACCTTTAGTACACTTCGATAGGGGGTAAGTGCTATATTTAAAGGGATTACTACATATTGTATTGATGTAAGCGTGTATTCTTTTAGTTGGAAGAACTTACTATATATAAATAAATTAAAGATATTTAAAGAAAAATACGACAACTAATAATTGTAATAGATTAAATTAAGAAGTCTTTCAAATTTTACAAGAGTAAGTTACGTAAATTCCAAGTACACTCTTGAATCTCGCACTAAAAGCGCAGGGCAAACGCATCTAAAAAAGCATTAAATTTTCACTAAAACACTATCTAAATCTGTTGTTTTTGATTACTAAATTTCATATATTATATTGATAATCAATATTTTATATATTTTGAAAGCAGCAAATAAATTAGTGTCTATATTTAATCAAATAGACGATCCTCGACGTGATTTAACAAAACTTCACAAGTTAAACGACATCCTTCTTATCGGTATAATATCTGTGATTTGTGGAGCAGATTCTTGGAATGAAATGGAACTCTATGCTCAAGAAAAAGAAGGTTTTTTACGCACTTTCCTTGATTTACCTGATGGCATACCATCACATGACACCTTTAACCGTGTATTCTCAGCCATAGATAGCACACAATTTGAAGCTTGTTTCATAGAATGGGTAAAGTCTATTTCAGAATTAGTCCCAAAAGAAGTTATAGCCATAGATGGAAAAACCATTAGAGGTGCAAAATCTAAAGGAAATAAACCCCCCATACACATGGTCAGTGCTTTTGCAAGTGTTAATAATTTGGTTTTAGGGCAGGTGAAAACATATGAAAAATCTAATGAAATAACTGCTATTCCAAAGTTATTAGAATTATTATCAATAAAAGACACCATTGTAACTATCGATGCTATGGGATGTCAAACAGAAATAGCCACTGCTATTATAGACAAGGATGCTGACTATATCCTAGCTGTAAAAGGCAATCAATCTCAATTATTAGAAGCTATTGAAGACGAATTTAGGTTTGGAAAAACTATAAATACAGCTATAAGCGAAGGCCTAGACCACGGAAGAATAGAAACACGCAAATGTAGTATTTTAAACGACTTTAAATTTATACCACAAGAAAACAATTGGGATAAACTTAACACGATTATTAAAATAGAAAGTACACGAGAATTTAAAAACTCCGATAAACTAACAGAAACTGCAACACGTTATTATATATCGAGTTTAAAAGCTAATGCTGAGGATTTCCAAAATGCTATTCGCTCACATTGGGCTATAGAAAACAAGTTACATTGGATGTTAGATGTAGCTTTCTCTGAGGATGCTTCTAGAAAAAGAGCTGGAAACTCAACTCAAAATTTTTCTATACTTCTTAAAATAGCCTTAAACATCTTGAAAAAAGATGATAAAAACAAGGTTGGTGTTAAAAGTAGAAGGTTTAAAGCAGCTATGAGTAACGATTATCTACTAAAAACACTCAATTTATGATGCGTTTGCCCTGACTAAAAGCGTGTTATAAATTAGAAAAAGACCAAACAGGCTTTATTTGTTTTTGCCTTTACGCTTGTTATATGCTTCGATTTAGTATGAAATATACGATTTCAAGGATTAAAGAATAGGGTACTTGTAACTCTTTGGTTTATTAAAACTATTGTTTATAGGTGCCGATAATAAACAGAAATATGGACTATATTAGATCTATTGGGTGTATTATTTATCTAATAATTTTTCCAATAATTCAAAAGCTTCTACACCGTCACCAACAAATCGTTTTACAATATTACCTCTTGGATCAATAATAAATTTTGTTGGAAAGCCAGAAATATTAAATCGACTTACAAAATTATCAGAAGTGTTTTTTCTCTGGCTTAGTATCTGTTGCCAATTATAGTTATGCTTATCAATAAATTTCTGGACTTTTTCTTTTGTATCTCCAGAATTAATGCCTAATACAACCAGTTTATCTTTATACTTTTCTTGAAAAACTTTTAATTCTGGCATTTCTTTTACACAAGGCCCGCACCAAACCCCCCAAAAATCAATTAAAACATACTTTCCTCTTAGTGAATTAATATTAAATTCACTACCATCTAATGTAGCTGTTGTTTTAATTGAAGGAACAGGAAACCCATCTTTGGTATTCTTAATACCCGCTATTCTAGTGGCTATATTTTTATAATCTTCATATTCTGATAAATCTGTTGACAACCCATTAAACAAGGCTTCAGCTTCTGTTTCATCAATATGTCTTCTTCGTAGCAAATCATTTAAATACCATGTGGCACCCAATGATTTTGGGTTATTTTTAATATGGGTAACTAGTTCATCTGTGTTCTGTTTAAAAATACGCTCTGCTTCTTCTTCATTTTTATTTATTACTAATGAATCCTTTTCATGTGTATTAGCTACAGCAATGTTTCCCATTTCATTATAGTTTGGAAACGTTAGTTTATTGACTGCTGTCAAAGCATCATTAAAACTATCTCCACTTGGGTAAGCGTTCATAAAGTCTGTAGCTTCACCAGAAATCTTAATATCTGCTCCAGGAAAGGCGTAAAACATTAAACCTGTACATTTAACCGGAAAATAACCTAGACTATCAGCTGGAATCTTAAAAAGTTTATTGTCAGAACCTTTATAATTTGGAAAAGATGTAATAAGTGTAAGTTTTGAAATCGTATCTGAAAAATGGAATTTACCATTTATAACCTTAATTGTATCTGGAAGAGTTTCTCTTGTATATTCTTTATCAGGATGTCTAAAAAATAAATCACCTTTAAGTCCTTTAATTTCTCCACTTAATGCAAACTGGTTGGGATGTATTTTTTTTGCTTCATTTTTACATGAATTAAAAAAAGCAGCAATTAGGAAAAGAACTATAGTATATTTTATTAAATGTCTCATAAATTGTTAATTTTTAGAAGCCAAATACTTCTTTAAGCTTAGTGTCTATCTCTTCTTTAGTTGGGTTTCTTAATAAAATAGTTTGGTTTTCATCAATTAAGAAAGTGGTTGGTAAATGTGGTACACCATATTTTTTTGCAACTGAACCATACGCACGTTTCTCGCTTGCATCAAACACATGTATCCAAGGTGTTTGATCTTTTTCAATAGCTTTACGCCATTTATTTTCTAAATCTGCAGTACCAATACCTACTATCTTAAAGCCATTAGCTTGGTATTTGGTTCTTAATTCTTTTAAATGAGGGAAAGACTCTCTGCACGGTACGCACCAACTAGCCCAAAAATCTACCAATGTATATTTGCTATCTAAATGAGATAGGGTAAATGGCTTTCCGTCAACCGTATTTAGCGTAAAATCTGGAGCGGTATTGCCTACCCCTAAGTTTTCAAAATTGTCTTTATAGACTTTGGTTATGTGATTCTTATAAAAATCAGTTTTTTTTGCATCTCCTTTAAATAGATTGTAAAACTCTTTTAGTTCTGTTTTTGTCATTCTACCTTCACTATATTGAAATCCTAAAACATATGGGGTAACTGGAGAATCAGGATTGTTTCTAACAAAATCGAATTTATTTTTTTGATATCTATCCATTCTGTCTTGATTCAATGAAGTGAGTTCTTTTTGCTTGTCTTGAGCCTTTATTAAATCGTCCTTATTGTCTGATTTCTGAGCTTTGGCATAAAGTTCCCTGATTTCTTCAAGAGGTTTGTATTTTTCCTCTTCCATAATTGTTTTCCCTTTTTTTTCAGTAGCAGCAAATAAATCATGACTTTTGGATCCTGATACTTTTGGTGTAAAGTAAGTGTTTCTACCTTCAAGCGCTGTTATATCTATTTTTATAGCGATAGGACTATTTTCCAACATAAACCGGCCTTGATATTTTGAATCTATAACCAAACTTATCATGTCTACATAGGCTACTTTCCCCTTAAAGGAAAACTGACCATTAACAATTTTTGTGCTATCTATAACTTTCTTTTTCACCTCATCTATAGAACCCGTTTCAACTAGTTTAATAAAAACGTTATCAACGCCCTTAACAATACCATTGATAGTATAGCCATCGAATTTATTCGTTTTTTTTTCTTTTTTACAAGACACTAAACTTATTGTAATTATTACTAATGACAGTATATATATCGTATTTTTCATCATTTTAAAAGAATTTATTAAGGGATATTCCTAACCTCATGCGTTTATGAGGTTAGGAATATTTAAGTATTAATAACCAGGATTTTGTTCTACAGCATTACCTCCAGACTGAATAGATTCTGACGGAATAGGTAAAATAAATTTATCAGGATTAGTCGCAGATGATTTAACGTCTGATACTTGAAAACCAGATCCAAAGCTATCAGCTGAATCATAACGAATTAAATCAAACCATTCTTCTCCCATTTCTGTGCCTAACTCAACCCATTTTTCTACCCTTACAGCTTCTAAAAACTGAGGTAGTGTAATACTTGCTGGGTATGTTTCAAAACCATCAGCACCAGTTGTAGTAGCTCCAGCTCTTGTTCTTACAGCATTTAAAGCATCTAATGCATCTGTGGTAACCGCATTATTTGCTCTAGCATCAGCCTCAGCATAAATTAAGTACAGTTCTGCCATACGCATGTGGTATAGCATTTCAAAAGTCTCTCCAGCAAAAGGGAAAAATTCAGCAAATTTACCAGCACCTCCAGAAAGGTCTTCAAAAAATCGATTATTATCATCATAATTAATAGTTTGACCACCAATTACAACGCTTCCTGTAAAAATATTACGATAGTTGTCAGTAAGTTCTGCATAATCTCCACCCCAAAAATTACCTAACCTTAAATCTTCTTCATTTGTAATGCCTCTTGAACCAAAAAGAAGTTCGCTCGAATTAAAAAGAGCATCATTGGTATTATCAAAAATCTCAGTAACTGTTGGTGCCAATTGAAAATTACCGCCAGAAGTATCAAGCACCTCTTTTGCCAATACGGCTGCTTGAGAATAATTGCCTTGATATAATAACACTTTCGCTTTTAAAGCTTTTGCATAAGATTTATTGATAAAATATTTAGCTCTTAAATCTGGTGCATTGGTAATGGCATCATCTAAATCTGCCATAATAATAGCATAACTATCTGCTACGTTATTTCTAGGAAATGCTTCGTTTGATACTGCTGGAGCGGTTTTTACGACTATTCCAAAATTAGAATTTAAATCATAAAACTGTCCCCAAAGGCGTAATACATAAAAGTGTGCTGTAGCTCGCATTCCTTTAGCCTCTGCGATGATTTCATTTTTCCTATCAGGGCTAGAAAATGTAGTTTCAGGTATATCTACAATACCTTTAAGTAGCCAATTGGCATTATTAATAATACTATACAATCTTGTGTAACCACCTCTTGTATGAAGAGTACCTGTTGCAAGTGGTACATTAATCGAGATCGCTTCACTTTCTGCATCTCTACCAAAACCAGGTTGTGCAACACCACTTAATAATGAGGGTATAATGTAAATTTGTGGGTTTCCTGCGCCTATAAAAGTTCCAAAACCAGCGTAAACACCAGTTAATGCAAGTTCTGCAGTAGATTCATTAGTTATTTCTGTAGCTCCTAAAGAAAAAGGGCGCTCAAAATCATCTATTTCTTCTGTTAATTGACATGAATTAAAACATGTAATTATTAAAATTAATACTAGGGTATATATTTTGTTAATTGTTTTCATTTGATTCATTTTTAATGATTAGAAACTTAATTGAACTCCAAAAGTGAATGTTCTTGCCTGCGGATAAGCAAAACCTGCATCACTTCTTCTGGCAATTGAAGAGCCTCCAGGAAATACAGTGACATTCTCAGGATCTTGGCCAGGATAATTAGTTATAGTAAACAAATTATTACCACTTAATGTTAATCTAGCTTCATTAAAGCCCATATTATTTATCACATTTAGTGGTAGATTATAGCCTAATCCAAGATACCTTAGTCTTGTATAAGAACCATCTTGTACATCTTTTGAAGTAGCTCCTCCTGATGGTCTATGCGTATTAGAGCCTAACCTTGCATAAGTTGCAGAGGTGTTGTTTTCATTCCATGTATCCAATACTTGAATTGGTTGATTAAAACTTAGATCTATCCTTCTAGTAGCAAATCTGCCTGGAATAGCCCAATTTCTACTATTACCTTGTACAAATTGAAAATTAAATGATAAATCAAAGTTTTTGTAGGCTATAGTATTATTCCAACCACCAAAATAATCTGGATTAATATCTCCTAAATTCTTGCGATCATTATCTGTAATTTCTCCATCACCATCAATATCTCTAAAAATATAATCTCCAGACGTTATTAAACCACTAAAATAATTACCACTTGGGGCAGCTGTATTTAAAGCTTCTATTTCATCTGCTGTTTGGGCTATACCTACTACGTCATAGCCCAGTATATAACCAATGGGTTCACCTTCTTGAATACCATTAAGTGCTGGTAAAAAAGGATTGTTTTCGTTTGTTCCGCCTTTTAAAGCATCAACATTATTTTTAATAAAAGAAATATTAAAATTAGAATTCCATGTAAAGTTTTTTGTTTTAATAACATCTGCACCTATTGTAAATTCCCAACCTTTGTTGGATACATCAGCAATGTTACCAAAGAAGTCTTGAAATCCAGTTTCATGCGGAACAGGTGTTAGCAAAATAAGGTCACTTGTGTTCTTTTCAAAATAAACAGCCTCACCATTTATACGTCCATTAAACAGCCCAAATTCTAAACCTAAATCTAATTGATCTGTTGATTCCCATTGTATGTCAGGATTTGGTAAGTTTTGAACAGAAATACCATTTATACCGTCATAAAATGTACCAACGCCTAAAGTGGTATAGAACGCTTGGTACGAAAAGGCTTGTATATTATCATTACCTGTTCGTCCTAAACTCGCCCTTAGTTTTAACCGATTAACAAAATTTTCGTTATTGAAAAAAGATTCATTGTGTATATTCCATCCAAGTCCTACTGAAGGAAAGAAACCTCTTCTGTTATTGGGGCCAAATTTAGCAGATGTATCACTTCTTGCAGTAAATGTAGCTAAATAACGGTTTTTGTAGTTGTAATTTAGTCTTCCAAAAATAGAGTTTAAACCTGTTTCAGAAGTGGCGCTTCCAAAATCATAAACATCAGTTGCAGAACTTATGTCTGTAAGTTCAAAATCATCTGGGAATCCAGAATAATTCTGAGTTTCTCCATTTAAATAGAATCTATCCCATGATAAACCCGTAACTACATCTAAATGATGGTCTTCTTTAAGTGTTACGTTATAATTTAATGTATTACTAAACGATGTTGTATAGCCATCTGTAGTTTGGTTGGCTCTATATGCGCCTTCAAAATTTCTCCTTATACCTTCTATTAGTGCAGTAGAAGTAAATGACGGATTAAATATTGAACTTTTATCGTTATTTAAACCAATATTAATTTGTGATCTTAGTTTTAAGTTTTTAACTAAATTAAGCTCTCCGTATACTGAAGCTAAAACATTTTGCGAAATAGCTCGATCTCTAACTTTTGCTAAGTTTTCAACGGGGTTTATAAAAGTACGCCCTCTAAAACCGTTATTAGATTGTACTTCTGTAGGATTACCATCAGCATCATAAACACCTAAATCTGGCCTGAAATTTCCGTTATTTAAGGATGAAATGCCAGATTGATTATTTTGACCATATGTATAGTTTATAGATGCTCCAATTTTAAAATTATCTTTTATTTGAGAATCAAAATTAGCACTTAAATTATACTTCTTAAATTTATTTCCTATGAGGAGCCCTTCTTGTTGGTTTATTGATGCCGAAGCAAAATAATTTGTTTTTTTTGAACCACCATTAACACTAAAGTTATATTGATTCCATAAAGCATTTTTATTAAGAACTTCATCCTGCCAATCTGTATTTGCATCTCCAAAAAAGTTGTCTGGATCATCTACTATGGCAAATGGTACTGTAAAAAGGGGTTGTACTGGTGGAGGTAATCCATCTAAAATTATTGGAGCTTGCTCTGTAGCAAATGTTTTGTATTGCTCTGCATTTAAATAATCTTCTTTCTGAGTTGGGTTTTGAAACGTTGCATTTGTAGAAAAATTAAACTGAGGTGCTTGATTACGTTTTCCTTTTTTTGTGGTTATTAAAATAACACCGTTAGCCGCACGAGAACCATATATAGCAGCAGAAGATGCATCTTTTAAAACATCAACACGTTCTATGTTATTTGGATCTATTGCTAGTAATGGATTTTCTCTATTACCTACTCCAGCAAAAGTCCCGAAATTTGGATTTACTACAATAGGAACGCCATCAACAACATAGAGCGGCTGATTATCGCCTATAATTTGACTTAACCCTCTAATATTTACCGAGGCGCCAGCTCCAGGAGCTCCTGCGTTAGATTCAACAAACACACCAGATAATTGACCAACTAAAGCCTGATCTACTGTTTGAGATTGCACTTGAGTGACTTGTTCATTTTTAATAGAACCAATAGAACCTGTAAGATCTTTTCTTACTATGCTACCATATCCGACAACTACAACTTCATCAAGTTTACTAATATCTTCTTCAAGAATAAAATTAATAACTGATCTACCTTCTACAAATTCCGTAGTTGTTTTATAACCTAAATAAATAGCTGAAATACGTTGAGTAGTATTGTCTTTTGGTGTGTAAATTAGCGTGTATTTACCATCAAAATCAGTACCGACACCTTCTTTATAAAAACCTTCAGTATTATTTGCACCATAAACAATTAATACACCTGCAAGTGGGACTCCATTTTTATCAGTTACTATACCAGTTATGGTTTTTTGCTGTTGTGCTTTTTTAACTTCTTTAATTATTATAGTGTTATTATTAGCTACACTAACATTAAACTGCCCACTAGAAAGGCTTTTCCCTAGTAGTTTATTTGCATCAATGGTACCTTTTCTGAGTTTTACCTTAGGGAAGTTTTCAAACATATCTACTTGATAAATAAAAGTATAATCTGTTTGACTCATAATTAAGTCAAAGACTTGATCTACAGATACCGTTTGGCTTTTATCGATTTTGATTTTAGCATTTTGCGAAAAAACGTTATTAGGTGTTGCACCAAAAACGCTAAAGTACAATAAGAAAATGGCTGTTCTCATAATGTTTAGAAGTAGCTTTTTTCTATACAAGAAAAAAACAAGAGTTAATTTAATTTTCATAAATTTGGTAGTTGTTATCTAGTTAAACATTTTAATTAACTGGTGACTTTAAAAAGGGGGATAAAGCTTTATACTTTCCACGGTCTATGCCTTATTCCTCCTTATTTTTAATTATTTCAGTAAAATAGTATTGTTTTTTATGTCATAGGCATTTATAAAATTGGTGTTTTTAATTAGGGTTAATATATCTTCTATATTTTGATTTTTGCTAATAACACCTTTAAATTCAATATGTTCTAATGTTTTATTCTCAAAAACCACATCAACATCATACCATCTAGACATCACTTTCATGATATCTTTTAACGATTTGTTTTTAAAACTAAATAACCCTTTTCTCCAAGCGGTTTCAGAGTAGGTATCTACTTGTGTGATTATAAAATCGTTGTTGATTTTATTTAAAACAAGTTGCTGATTTGGCTTTAGTACTTCTTTACTAGAATTGACTTCAATATTAATATTACCTTCAACTAAGGTTGTATATATAATATTCTCATCGTTATAGGCTTTTATATTAAATTCAGTACCAATCACTTCAATGTCTTGATTTTTAGTAGTAACTATAAATTTAGCACCATTATGATTTGAACTTGGAGACACATCAAAATAAGCTTCGCCATACACCAATTCTACTTTACGCTTAGAACCTTTAGTAAAAGTAACAGGATATTTAAGTTGAGATTCTGAGTTTAACCATACTTTGGTTCCATCTGATAATTCTACAAAGAATTCACCACCTCTAGGTATTTCTAAAAAATTATAATTTATCTTACCTTTTTTATTGCTTACATCTTTTTTATACACGAGTTCTTTGCCTCTACTCATAAAGTTTTTGTTTTTGTAAGCTTTCGTGGAGCTGTCACCTAATGTTATAATATTTCCATCCTCTAAAGTTAAAATTGCCTTTTGCGACCCAGGATTTATAGAACTACTTGAAATATTTACAATATCTAACTGATTTGTAGAAGAATATGCAGTGTCCTTTAAAAAGTATAATAGAAAGAACAAGGGAATGAAAATAGCTGCGACGTATAGGTAATATCTTTTACGTCTGCTAAATGTGTTTTCTTTTCTTATGCGAGATAGCAATCTCTTAACGTTTTTTTCTGTTTCAGAGTCATTAACGTTGTAATCTATTGCATAATGCACGGTTACATAGTTTTTAAATAGGGCTAAGCTATTAGGGTCTTCTAACCATGTGGAAAGAATGTCTAAATCTTCAGCTGTTGCGCTTTCTGTTAAATATTTAACTATTATCTCTTCAATTTTAGAAGCCATTGTTTTACGTTGTTCTATATTTAATAACTCAGCCGAATTTGATTCCCCCTAAATTTTTTAGCTTTTTTTCTTATTTTTTTTCATATTTACAGGCAAATTAAGTTAATAAATGTATAATAAAGACAATAAAGCGTTTTTAGACCTCCTTAAAAAAGGAAACGAAGAAGCTTATGTTTATCTGGTAGCTACTTATAACAAACCTCTTTTTACATATGCATTGAGCTTAACTAAAGATAAAGCACAAGCACAAGATATTGTACAGAATGTATTTCTATCTGTTTGGAAATACAAAGAGCGTATGGGTAAGTTACATTCTATTAAAAATTTTTTATACAAAACAACATATCATGAGTTTATAACAGAATACAACAAAAAGAAAGCACTTTCAAAGTTAGAACAAACTTATATTGATATGCTTAATGTTATAGTTGATGACACTAATAGCGAACTGTTAGAGCGAAAAATTAGTATAGTTAAAAATGCTATTGAAAAACTACCAGCTAGGTGTAAGGAAGCCTTCTTGTTAAGTAAAAAAGAAGGACTTACTAATATTGAAATTTCAGAGTATATGAATATTTCTATTAAAACGGTAGAAGCTCAGCATACCATAGCCTATCATACATTACGAAAGCTCGTTGGTGATAAAATTAAAACTATTTTATTTTTATTATTTGGTTTACCTGAAAACCAAAAATTAGTATAAGACCACTTTTCTACTAATTCCTTTTCAGTAGGTTTTATTGTTTTACGTATGTAATCATTTTTTTAAGCTTCATAGTTATAGTATTTAGACCATAATTCTATTTTACTTGATAATTGCACAAGCGATTCACATATATATAATATCAGTATTTGTCATTGTAGGAAGTATAGAAAAACGTATCCAACCCGGTTTTTGCACGTTACAGACTTCTAATATTTGATTTGCAATCGTTCTTGATGTTTCCTGATTTTCATGAAGTAAAAAATGGCAGTAAGTACCAGCACATGACTGGGGAAGTAAATTTGTATTCCTTAGATCTGATAATGTTTTTGTTCACAATTAATTAGCGTTTTAGTGTGAAATGTCCTCGAATTGATTTTTCTGATCGTAGAATGATTAAATACCAGTAATCATTAGTAGGCATTATTCGTCCATTAATTGCACCGTTCCATCCTTGAGAGTTTGGACTAATCTGCATTATTTGTTTCCCGTATCTGTCAAAAATCTGTATTGTTTTAATACTGTTTTCGGTATCAATTACTTGCCAAGTATCATTATAACCATCGTTGTTTGGAGAGAAATGCTTAGGGATTTCTAAACGTATTATTTTAATTTCAAACTCAATAGTTTTCTCTAAACAACCATTTATACTTCTAACAGATAAAGTGTAAACGCCTTCCGGTAAATTTGTAAATTCATTACTTGTTTGATAATTAAACCCATAAATTGAATATTCATAATCTATTGATAAATTAGTCATATTAACAACTAAATTTTGATCATCTATATCTAGATTAATTTCTGTTAAAGAGAAATCAATAGTTGGATTTATTGTTACAGTAAAAGACGATTCATCATTGCAAATAGAATCTCCAGCATAAATAAATAGCGTTTGTGTGGTTGTGATGTTATCTCCAGCATTAAGAGCTGTTCCAGTTCCTCCAGTTTCTGTAAAGTAGTTTCCTGTGGTTAGTATTGGCAATGTGTAAGTATCGCAAATTGTTATATTTGGTAATACGTCAACAGGTTGCGGTTGTGTTCCTGTAGTCATCCAAGAACAAGAAGTTGCTTCCCAAGTGTTGATTTCCCAGCATTCTAATCCTGTTGGTTCCGTTGGTTGCGTTCCAGAAGTCATCCAAGAACAAGAAGCTATCTCCCAAGTATTGGTTTCCCAGCATTCTAATCCAGTAGGTTCTGTTGGTTGCGTTCCAGAAGTCATCCAAGAACAAGAAGTTGCTTCCCAAGTATTGGTTTCCCAACATTCTAATCCAGTAGGTTCTGTTGGTTGTGTTCCAGAAGTCATCCAAGAACAAGACGTTACATCCCAAGTGTTTATTTCCCAGCATTCTAATCCTGTTGGTTCTGTTGGTTGTGTTCCAGAAGTTATCCAAGAACAAGAAGTTACCTCCCAAGTATTTGTTTCCCAACATTCTAATCCAGTAGGTTCTGTTGGTTGGGTTCCAGAAGTCATCCAAGAACAAGAAGTTACCTCCCAAGTGTTGATTTCCCAACATTCTAATCCAGTAGGTTCTGTTGGTTGTGTTCCTGAAGTAATCCAAGAACAAGAAGCTACCTCCCAAGTATTGGTTTCCCAACATTCTAATCCAGTAGGCTCTGTTGGTTGCGTTCCAGAAGTCATCCAAGAGCAAGACGTTACCTCCCAAGTGTTGATTTCCCAACATTCTAATCCAGTAGGTTCCGTTGGTTGTGTTCCAGAAGTTATCCAAGAACAAGACGTTACCTCCCAAGTATTTGTTTCCCAACATTCTAATCCAGTAGGTTCTGTTGGTATTGAGTTCACGGTAATGGTCATTGTAGATTCCGAAGCACACTGACCTATGTTTGGAGTAAAGGTATATTCTGTGGTGGTTGTATTATCTAATGCAGGCGCCCATGTTCCAGTTATTCCATTAGTAGATGTTATTGGTAAAGCGCTTAACCCGAAAAATTCATTGAAACAAAAGAAATCTGAGTGTAAAGCGTTATATTTAAGTATCTAAGATCAAATATTTCACTTTTAAAAACCACCCAGATTTGAATACTAAAAATACATTATTTTATCGAGGAAATCAATG
>CALGLR010000057.1 GCA_937959395.1 uncultured Flavobacteriaceae bacterium | reverse complement strand
CATTGATTTCCTCGATAAAATAATGTATTTTTAGTATTCAAATCTGGGTGGTTTTTAAAAGTGAAATATTTGATCTTAGATACTTAAATATAACGCTTTACACTCAGATTTCTTTTGTTTCAATGAATTTTTCGGGTTAAGAATGAAACCTGTTTTTTTCATATATTAGTAGAACCTTAACTTATCAAACTAACTATTATTATGAAAAAAATCGGTTCTTACATGGCTGTTTTTGGAGTCATTGCTATTATTATGAGTTTCATGAATAGAGTTCCTTCTTTACTCATGTGGATATATAACTGGGGAGAAATCACTGCCTGGGGTATTAAAATTGGGTTTGTTGTAATTGGTGTTATTCTATATTTTATGGGAAATCAAGATATTATTGATGACGAACAGCAATCAAATATTTCTGAATAGAAAATATAGTTCGTTGTTTTTTAACGAATTAATTAACCTTACATCAAATAAAAAACTGTAAAATTGATTTATGCGTATATTTATGCAATAGTAGTTTTTATATAAAATTACAACAAAAACTACTGAATTACTGTACTTATATTATTCATTAAACCTCTAATAGAATACAATAATTTGTATTGACTAAAACTGTCATAATTTTTTTGAAAATTTTTAATCATAAAATATAAATTTTAATTCATTGTAAAATGAGAAAAAACTATTTTTTCGTAATACTTTTATTAGTACTTATTAGTACGCAATCGTCCTGTAAAGAACATTCTACAAAAAACGAAAAAAATAATCGTCCTGTTTTACAACATGAAGAGGAACGAAATAATAATCCAGATAAACATGCAATCTGGACTCCAGAGCAAGCAGCAAACCATCAACAGGTATTATTAAAATTAGTAGAAACTTCAAAAACGTTTAATACTAAAAATAGGAATAGGCAAACCAATATTTATGCGAATGGTGCTTTGGGTGGCACATGGATAAATAGAGGCCCTAAAAATATGCCTGGTGCTTTTAAATTTGCAGAAATGTTAGATGGTACCGATATTATATATGGTGTAACTCTTAATCATTATGCTGGTGAGTACAACTCAAAATCTTATATATACAAAGGCACTGTATATAATAAAACAACAGGTGTTGGTGGTGATGATTTTGAATTATTAACAGCCAATTGGCCCAATAGATATCAAAATTTATTTGCTTTTGAAGTAAATGGAGGCGTTAGACTCGTTGCGCACATAGAAAATGGGCCTTTATATTTTTCTGATGACGATGGAGTAACCTGGACACAATCTCAGGGGCTTCCTAATACAAATACAAGTTCTGTAATAAATAGACAAAATAATCATATAATATATGTAACCAATAATACTTCTGTATACGTTTCAACAGATAAAGGAGTTAGTTTTTCATTACTTCAAAATTTTGGATCCTCTAGAAGTTCATTTTTATACACTCCAAGATATAGTGTTCAAGATAATGCAGATGAAGTATATCTAACACGAAGTGGTTCTTTTTACAAACTTAATAATACACAAACTGGTTTTTCTCAAAGAGGATCATATGTAAATAATCATGGTAGCGTTGAGCTAAGTATAGGTGGGGATAAACGCATGTTATATGCTACAGAAAATAAAAATTATTGGGTATCTACAGATGAAGGAGTTTCATGGACTCAAAAATTCCCTAAAGGAAACTGGTATGGAGATAGAACTGGAAAAATGTCTCCTGGTATGTTTTATGCCGCGCATCCAGAAAATCCAATGACATCAATAGCCGGTTATGCACATCCCATTATATCTAATAATGGTTTATCCTCTACATTATCAGACGAAGCAGGTTGGGGTCGTTATCAAAACGGAAATAACCTATCACCTCAACAGTACTATAATCGCATACGATTTAATTATCATCCAGACTTTCAAGCCTCTCATTTTTTCTATAATAGTAGCGGCGATTTATTTTCTGCTCGTTGTTCAGATGGAGGTATTTTCATTTCATATAAAGAATGGTCTGAATTTCCTAGTCCAGGTGCTGGATATAATAATTCAGGATATCAAAATGCGCATTTTATAAACCTTAACGTTCTTAATACAATTACACCTTTAGTGTATCGAAAAAATGCGTTTACAGGAATTAATAATACCAATCATATAAATTACGCTACACAAGATCAAGGTTCTCAAAGTATTATCCCAAATACCTCTGGAAATGTTCTGGATTTTTATCAATCTATTGGTGGAGATGGTCCTCCTATAGACAGTTATGATGGCATAAATGCATGGAAATGGAATAGACAAGGCGAAAAAGTATGGTCTCCAGTTAAAGTGTATTCAAATAGTGGTGCATTCCAATCTATTGGAACTATTAATTCAAGATTTAATTCTAGTCAAACTGTTAATTTTAGTTCTGATTCTGAAATGGGTTGGGCACAAACTTATATAGATAATGATCGCCCTGATGAAAATATATGGATGCTTACCAAAAAATTGCACAGAGCGAAATGGAATGGATCTAGCTTACAAGGGCTCACTATAGATAAGGGAGACAATCAAGTAGCTGCACTTACACAAGGCATAGCAAACCCTAATAAACTCTATATGCTACAAGATAGTAAAGTATTTATTTCTAACAATAGAGGAGATAGTTTTGGAACTGGCATAAACACGCCTTTTAGCAAAACTCCTGGAGGATGGACAAAAGGAGATATAGGAAGTGGTATTGTACTCCCAGGAAATGATAATTGGGTATTATTTAGTGGTCCAAGTAACAATAACGTAGGTTCTATTCTATCAAAAGATGGTGGCAATACTTGGGTTAACGTAACTGGTGATTTTCCTGCAGGAAATGATGCTCAAACTGGAGGAATGGTTGCGACTCCAGATGGTAAATTTATATTTGCTGGAACAGATATTGGTCCCTATGTATTTGATGTCTCTCAAGAAAAATGGTTTTCTATCGCAGAAGGGATTGGCTTTTTTAATACCATGGATATAGAATATATTGAAGCAACTAATACCATTCGTTTTGCAAGTTGGGGATCTGGTATTTTAGATTTTAATATAGAAGATATTCTAAGTACTGATGAAAATAAGATTACTGACAAACTAAACATTTACCCTAACCCTGCAAATGACTATGTCATGATAAAGTTAGGAACAACATTGGAATCAGAAATACAAATAGATATTTATAACCTTAAAGGTCAGAGAATATATTCGACTAAACATGCTTTTTATAACGATAGTACATTAAAGCTAGATACCTCATCTATTTCAGCAGGAATGTATATTATAAAACTTAAAAATAATAAACAATATGCTATCGCTCAAAGGTTAATTATTAATTAACTAGTATTAAGAACGTTATTTTATAAACGACGTTTTGAAATGTTTAAAGAACTTTATACTATAATTAATCTTAATATCATAACAAATAAATTTGTTTAAATTATTTTTACGTCTATTCACTATTATTAGTACTTTAGAGAAAAAAATCTGATGAAAAAGTGTATTTCCCTCGCCCTACTCCTAGTGTCATTATCAATTTCTGCTCAAACAAACATGAAACTCTATGATATTATAGATTCGGTTTCTGAAAAACGTTTAAAAAACGATGTACAAACTTTAGCAAATTTTGGTACACGTAATACCTTTAGCGACACTATTTCTAACACTCGTGGTATTGGAGCTGCAAGACGTTGGATTAAAGCCGAGTTCGAATCTATATCTAAGAAATGTAATAATTGTATTGATGCTTTTTATCAAAAAGATTTTGTAACTAAAGAAGGTAATCGTCGTGTTCCTCATGATGCATGGGTTGTAAATGTTGTTGCCATTCAAAAAGGCACAAAATATCCTAATCGCTTTATTATTATGAGTGGAGATATTGATTCTAGAGCTAGCGATACTATGGATTTTACAACAGATGCTCCAGGAGCAAATGATAATGCTTCAGGTATGGCTGGAACTATTGAAGCTGCTCGAGTTTTAAGTAAATATAAATTTGAAAATAGTATTATTTATGTTGGCCTTTCTGGAGAAGAGCAAGGACTATTTGGTGGTGCCGGATTAGCAAAATACGCAAAAGATAAAGGATGGGATATTATAGGTATTCTAAATAACGATATGATTGGAAATATAAAAGGGGTCGATGGTGTTATAGACAATCGTACTTTTAGAATATTTTCTGAACCTGTTCCTCAAACCGAAACTGAAAAAGAACGAAAACAACGTCGTTTTTATGGTGGTGAAGTTGATGGTATTTCAAGACAATTAGCCCGTTACATTTATACAACAACTAAAAACTACATGCCAGAAATGAACCCTATGATGGTCTATAGATTAGACCGTTTTGGTCGTGGCGGACACCACAGACCTTTTAATGACTTAGGTTATGCTGGTATTCGTATTATGGAAGCTCATGAAAATTACACACAACAACACCAAGATATTAGAGAAGAGAATGGTATTAAATATGGAGATGTTGTTGAACATGTTAATTTTGGCTACACGAAAAAATTAACTGCAGTAAATGCTATTAACTTAGCAAGTTTGGCTGAAGCACCTCCTGCGCCTTCTAACGTTGCTATTGGCGGTATTGTAGAAGCTTCTGCTAAATTTAAATGGGATAAAATTAAAGGTGCTAAAGGCTATAAAATATATTGGAGAGATACGACATCTCCTACTTGGGATAACAGTCGTTATGTTGGGGATGTTTCAGAATTTTTATTAAAAGGAATCGTAATCGATAACTTTTTCTTTGGTGTGGCTTCTGTAGGCCAAAATGGAGTAGAAAGCATGATTGTTTTTCCTAATAAAACATTTAGATAAATTTTCAAATGTCTACACGACCTGAACTTTATTTTAAAAATGATTTAGAATGGCGATCATGGCTATCTCAAAACTACGAATTAGATACTGGGGTTTACCTCATCTTTTATAAAGTTGAAAATGAAGAAGAATCCATGCGATGGGAAGAAGCTGTTAAGGTAGCCTTATGCTTTGGTTGGATTGATTCTACAGTAAAAAGTCTTGGTAATGGAAAACGTAGACAGTATTTCTGTAAACGAAATCCTAAAAGTGTTTGGAGCGCTTTAAACAAAAGGTATATTTTAGAATTAACTACAAATAATTTAATGCATGAGAGTGGTTTCGCTATAATTAAATTAGGTAAAAAAAATGGTTCTTGGACCGCTTTAGATGCGGTTGAGAATTTAATAATACCTGATGATTTACAACACCAATTCAACTCAAACAAAATAGCATTTAGTAATTATAAAAACTTTGCACCTTCATATAAAAAGAGTTACCTCTATTGGTTAAACCAAGCAAAAAGAGAACAAACAAGACATAATCGAATATTAGAAATTATTAGACTCTGTAATGATAATATTAAGTCTAGAGGAAACTGGTAATATTAATTTTTCAGAAGGAAAGTATTCTAAAAACATTTCGACAGAATAATATCTAATATATCTATCATAATGGCTATAAAAAAAGTAATATTTCGTAATAACGAAAATCAAGAATTAGTTGGACGTATAGAATTACCTACAAATCAAAGCCCTCATAATTATGCGATTTTCGCACACTGTTTTACCTGTAATAAAAACCTTTCTGCAGTAAAAAATATAAGTAGAGCACTTACAAAAAATGGGTTTGGTGTTTTGCGCTTTGACTTTACAGGTTTAGGAGAAAGTGAAGGTGATTTTGAAGACACTAATTTTTCTGGAAATGTAAATGATTTAATAAGTGCTTCTGATTTTTTAAAAGACAATTATAAAGCTCCCTCTTTAATTATAGGACATTCATTAGGTGGTGCGGCTTCTATTTTTGCAGCTTCTCAAATTGAATCAATAAAAGCTATAGCAACTATTGGTGCACCTTCTAATCCGCAGCATGTGCAACATTTATTACGTAGTAGCATAGAAGAGATTAAAGCAAATGGAAAAGCCATTATTAATTTAAGTGGTCGAGATTTTACTATAAAAAAACAGTTTTTAGATGATTTAGAAACGAAATCACTTCCAGAAGTGGTAAAACATATAAAAAAGGCCTTATTAGTTATACATTCTCCTCAAGATCGTACTGTAAGTATAAAAAATGCTGAAGAAATATATAAAGCAGCATCTCATCCAAAAAGTTTTATTTCTATTGATGGAGCTGATCATTTATTAATGAATAAAGAAGATTCTAAATATGTAGGGAATGTGATCTCTAATTGGGCAAAACGTTATGTAGAAATTCCTGAATTAGAACGTTTAAACACACATCATCAAGTCATTGCTAGTTTAGATAAAGCTGATGGATTTACCACTCAAATGAAAGTTGGCAATCATTATCTAATTGCAGATGAGCCTATTAGTTATGAAGGCAATGATTATGGTCCTTCTCCATACGAATTAGTATCTGCTGGTCTTTCAGCATGTACGGCAATGACAGTACAAATGTATGTAAAACGGAAAGGATGGGATTTGCAAAACATAGAAGTACATACTAGTTATGGAAAAATGCATGCAACAGATTGTGAAAATTGCGAAGATAAATCGTCGAAAATAGATACTTTTAATCGGGAGATAAAACTAAAAGGAGAACTTAATGAAGATCAAATTAAAAGAATTTTACAAATAGCTGATAAATGTCCCGTTCATAAAACTTTACATAACGAAGTACAAGTTATAACTACTTTAATATAAAAAACGAAACCGAATTAATCTGAATTCGGTTTCACTAAATGTGTATCTAAACTAGGGCTTAGTATTGTCTATTTTTTAATAAACTTCTCGAATAGAACCAATCAAGGTATTAATTCGCACTCCTGTCATATCAATCGTATTATTAGATCCAGAACAATTAATAACTCTTGAATTGCTGACTAAATCTTCGAGATAATAGTCACCTGCTTCTAATATTATTTCTTGATTGCTATTTTCTACAACTGTACGAAATTCAGCTAATGAATTGACAACTATTTGTTCGTTTACTTAATAAAATAATGATGATGAAGATGATGTCATCATAGTAATCATGATAAAAAAATAGTTTTTCTTCATGTTTCAATTTTACATTTTAGCGTATCAATAGGTTTTAAAGATCTATTAGTTTCTTATAATTTTGATTACTGATTTCCTTAGATTATTAGCTATTTCAGCATAGTATATACCTGTAGATAATTCACTTAAATTAACGTCTTCCTTTTCACTTGAAATAAACTTTGTAAATACAACTCTTCCATTCATATCGTAAATACGAAGGTTTGAATTCTCTGCATTTTTTAGTGTTGCTTTAGAACTTATTGGATTTGGATATATAACCACTTCCGTTGCTTGTTCTATATAAGTAGCTGTATTAGTGCTTAATGTTTCATTAGAAAACTGAAAGTTATCTACATCTAATAAATAGCCATCCCCACCTGAGAAGACTAAATAAATATCCTGTTCTCCATTTACCGAAGAAACATTTGTTGAAACCGTTTCCCAAGTTGTCCATGAACCTGTATTCTCAACCTCTAATATCCCTAGTAAATTGCCCGTAATACTTCCTTGTCTTATTTCTATATTCCCGCCTATATTTCCACTGGATACTAATGCAGAAACTGAATTTGCACCATTTCCAAAATTAACCCCTTCATACTTTAGCCAATCGCCATCATTTACATAACCAACTATTGAATTTGCATTAACCGTTTGAATACCTTCATGTTCACAATAATCTTCCGCTTCTATTACTGAAAAGGCATCAAAACCACCACAATTATCTGCTGGATTTACGATATCATATCCGTTTGATCCATTCCAAAGCGTCAAATTATCATAAGTTACTGTTCTGGTTTCTCCATCTAGATATCCATCGAAATAATGACTGTTTGAATCATATGTTTGCTCATAACCTCCTACATTACGATAGTTATACATACCCCATGAACCTGGTGTTGAATACGAATTATTAATCTGACCATTAGCATTCATTTCACCCCAGCCCATATTTTGGCCAGAGATGTCTAATTTTAGAACACCATCTGCCCAAATCTGAACAATACCTCCATTACTGCTTAATTTAACATGAATGATAATATCTACAAATCTATTTCGTGGAAAATTAGGATAGACAAGAAAATTGGCCTTTCCTGCAGAGCCTCCACCATTTCGATGATACCAAGTCAGTGCGCCACCGTTGCGACCATCGAATTTAAGCATAGCATAATGGTTAGCTCCCGTTTCATCAAAACCCCAAATCTGCATGAAAGACATATCATTATTGGTATTGATTTCGAATACATCGTCGTGAACTTTAACATTAAAACCTGTCCAAAATTCCTGTCTGAATTCATAGCCATTATCATCAGCCCTAAATTCTGTTTTTTTGGAAGACGTTCCAGTACCAGTATAATCACTCGGTTTCCATGTACATTCAAGAGTTCCATCTCTAAAGGTCATCCTGTTTAGATTAGTAGACTCTAATGGTCCTAGAGTACCGTCATTAAAATCATGGGTTAATAGATCTTGTCCATTCGAAGTGGTAACTAACCCGAAGCATAGTGTTAATACACAAAAACATAATAATTTTTTCATAATTTAAAAGAATTTAATTAATTATTTAACTAGGGCAATACTCCTTTATTTTTTTATTAATTTCACAGCAGATATCGACTTTTCTCTATTAACTTTTCCAAAATAGATCCCTGTAGCTAAGCCACTTAAATTAATAATTTCACTTTCGTTATAAATAATTTGAGTGAATACTACACTACCATTCAGATCATACACATTCAAGATTAAACCTGCTGCATTTTGAATAGTGGTTGTTGCGCTTACAGGGTTTGGATATATAAGCAACTTTGACACTTGTTCTGTATAAGTGGTTGTATTAGTACTTAATGTTTCATTAGAGAACTGAAAATTATCAACATCTAATAAATAGCCATCCCCACCTGAGAAGACTAAATAAATATCCTGTTCTCCATTTACCGAAGAAACATTTGTTGAAACCGTTTCCCAAGTTGTCCATGAACCTGTATTCTCAACCTCTAATATCCCTAGTAAATTTCCCGTAGTACTTCCTTGTCTTATTTCTATATTCCCGCCTATATTTCCACTGGATACTAATGCAGAAACTGAATTCGCACCATTTCCAAAATTAACCCCTTCATACTTTAACCAATCGCCATCATTTACATAACCAACTATTGAATTTGCATTTACCGTTTGAATACCTTCCTGTTCACAATAATCTTCCGCTTCTATTACTGAAAAAGCATCGTGATTATTGCAAACTAAAGGTTCACAATCATTAGAATATGAGATAGTATTATTAGAACCATTATCGGTTACCTCTCCACATGTAATTATATCATTTTCTTCACTTCCCGATACAATTACAATTGGGACATTAGTACGGTTTTCTAGATTGACATCACTCGCTGTAAAATTATTTTGATTTGATAAATTCCCATTCAGCATGCGAATATTATTTTTATCACCACCTATTTTAATTGTGTAATCCTGCGGTATGTTAGAATCACCTCCATATAAGGTAATATTATGTCCACGACCTCCAACATAAGCTAAGGTTTTGTTGCCATTATAATAAGGGTCTATTGCTGGCAAGACTGTAATCTCTGCATTAAAATCTCTATCATTTTGATAAGTAGATGCATATACTGGTCCATAAGTACAATCTGCACTACAATTAATAAGTGTTCCTGATCCAAGTGAAAAACCATTTTCACATCCTATAGCAACACAACCTTCTACATATTTTGTACCAGAAGCATGTGCAATAGTTACACCTGTTCTCATATATTTTATGGTACAATTTAAAACGGTTGGATTAGATGTTCCCCTACTATATTCAACACCATTTATAATTGTTTCTCCTGCATTATAAGCACGAATACCAGCTTCTCCTGTACTCATCATATAACCTGGCGGCAACCTATACCCCCAAGTTGTCATAAAATCTATATCATCTGCAGGAGAACCTGTTCCTTCTTCTGCAAGCATATCATCTGTACTTCGCATTTCTCCTTCAACATTACATCCCTCAATAATTGGATTGCTTGCTGCTTGCATATAGATACAATGTCCATAAGCTCTATGAATAAATGTCGAATTTTTTAAATGATTAGATTCGCCACGAATTAAACAAGCACTATGCTTTTTATGTCCAATAGTATTACCTGACCCTCCTTTACCAAAAGCATCACCATACCCATATGGAAATGACCCTTTTGTAGTAACATGAAAACCTTCAATTCTGTTACCTTCACCATCCATAACAATACTATTCGCTCCTCCTGGAGGGAAATCATCAACAGATCCTACATCTACTAATGTCAAATTTTTAATAACATTATTATTCCCTACAGTATGTACCTCATAAACTTGATATCCAGACCCATGAGCTTCAAAAACTTCTGTATCTACATTAATTGTTACGCCTGTAAAATCGTAAATACTATTATTTCCTTCAAATATCAGTAACCCTTTAGAACTTCTACCAAATATTTCAATTTCATCATCAAATAAACCATCTCTAATATCATCGCCTGTTATCCAATATGTGCCTGGAGCCAATTTCACATCAACATTATTGTCATTAAGATAAGGCTTTAAAGCACTCAAAGAATTCACTGTTGTTTGAGAATAACATATAGAATTAAGTAATAAAATAACACAACATAATATCTTATTTCCTTTTCCTTTTAAAAGGAGTAAAGAAACTGTTCTTTGGAATTTTTCTAATAGTCTCATAATGATTAAAGTATTATAAAGTGATTTTATTTTTCTACGATTATTTTTTGGACGTATACATCTACTTCATCTACAATTTTCATGATATACATTCCTGTACTTAATCCTCCTAACTGTATTGTATTAGCTCCGTTTTTAAGAACCCCAGAATACACTTTCTGGCCTGCTAAATTTAGAATTGAGACTTCTGCAGTTTCAGTCTTATTAAATTTTACATTAAGAATATCTTTTACCGGGTTGGGGTAAAATGAAACTCCTGGGAATTCATTTTCAATAGTATTTATGCCAAGTGTGCCTTCGTCTAAATGGTATAAATCTGTAATACCTATTTTTGATATACCAGGCCCTTCATAAGACACTTCTAAAACATCACTTGCACCCGATTTATCAAAATACTCTACTCGTATTTCATGGTATCCAGATTGTAAACAGATATCTCCTGAAACTTCAGTAGCTCCATGAGTACCGTCATTATTTAATAACTTTACACCATCTATAAATAGATTAGAACCATCATCAGATTTAGTATAAAATGTATAATCGCCTTCGGTAAGAATATTTACATAACCATCAAACCGGTAACCAAAAGAATCAGCACGTTCGCCATTACCTAATCCAATGGTTGGCGATATCCCTGAGTTTACTATTGTTTCGACATCAAAATCGGGAATGTTATTCCAAGTTCCTTCGTAATAGTTATAAGTTATCTCTTGTAAAAAATTGTTATCTGAAAATGGTGACGATGCTGCACATAATGAAGAATTCGAAACCGTAAAATTGTTTAGGTTCATTACATTATCTCCGCCGCTAAAACTAACTTTTAAACTTTGTACGCCTTGAGGTAATAAAACGCCTTCTGCTATTGTAAGTGTTTCCCATATTTGGGTTCCGCCTGTAGATGCTAAGTTTACTTCTCCTGTTTTATCATTGCCTCCAAATTCAAATTTGATTTTACCTGTTGAATTCGTTGCGGCATAATTTACAGAGATATCATAGGTACCTGTTTCTGGAACATAAACAGTGTAGGTTAACCACTCGCCTGAAGTTATCCAACCTACATTGTAACCACCTCCGGTACGAACTTGTATATCTACATTTTCATCGTTACGGTATTCGTTTCCTGAGTTACCGTTAGATGTATCGTTGTAAGTTCTTCCCTCTCCTAAAACTGGAGAATAATCGAAGTTTTCTGCTTCAATAGTCATTGGCAGTACATTCATATTATAGTCTGGTAAACCATTAGAATCAAACCCGCTTATTGGATCTCCATAACAATATGCTGGACGGCGTGAAGTAATAGCTCCCCATCCTATAGCATCATTTGTCCAACCTGCTACTTCGTACCCCGATATCTCAATAGCTATATCACGCGCTCTAGTAATCCACTTTACTTCATCGGCAGTTTTAAAACCTCTTCCGTAATAATGTGCCACAGGCATTTCAAATACTGGACGAGTATTACTAAAATCACCAGCTCCTATATCACTCATAGCTTTTGAAAACCAACGCCCTGTTCGATCAAAACCTTCAAGAAACTCACCTGATGCTAAAGTTGGTGTCCAAGTGCTTGTTTGATCTGGATACGATCTAATAGATGATACATTGTATCTCATATTATATTCAAGTCCTAATAAAAGCCTATCATTTGCATGACTATAAAGGTCATCACCTTGATTCCAAGCCATTTCTGCCATTGATGTCAAGTTTCCTATTCCATACATTGTATGTTGTTGATCTCTTGAACTTTCTTGACATTGTCCATTTTCATAGATATAATTAGTCATTACTTCATCATACCCATAATCTTCATTAGCATAACCTCTTGTTACATCCCATGTATCTGCAAAAGTGCCTGTAGCAATACGAGAATTACTCGTGTTTCCCCCAGCTGGATAAGGAAAGTCATCTGAACGATGTGGTAATCCCTGAATATTCCTTAGTGCACGATCATAAATAATTTCATTGTCATTAAAAATTCCAATAGCCATAACTGTTCGGAAACCAGACAAACCTTGATTACCATGCCTAATAGCATCTCCTTGATAACCCATCCAATAAAACGTCTTATCACCTAAAGGAGCAGCTGTATTAGAATACCCTGGATAAACCAACATATCTTTAAAATCTTGAATATCACTGGTAGACCAACCACTGTATGTACTCTTTATAATTTCTGCGGCTTCAATCATAATGTAACCAACACCAGCACTCAAAGCTTGAGTACCACCACTAGTTACATTTCTTAAATTTTTCCAAGAGTTAAATATCTCAACAGCTTTTTCTGCATGTCTAGTATCTCCAGTTACGTACCACCTAATTGAATTATAATATGCCGCTCTTATATCATTATTCCAAGCGCGGTAATTTACGCCACTATCTCTACCTAGTTCTGTAAAACTTGCATCGCCTTGAACCGAATAATTATAACTTGATTTAGAATCTGACGCCATTTCTTGATATGAAGAATACCAAGGGTCGATTTGTGCCTCAAACATATATTTAACTCTATCTAGATCTGATTTTTTATTTGTTAAACCTGGATGAACAAATTGTGCATAAATAGACGTCATTCCTATGAAAAAGATACCGAGAGATAGTATACCCTTTTTCCATATTTCTTGTTTAATCATAAATAATTAATTTTTATTAAATTGGTTAACCAATTTTGAAATTAAAAAAAATAATATCACACATTAAGCAAACTTCCTTAAATTTGGAATTGTTTTAACGTATGATAAATAAAATAATTCAGTTAAAAATAAATTTCTAAAGAACTATTTTAAATTCTTAAATTGGTTTTATATGTGTCTTACACATAACGTTATACGTTATGTATTGATAAATAGTTTATATGATAATAAAATATTATTGCTTTTAATTAAAATTATTCAAAATAACTGTTAATTAAATACAAATAATATTTATAATTTTATGAACCTTAATTTTTCATTATTAATTGTTAAGAAGTACATGCCACTCGTGTTGCTCCTTTATTAATTGCTTCTTCATGTATTAACTTTCCTCCAATATCATTTACTTTAATTTTATAATCTCAAACATTTTTAAAATTAATATTTAAAACATTTGTTGCTGGATTAGGAAATAACTTAAATACGTTATGGTCTTGAAATTCTTCATTGCATAATGTTACAGATAGAGAATTAAATAAATTACCAGACATTATATAGCTGCAAAATAAGCTGTTGATGCTTGATTTTTTTAACTCAGTATAACCAGCATTAACAAAATTTTGATTCCCAGAAGTCATAGCTGTTAAAGCATAAGCACCTGTAAATGTAGGATCTTTATAACTTGTATTGATAGGCGTTCCATCTTGTCTGTATCCTGGATAAATTTGATCAAAACCTCCAACTGAATTCACAAAATCATTACATAAAGTAGAATAGTTTAATGCATCATTATTTCCATACCATACATAATCTACAGCTGCCCTCCAAGGCGTTCTAGCCGCATCATAATAATAAGATTTACCTTGATCAAATGCCCAATCTACTTCAGAGGAATAGTTTCCATTTGACCTACTCCAATCTGAAACAAAATTATAAGCAGCATTATTTTGAGATAAGTTATTATTAATTATCTCGTAAGATTTATTAGCTACTGCATTCCAATAACCTGAATCATTTGTGTACTCACCAAAAGCTCTAAAGTATCCTGTTGCGAAATAGGATGGGTTTGTAGTATTACTCCCCCATGCATCTCCAGGTTTTAGAACATTAGATCCTTCTTCAACTTCATGAATCTTAATTATATTGATTAACCTTCTTGCTTCAGAATTATAATTAATAGCTCCAGAATTACCCCAACGCGTGTCGGCTACCATAAGTGCAGCAGCAGCATCTAATTCAGCATCAGTTGCTCCGTTTTGTCCATTAACATTGTACAGCCTTGAATTTTCCAATTCATAACGCCATTTCCATTTGCGTTGTCATTATAGTATAACCACACCCATCAAACGTCGTTTTATCATTTGCATAAGCCGCTAAAATCATTCCGTAAGCTATACCTTCAGAAACTGTAAAATTTGGATCATCAAATTTTACACGAAATCTATCATTTGAACAAGAAGTTATAAAACTGCTTTTCCATTAATTATAGACCTCTGCCATGTCATTAGCACCTATATTCGTTGCCTTAACACCAAAAGCATAATTTGCATTTATAAAGTCTTGACTATAAGATAGACCAGAAATTAACAATGAGACACATAAAAAGATTGAATAATAGTATCTTTTTTCATAACAAGTTGGATTATTTAATTGGACTATAAAACTAGGTCTTAATCCAATAATTCACTAATACAATAAAATCATATTTTATCCAATTTCATTATTAAGTAGCATGTAGCGTGTAATTTCGTTAAATACCGTTAATAAAGCTTCCATAAGGGTCTTTAAATTGAATTCCTTCGGTAAATCTAAACTTATTTAACTTTTTATATTGTACTAAACCCCACAGAATAAACTCCTTAACGAAATAGCTTTCTGCTTTAGATAAATTTGGTTGGTACTCCCCCAATAAATCATCTAAAGGTGTTACAGCATTTAATAAATCTTTGTATTCTTTATCTTTCAAATCATCTAATAATTCAAATCCTTCTCTATTATTAAAAAACCAAGAGATAATATCATCATATGGGCTTTCTTCATCTTCTCGTTTTAGTTTTTCTATTTTAGGAAAAAACTCAGGAAATAAACTTTGTACAGCTTCTCCTATTAAATTATAAGCAACTTTGGCAGCACCTTCTTGCTCTCCTTCATAAACCAATTCTACTTTACCTGTAATTGCAGGGATAATACCTGCAAAATCACTTAATCGTATCATGGTTTTCTTTTCCCCAGATTTTAATGTTCTTAATTCAGCTGTGCTCAATAAATTTTGATAAGCCGTAATACTTAAACGTGCACTTACACCACTTTTAGTATCTATATATTCACTTTCTCGAGCTTCAAAAACAATTTGTTCTAATAAATCCTTAGCCAATTCAGGAACAATAATTGCCTCTTCTTGCCTTTCATCTAAATTGGCTTCTTGAGCAGTAATGATTTTTGCTGTTTCAATATCTACTGGATAATGCGTTAGAATTTGAGATCCTATTCTATCTTTTAGAGGGGTTACAATACTTCCTCTATTAGTATAATCTTCAGGATTGGCTGTAAATATAAACTGCATGTCTAAAGGCAATCTTAATTTAAAACCTCTAATTTGAATGTCCCCTTCTTGAAGTATATTAAATAGTGCTACTTGTATTCTTGCTTGTAAATCTGGTAATTCATTAATAACAAAGATGCAACGATTTGCCCTTGGAATCATTCCAAAATGAATAACCCGATCATCTGCATATGTTAATTTTAAATTAGCTGCTTTTATGGGATCTACATCTCCAATAATATCGGCTACTGTTACATCTGGCGTTGCTAACTTTTCAGCAAAACGTTCACTTCTATGCAGCCATGCTATTGGTGTCTTATCTCCTTTTTCTTTAATAGTTTCTATAGCAAAACGAGAGATAGGATTTAAAGGATCATCATTAATTTCCGATCCTTCAACAAATGGAATGTATTCATCCAAAAGATTAAGCATTAAACGTGCTAATCTTGTTTTTGCCTGACCGCGTAGACCTAATAAATTAATGTTATGTCTTGATAATATAGCACGTTCTAGCTCAGGAATAACTGTATTCTCATACCCATGAACACCTTCAAAAGTTGTTTCTTTATTTTTTATTTTATCTATAAGATTATCTCTTAATTCATCTTTTATCGATCTACTTTCATAGCCTGACTTCTTAAGATCTCCTAATGTATTGATTGATTCTATTTTCATTTTTATGGCTTTTGGCTATTGGCCGTTGGCTTTTAGCACTTACTTTTATTATTATTATTTCCTATTTTTTCTAACAACTAAAGGCAAAGAGCCAAAAGCCATAATTACTTTATTCTTTTTTTTCTGTTGGTTTCGTAATCTTCAAAAATCATTTCTCCCAAACCTTTTAATCCGGTATAAAATGCTTTTCCTTGATTAGCTTGTGTAAATTCTTTTACAAATTGCATTAAATAATTGTCTTGGGCAATCATAAATGTTGTAATTGGAATATGCAATTTCCGCGCTTGTTGCGCCATAGCATAGCACTTGTTTGTAATGTAGGGATCTAAACCATTACTGTTTTTGTAATAATTACCGTCTGGTAGTTTTAAACAACTTGGTTTACCATCAGTAATCATAAATATTTGTTTATTTGTGTTACGTTTTCTTCTTAACAAATCCATACCAAGCTCTAAACCTGCAACGGTATTAGTATGATAAGGGCCAACTTGTAAATAAGGCAAATCTTTAATTTTTATAGGCCAAGCATCATTTCCAAATACTAATATATCTAAAGTATCTTTAGGATAACGCGTTGTAATTAATTCGGCTAATGCCATTGCTACCTTTTTAGCAGGAGTAATACGATCTTCTCCATAAAGAATCATGCTATGACTAATATCAATCATAAGCACCGTACTCATTTGAGATTTGTGCATGGTTTCTTCAACAACCAAATCATCTTCAGTTAATCTAAAATCACCAATACCATTATTTATTTGAGCGTTACGAATACTTTCAGTAACAGAAACTTTATCTAATGCATCTCCAAATTGGTACGCTCTAAAATCTCCTGTATGTTCATCTCCTATTCCACCTTGTTTACTTTTATGGTTTCCTGATCCACTACGTTTTATTTTTCCAAAAATTTGATCTAATGCGGCTTGCCTTATAAGACGTTCTGTTTTGGCAGTAATTGCCATTTTTCCTTTTCCATCTGGTTTTATTTCTTCTCGAATAAATCCTTTTGCTTTAAGTTCATCAACAAAATCATCAATAGTATAATCTTCAGTAGTCAATTTATATTCTTTATCCAATTCTCTTAACCAATCTATAGCTTCATCAAAATCACCAGAAGTATGTGTAATTAATTCTTTGAAAATATCAAAAAGTTTTTCAAAAAGAGACTGAGTTGGAGACTCATATGTTTTAAAAATAAAGCCTTTACTTTTTTTAGGTTTTTTCATAGCCTGATAAAAATAATGTTTTTTAAATTGAAAAAAACAACGTTAACACCAATTTTAAGATTTGCATATGAAGTTTTTATTAACTTTAACCTCTTAAACCCGCATTTTGTAGTAGAAAATTATTACACCTTGGAAAGACTTCTACTACATAAAGCAGATTAAACTAAAATTGCTAACTAAAGAAAACCACAAAATGAAATTAGTGTCATCCCTCGTATTATTATTTTTTGCATTATCCTTCCAGGCTCAAGAATTCTCTATGGACTTGGTAAAAAAAATGACGCCTCGAAACATAGGTCCTGGCGGCATGTCTGGTCGTGTAACAGCAATAGATGTTGTTCATAATAATCCTGATGTTATGTATGTTGGTACGGCATCTGGAGGACTCTGGAAATCGACTTCTGGAGGTATTAAATGGAAACCGCTTTTTGACAAACAAGCAACGGCTTCTATTGGTGCTGTAGCGATACAACAATCTAACCCTAGCGTAATATGGGCAGGAACCGGCGAAGGAAACCCAAGAAACAGTTTGAATGGCGGATACGGTATTTATAAATCTTTAGATGGTGGAAAAAATTGGAAATTAATGGGATTAGAACGTACACGACACATTCATCGTGTAATAATAGACCCAACAAATCCAGATATCGTATATGTAGCTGCTATTGGTTCTCCATGGGGAGAACACCCTGAACGTGGTATTTATAAAACAGAAAATGGTGGTCAAACCTGGCAAAAAATACTCTTTGCAAATAATAAAACGGGAGCTGCTGATTTGGTTATGGATCCAAAAAATCCCAACAAATTAATTGCTGCGCTTTGGGAACATAAGCGAGATCCATGGTTTTTTAATTCAGGCGGAAAAGGTTCTGGATTACACATCACCCATGACGGCGGAAAAACATGGAAAAAATTAACAGATAAAGACGGTTTACCTAAAGGTGATTTAGGTAGAATTGGTATCACCATTGCCCATAATAAACCAAATATTGTTTATACATTAATTGAATCAAAAAAGAATGCGCTTTATAAGAGTATAGATGGTGGTTTTAATTGGAAAAAAATAAACGATAAGAGCGACATAGGAAACAGGCCTTTTTATTATTCAGACATTCATGTAGATCCTCAAAATGAAAATAGAGTATACTCTGTATTTACTTATGTAAATGTAAGTGAAGATGGTGGTAAGAATTTTAAGCAACTCATGCCAGCTTATGGTGCAAATAATGGTGTGCACCCAGATCATCATGCATGGTGGATTCATCCAAGCAATGGTAATTTTATGATCGATGGAAATGATGGTGGAATGAACATTACCAAAGATGGCGGAAAAACATGGCGCTTTATTGGCAACTTACCGGTTGCTCAATTTTATCACATTAATGTAGACAATGAAATACCTTATAATGTATATGGTGGTATGCAAGATAATGGCTCTTGGAGAGGACCTGCTTATGTATGGAGAGTACAAGGTATTCGTAATTCTTATTGGCAAGAAATTAGTTTTGGTGATGGTTTTGATGTGGTTCCAGATAAAGACGATTCTCGTTATGGTTGGTCTATGAGTCAACAAGGTTACGTAAGTCGTTACGATTGGCAAACTGGTAATAATTATACAGTAAGACCAACGCCTCCAGATGCAGACACCATGCTACGTTTTAACTGGAATGCGGCTATTAATATTGATCCCTTCGATAATAACACGTTATATTTTGGAAGCCAGTTTGTTCATAAATCTACAGATAAAGGGTTAACATGGAAAATCATCTCTAAAGATCTTACAACTAATAACCCTGAAAAATTAAAACAAAGCGAAAGTGGCGGATTAACTATGGATGCTACAGGTGCTGAAAACCATTGTACAATTTTAGTAATAGAACCCTCTCCTATTGAAAAGGATATGTTTTGGGTTGGAACAGATGATGGACAAGTACATGTTTCTCAAAACGGAGGAAATTCGTATACAAATGTTTCAAAAAACCTAAAAGGCTTGCCTTCTGGAAGCTGGATTACCCAAATAAAAGCGTCGAATAAAAATAAAGGGGAAGCCTTATTAATCGCTAATGATTACAGACGATTTAATTATACACCTTACGCCTACCGTACAAAAAATTATGGAAAATCTTGGGAACGTATCGTCGATAATACTGATGTAAAAAGTTATGCGCTATCAATTGTTGAAGATCCTATCGAATCGAATCTTCTTTTTTTAGGAACCGATGATGGTTTATACATCTCTCTAGATGCAGGAAATAAATGGAAAAAGTGGACTGCTGGTTTTCCTACTGTTTCCGTCAAAGATTTAGTTATTCACCCTAGAGATCATGATTTAGTTATTGGCACATTTGGTCGTGCTGCATGGGTTTTAGATGATATAAGACCATTAAGAGCATTGGCAAAAAATAAACAAGTTTTAAATTCAAAATTAGAATTATTTGAACCACCAGTGGCGTATCAAGCTGCTTATCAACAACCAACAGGTAGTCGTTTTGGAGCAGATGCGATGTATCATGGAGAAAACAAAAGCCGTGGTGCTCATTTATCTTATTATGTTAAAGTAGATCCTAAGAAAGTTGAAAATAAAAAAGACGAAGACAAAAAAAATGATGAGGAAGAGGATGAAGATTTAGAAGAGGCAAAAGTTAAATGGGATTCTTTAACGATGAATATCTACGATGGTGATCGACTAATTAGAACACTAAAGCAAAAAACACCCGACTCTACAGGAATATATAAATGGCGTTGGTTTATGGATGAAAAAGGTGCCGAACGCCCTTCTCGAAAAATTAGCAAATCTAAAAATAAAAGAGAACCTAACGGTGTTAGTGTAAAACCAGGAACTTATAAAGTCGTTTTAGAATATGGTAATTTAAAATCGGAAAACAACATTGTTGTAAAAAGCGATCCCCGTATAGAGGTATCAACTAAAAATACAGATGAAGTTTACGCTGGTTTAAAAACAATTGAGAAAATGCAAGATAAAGCTACCAAGGCGGTAAAGCAGCTCGTAGAAAGTAAGAATGCGGCTACTGATTATTCTAGTAGGCTTAAAAAGCTAGATAAAAAATTATATAAAGATCAAATAAAAATATCAAAAGAAATTACAAAGAAAATAGACTCATTAATTGCTACATATATTGGTAAGGAAGATAAACGACAAGGTATTACAAGAAATCCTGAGGTTACCGTTTCTAAACGCATAGGAGACGCTAGTTGGTATGTAAGTTCTCGTAAAACTGGACTAACAGAAACCGAGGAAAATTTACTAAAACATGCAAAAAGCGATTTAAATACTGCTTTAGATAAAACCAACTCGTTTTTTAAGACAGAATGGCCTGAATATCGTAACAGGATTGAGAAATTAGATCTCACTTTGTTTAAAGAAACAAAATCTTTTAATTTAGATTAAAAAATATCATAAAAATTAATTCAAAAGAAATCATGAAAAAACTAACCCTTATTTTTAGTTTAGCGATATTAATTAGTAGCTGTAAAAAAGAGAATAAGAGAAAGGACATTGTAAATAATTTAAAGCAGTATACCATTGAACAATTTATGAATAATGAAGCCATTAGTGGCGGAAGTTTCTCTCCTGACAATTCAAAACTACTGGTCTCAAGTAACCGTTCAGGCATATATAACATATATACTGTTCCAAACACTGGTGGAGAATACAAAGCTATAACTAAATCTGATAGTTCTTCTATTTTTTCGGTTTCTTACTTTCCAAACGACGAGCGTATGTTATTTCGTATGGATGATAATGGTAATGAAATTTTTCATTTATATCTAAGAGATACAGATGCAAGCATTAAAGAATTAACTCCCTTTGAAGATGCTAGAGCGTCTTTTTATGGCTGGACAGATGATGAAAAAAGCTTTTTTTACGGTTCTAATAAACGAGATAAACGCTATGTGGATTTATACGAAATGGATATCGAAAAATTTGAATCTAAACTAATCTATCAAAATGATAAAGGATTAGATTTTAATAGTATTTCTAGAGACAAAAAAACAATTGCCCTTATAAAAACTATAAACACAAATGATAATGATCTTTTTATCTATAATACAGTAACAAAAACTATGGATAAAATTAATAAAAAACAAAGTAAAAACTTTGCTGAAGACTTTTCAAAAGATAGTAAATGGTTGTATTACACTACTGATCAAGGTTCAGAATTCTCCTATTTAATGCGGTATAATATAGAGAAAAAAACTAGAGAAAAAGTACTAGAAAAGAATTGGGACATTGATGGCAGCTATTATACAAAAACGGGAAAATATAGAGTTGACTTTATAAATGAAGATGCAAAAAGCAAAATAGAAATTACTGATGTAACTACTGGGAAGGCCTTGCCCTTGCCAGATTTCAAAAATGGAAGTATTACAAATGTCATATTCTCTAAAGACGAAAAAAACATTCGCTTTTATGTTGGTGGATCCCATACCCCTTCTAATTTGTATACTTATAATCTTGAAACCAAAGCACAGCATCAACTTAGTGATGTCCTTAATAAGGAAATAGATAGCGATCATATGGTAAATGCTGAAGTGATTAGATATAAATCATTTGATGGTGTTGAAATTCCTGCCATTTATTACAAACCTCATCAAGCTACAAAAAATAACAAAGTACCAGCAATGTTATGGGTACACGGTGGCCCAGGAGGACAATCTACACAACGCTTTAGTTCATTAATTCAATACGTAGTCAATCATGGTTATGCTGTTTTAGCTGTAAATAATCGTGGTAGTAGTGGTTATGGTAAAACATTTTATCAAATGGATGATCTTAACCATGGTGAAAAAGATCTTCAAGATTGTGTTGAAGGTAAAAACTGGTTGGCTTCTCGCCCAGAAATAGATCCCTCTAAAATTGGGATTATGGGAGGATCATATGGCGGATACATGACTATGGCAGGATTAACTTATACCCCTGAAGAGTTTGCTGTTGGTGTTAATATTTATGGTGTTACCAATTGGATGAGAACTTTAAAAAATATTCCTCCATGGTGAGAATCTTTTAAAGATGCACTGTATAAGGAGCTAGGAAACCCTCATACTTCAGATTCTATAAGACTAAAGAAAATTTCACCCCTATTTCATACCGACAAGGTTACTAAACCTCTTATTGTTTTACAAGGAGCTAAAGACCCACGAGTACTTCAAGTAGAATCTGATGAAATTGTTGCTGGTGTTCGTAAAAATGGTGTTCCTGTAGAATATGTGCTGTTTGAAGACGAAGGACATGGTTTCGTAAAAAAAGAAAATCAAATAGAAGCATACAGTAAAATACTCATTTTTTTAAATAAACACCTTAAAAAAACTACCTCCCCTACAGATAGTAAAAAATCTAAAATAAAAATACCACTGGAAGAATAATAGATTTTTTTTAAGAAACAAAATCTTTTAATTTAGATTAAAAAACACTTAACTTTATTGCATAATAAAATCAAAAGGAAATGAAAAAAATAAGCATCTTATTAATTACATTATCATTAGGTATATTATCATGTAAAAATGATAAAAAAGAATCCAATATCGAGTCTACAACAGAAGTTGAAACCACTGAAAAATTTGTTGTTAAGTCGGAAGCAACCTCGGTAAAATGGACTGCTTATAAAACAACCGAAAAGAAAGGAGTTGGTGGAGAGTTTACAACTTTAAATTTTGAAAACAAATCAGGGTCTACTCCAGAGGAAGCTTTAAATGATTTAAAATTTTCTATCCCTATTAGTAGTTTATTTACTAACGATAAAACTAATACAAGAGATGCAAAAATAAAAGCCTCTTTCTTTGGTAGCATGCTTAATACCGAATTTATAAAAGGAACGATTAAAAATAGCAATAACAAGTATGTAGCTACGCTAACTATGAATGGCGTTACTAACGATTTACCTTTAAAAGTTACAGTAACAGACGAAAGACGTGTTAGTTTAAAAGGAACAATGCAATTAAAAGATTGGAACGCTCTAGGTGCTTTAGCGGCTTTAAACAAAGTTTGCTATGATTTACATAAAGGCCCTGATGGAGTAAGTAAAACATGGGAAGATGTTGCGATAGAAGTGAATACTTTTTTAAGAAAAAACTAATACAAAAGGTATAACACTCATGCCGTTTTAAAATAGTTTACTCTAAAACAATATAGAAAAGCTACTTGCATTGAGTAGCTTTTCTTATTTTAAATAAAACTATCAATAGTTATGAATCCATCAGCAAATGGCTGGATAAAAAAATTAGTTTCGGTATTAGATCAATCTAATGATTTAATCGATTTAGAAACTTTATACCCTAAATTAAGAGCCTGTGGTTTTATTTACGGTAATAATGTCTTTGTTGTTAATAATATAATTGAAAAAGAAGACCTTTCTACTGAAGAAATATGTAAAATAAATTTAGCGATAGCTTTTTTCACTTGTCATAGTAAATCAAACAATGAAGACAAATTTACTGAGTCTATTATTGCTTTTTATGAAAAAATAAATGCTCATAAAGAATCTTGGTTTTCTGAATTAATAAAAACAAAATCGACTTCTGAAACTTTAGAAAAAATAATACACAAACGCATTCAAATAGACGATAATCTCATAGACAAGAGCTTTAACTATTTTGTTACTAATGCCTTGCTTTTTATAGATATTTTAGCTTACGAATATTATTTAAAAACAGGAGAAATTTCTATAGAAGAAATAAAAGAAAAAGAAGCAACTATAGAAACTCTAACGCTTAGTGCTTTAAATTCTAAAATAAATAAAACCGAGTATGATGAAAGCTTAATTAAGCTTTTTGAGCAATCTTTGCGTTATCAAAAAGACACAAATCTAATTTACGATGAAGCTATAAATTTAATTACTAGCAAGCTACAAGCGTTATATATTCTTGACCTTTCTGCAATGGCCATGTGGAGCGATGCTATAATAGACGAAAATGAATCTGTCTTTTTAAATAAATTAGGTAAAAACCTAAATCTAACGCCTTACGATATTACAACTGCAAAGCGCTCTATTAAAATATTTCATCATAATTATAAAGATGACATTGTACTTTTGGGCTCCAAAAATATTGTAAAAACATTTTACAATAATTCTAGTAAAATGGTAAATAAATTGATTTCTAGAAATAGCAAACGTTTATCAAAAGAATTAAATGAAAGCAAAGAGTTAATGATTTTACTTAGCCAATCTACAATAAGAGAATTAGACAAAACTGAACAAAAAAAAGTACAAAAACAATTGTTAGACATTTTTAAGTCTATTCCCAGTCTCGCAATATTCTTATTACCTGGTGGTGCTTTATTACTACCTTTTGTTATTAAATTTATTCCTAAACTGTTACCAAGTGCTTTTGATGACAATAGGATAGAAGAACATGAATAGCGATATAATATCCTGATATATTAATAATTAACAATTATAGTAGCTAGTTATTTAAATGATTATAGTTTAATTTGATAGGCAATAATCTGTTAAAAACGCTCTATTTAATTCAACTTAAAAATTTTAAAACACACTTTACGTTAAAGAACTATTCTAGGAATACATTGATGTTCAAAGTAAAATAATTTGAAATAAAAATAAAAATGTCTACTTTAAACAATTAATCGCATTTATCTTTATTTCATAATATATGAAAAAGCACTTTGTCCTTTTTATTATTACTCTTTTAATGCAATCATTTTGTTTTTCACAAAATGAAACTCCTAATATTTATTTTTTTGATACTGAGAAAATATCAGATTCTACGTCTTTTAGTAATGCCAACATCGCATTGCAAAAAATTATAGATAACAAAAACTATGATGAAGCCTTAATTTATGCTAATAAATTATTAGAGGTTGCTAAACGCATGCAAAACGATTTAAGCATAGGAATGATGTATGATCAAATTGGCATTATTAATAATGCTAAAAATAAAAGAATTCAGGCCATTATAAACTATGAACAAGCACAAATATATTTTGAAAAAGCTGACCATCTTAAAGGCTTAGCTGATGTAAAAAATAAATTAGGTAGTATAGAACAACGTCTTGGCAATTCTGAAAAAGCTGCTGATTATTTACTAGGAGCAACTATGGATTTTAGTAGATTAAATGATACTGTTGGAGTAGCCAATGGTTATAATAACCTTGGAAACATATACAATGCTTTAGACGATTTTAAAAACGCTAAAAAATATTATAACAAATCGTTACACCTAACGAAATTAAAAAAATTAGATGAAGAAGAGAAAACGCTAAATAACATCGCATTATTATACATTAATAACAAAAAGCCAGATAGTGCCAAAATACTACTAAATAAAGCCCTTAAAATTGGGAAGAAAAAAAAGGAGTATAGATATATTGCTCAATCTTATAGCCTTTCAGCAAAAGTTTATTTAGCGAAAAAAGAGTATCTAACTGCAAAAAAATATTATGATTCCACTTTTCTTATAGGAGATAAAGCGCAATGGAATATATTAATGATTAATGCAGAACAGCAAATGGGGCTGGTATCTTTAAAGCTAAAGAACTATAATAAAGCCGATCAATTTTTAACCAGTACGCGTAAAAAATTTACCGATTTAAAAATAGACCCTTTATTATTAAAAAACTATGAATTTAGTTCTAAACTAGATTCTGCAAGAGGAAATTATTATAAAGCATTAGTATGGCAAAAAAAATATCAAGAACTTTCTAATAAAAGAACATCTATAGCCACAAAAAATAAAATAAACTTAACAAAATCGCGTTACGAAACAGAATTAAAACACTTAAAACTAATTGATGCGCAAGCCCGAAAAGAACAAGAAAACAAAGCCTCTATATTTAAATATAAGATCTTAATATATGTTGTATTAGGTATTCTTTTGATTACTTCAATACTATTATTTACTATTATTAGAAATAGAAAAGAAAGACAGAAATACATAGATCAATTAAATGAATCTAATAATGTAAAAAACAAACTTTTTTCTATTATTTCTCACGATCTAAAAAATGAAATTAGTGGTCTTGATGGTAGTCTTAGTTTAATGAAAGAAAACGCTTTTTCTCCAGAAGAATTTCAAGAAATTATCCCATTATTATCAAATAGAACTCACCAAACTTCTATTTTATTAAATAACTTATTGAATTGGTCTAAATCTCAAATGAAAGAGTTGAATGCTAATCCAACACACTTTGACATTACTGAAGTTATATCAAGTAAATTTAGTTACTTTAAACCCAAGGCTGAACAAAAAAACATTAAACTAATTAATAAATTGGCTCCCACTAAAATTTATGCAGATAAAGATATGTTTGGCATCATTTCTCAAAACTTAATTGCCAATGCTATTAAGTTTTGTGACTCGGGTGATAGTGTTACTTTAATTTCTGAAGAATTAAGTGATCATTTTAAAATCTACTTTATGGACACAGGAATTGGTATCGATCCTGCAAACCTAAGTAAACTATTTGCTGAAGATACTTTTACAACCAATGGGACTCAAAATGAAACAGGAACCGGTTTAGGTTTAAAAATATGCAAAGAACTTACCGAATTAAATAACGGAAAAATTAAAGTAGATAGCGCTTTAGGAACTGGCAGCACTTTCTGTATCTCTCTACCTAAAGCTAGTTAAAATAAAGATATTGGTTTCTCAAAACCACGATTTTAATATAAACAAACTGCAATAAATTCTTTATTTTTTTATAAAAACAAAAGAATTTATTGCAATATTTAACACTTATTAAAAAAAATGCTTATTTTAATAAAAAAAATGCATTTTATCACTTATACCCCTAGGTAAACTATATGAGAAAGCGCGGTCTCATCTTTATTTTCACAGTTTTAATACATCTATTTTCTATTTCACAAAATGATGAACAAGATATATACCTATCTGATATAGAAAAAATATCCGATTCTACCTCTTTTAGCAATGCAAACATAACATTGCGAAAAATGATACAAAATAGAGATTATGATGAAGCATTAATCTATGCTAATAGATTATTAGATGTTTCTAAACAGATGCAAAATGATTTAGGAACTGGAGTAATATATCACCAAATCGGATTCATAAAAAACTCAAAAAATCAAAGTATTCAAGCCGTTATAAATTATGAACAAGCTCGAATTTATTTTGAAAAGGTTAAACATGTTCGCGGTTTGGCGGCTGTTAAAAATAACATAGGCAGTATAGAACAACGACTTGGTAACTCGGAAAAAGCTGCCGATTATTTATTAAGTGCTACTATGGATTTTAGTAGATTAAACGATACTACTGGGTTAACCAATGGCTATAATAATCTTGGAAATATATATAGCTCTTTAGACGATTTTGAAAACGCTAAAAAATATTATAACAAATCGTTACACCTAACGAAATTAAAAAAATTACCTGGTGAAGAGACAATGATGAATAATATAGCTTTATTATACATTGATAATAAAAAGCCAGATAGTGCTAAAATATTTCTAGATGGAGCTCTTAAAATTGGAAAAAAGAAAAAGGATTATAGAATCATTGCTCAGTCCTACAGTCTTTCAGCTAAAGTATATTTAGCAAAAAAAGATTATGCAACAGCAAAAAAATATTACGACTCCACATTTATTATTGGCGATAAAGCAGATTGGAAAGTCTTGATGGTTAACGCAGAACAGCAAATGGGGTTGGTCTCTTTACATTTAAAAAATTATAAGAAAGCAAATCAATTTTTAACGAGTTCTCGTAAAAAGTTTACCGATTTAAAAATAGCACCTTTGTTATTAAAAAATTATGAATTTAGCTCTAAGTTAGATTCTGCTAGAGGAAATTTTTATGACGCTTTAGTTTGGCAAAAAAAATATCAAAAATTATCAGACAAAAAAGCAGCTGAAGCTAGTAAAAATAAGATAAACTCAACAAAATCTAGATATGAAGAAGAATTAAAACACCTCAAGTTAATTGATGAACAATCAAGAAGAGAAGAAGAAAGTAAAGCCTCTATATTTAAATACAGAATTCTAATTTATGTGATTTTAGGTATTCTTTTAATTACTTCTATATTCTTATTTACTATTATTAGAAATAGAAAAGAGAGGAAAAAATACATTACGCAATTAAATGAATCTAATCAGGTAAAAAACAAACTTTTTTCTATCATTTCTCACGATCTAAAAAATGAAATTAGCAGTCTTGATGGCAGCCTTAGTTTAATGAAAGAAAATGCATTTTCTCCTGAAGAATTTCAAGAAATCATCCCATTATTATCAAACAGAACGCACCAAACTTCCATTCTATTAAATAACTTATTAAATTGGTCTAAATCGCAAATGAAAGAGCTAAATGCTAATCCTACTCTTTTCGACATTACAGACATTATTATTAGTAAATTCAGCTATTTTAAACCTAAATCTGAACAAAAAAATATTAAGTTAATTAATAAGTTAGCGCCTACAGTAATATATGCAGATAAGGATATGTTTGGTATTATTGCTCAAAATTTAATTGCTAACGCTATTAAGTTTTGTGATTCTGGAGATAGCGTTACTCTAATTTCTGAAGAATTAAATGACCGCTTTAAAATTTACTTTATGGATACCGGAATAGGTATCGATCCTGCAAACATAAGTAAATTATTTGCCGAAGATACTTTTACAACCAATGGGACTCAAAATGAAACTGGAACTGGTCTAGGTTTAAAAATATGTAAAGAACTTACCGAATTAAATAATGGAGAAATAAAAGTAGAAAGTACTCTTGGTACTGGTAGTACTTTTAGTATTTCATTTCCTAAAACAAATTAAGCTAAGTTTAGGTTTATTCTAACCACTTTTTAAAGTCTTTAACACGTTCTCTAGCAACAATTACATCACTTTCATTGTAAGAATTAAGCTTTATTTGTAATCTAGAATTGGTATAACTTACCATATCTTTAATGGCATTAATATTTATATAAAATTTTCGGTTTATTCTAAAAAACACATTAGGATCTAAATCATTATTTAATTCTTCGAGAGTTGTATCTATAAGATAATTACGTCCATCTTTGGTATATAAATAAGTGCCTTTGTTTTCACTATAAAAACATTCAATGTCTTCAATATTAATTAATTTTAAATGCTGCCCTACTTTTACCGAGAATCGTTTCTTATATGCTCTCTCTATTGGATTTATTAATAGCTTTTTAATAGCATCAAAATCTAATTCTAAATTTTGTTTTTTAGGAATCCGCTCTTTATACTTAGATACTGCCGTTTCCAAATCTTCATCATCAATTGGTTTCAATAAATAATCAATGCTATTTAATTTAAATGCTTGCAAAGCATATTCATCATATGCCGTGGTAAAAATAATAGCCGATTTTATTTCTACAGCTTCAAAAATCTCGAATGATAGACCATCACTTAATTGAATATCTAAAAAAATAAGATCTGGATGTTCATTATTATTAAACCATTCAATAGATTCCTCTACAGAATGCAAAAGCACCTTTGCTTCTATATTCAATTCTAACAATAAACGCTGTAAACGCCTTGCTGAAGGTTTTTCGTCTTCTATTATTATTACTCGCATTTAATTAATTCTTCAATTTAAACTCAAAGATATAATTAATCCCTTTCTTATACCATTTGCACATAGAATTTGCAGCCATAAATTCAAAATAAAATTCCCCTACTGCAACTTGTATATTACAGTAGGGGAATTTTTTATTTTTAAACTATTAATAGTCCTTATTGCTTTATAATTTTTCTGGCCATCGTTTTTCCAGAAGATTCTAATTTTAGAATATAACTTCCTTTACTAAGTGATTCTATATTAATTTCAATTCGCTCATTATTTTTTTCTGGTTGTTTTGAAAAAACTAATCGCCCTGTAATATCAAATATAGAAACAGTCTCTATTTTAAAATTTGATTTAATAAACAATTCGTTATGTGCCGGATTAGGGAATATTTCAGTAGTATTTCCATCAAACTCAAACTCATTAGAGGATAAGATTTCACCACGACCTCTCATGTGATCTCTTATAAAAACTCCAGAATCTGTTAATTGTGTATTTAATAAGCCTTGAACTCCCATATTCGCTTTTACAACGCATGAATCTTCATCTTTATCGCTAATGGTCCAATTCACATAACTTATATCGTTGTCTACTAAAAAATCCAACCATACTTGTGACTCTTGAGGATTAAAGCCTCCATTTCCGCTAGCATCTGTGGTGCCAAATTCGGTTACAAATATAGCAATACCACTATTCATAGCAGCTAATGTGCGATCTCTAAGCCATTGACCATGAGTATTTGCATAAAAATGCATAGTGTATGCTAAATTTGAATCACCCACAATAGGGTTAGCTGCAGCTACATGAACATCTTGAGACCATGTAGGCGTTCCAACAATAATAAGATTATCTGGATCATGAGCCCTAATCGCATTAATTACTGGTGCTGAATAGTTCTTCACTGTATTCCATGAAGTTGAGTTTAAAGGTTCATTATATATTTCATATATAATATTATCCTTATCTCCATAAAGTTGTGCTATTTCTCCAAAAAATTGTGCCGCTTCGTTTGTGTAATTTTCAGCTTTGTGCGTATGCCAATCTATTATAACATAAATTCCTTTCGCTATTGCTGCATCTATGACTCTTATAATTTTTGCTTTTTGTTGTTGCGGGTTATCTATGTAACCTGTTCCTCCATCCCAATCTTCTTTTACTCCTAAAGCTGGTCTTATAATATAGCTTCTCCAATCATCTGCAAGGTGATTAACAGATTGAGCGTTGTAAAAATCGGCAGTATCACCTGCATTACTCCAAAAAAGGCTATTCCCTGCAAAGCTTATTTTTTCTCCGTTCTCTGCGGTTACATGACTTCCGTTTACTTGTAATCGGCCATATCGTTCAACTATGGTTTGTGAAAAAGCAGTTGAACTCATTAAAAATGCCAAGCAAAATATAGGAATTATTTTTTTTGATAATAATTTGAGATTAGATTTGTTAAAAAAAGTAATTTTCATTTTCATAATTAATTATTTTAGGGTTTTATATTGGATTAATTTTGTATTATAGTACAATCAACATTACCAATAATACTTCATAAAAGTAGATAAAATTATACATTTATATAAATTTATGTGTTAATTTTTATAAAAATAGACAAAATAGTATCATTAAAAACACATATACAATAATTAAAAGTTCTGTTTTTTATAAAAACGAGCAAAACTTGTAAATCCTCTTATTAAGCAGGCATTCACTTTAACCCGTTAAACACCTATTTTAACGATAGTTAGATACAAATCACAAGAAGACTTATTAGATATAATGCACGAATTACTCCCAACGTCTTTTATCTTTATCCATATACTTTTCTATTTGTTTTTTCTCCCATTCTTTTCCAAATAAAACATTTGTACCAAAAGTCCCTAGAAAATGAAATAACAAACCAATACCCCAAAAGAAAGCAGTTGAAAAATGTCTATACTGCCATATCGTTTCGCTTTTACCTAATCTAGCATAAATCATACTTAATAAGAATATATTTACCACAACATACCAGAATAAATGCCAATAAAAACCTTTTATTTTATCTACTCGTTTCTTTGCTCTTAAATAAGCATCTTCTAACTCAAATTTGCTCTGAAAATCTGCATCTTCATTTTCTTCGTTATACTTTTCTATATTATAATTTTCCATAATTAATAGTCTTTTCGTTCTTGATCCATAAATTCTCGTATCTTTTTATCTTCCCATTGCTTACCGCCAAAGACTTTACCTTTTCCGTAAACATTTAAAGCATGAAAAACCAAACCTATTCCCCAACCTGCCATTGAGAATAAAAACCATTTTACTTTCCAATACGTCATGTAATTAATAAACGCCAAGAATGGGATAACCAAGCTATACGTAATTAAATGGTAGTAAAAATCTCTTAAATCTTCAACATATTTTCGCGCTCTAATGTATGCATCGTCTAATTGTATTTGTGGTAATGCTTTCATAATCGATATTTGTTTAGTAAGAATAGGAACGGTAACCTTAAAATCGGTTTTTGTTTCGCTTATTTTTACTCGTTTTTTTGTTAATAATCGGTAACGTTGTCTAATATTATCTAAGCCAACACCACTACTCTTTTTAATAATTTGTTTGGTTTGTAAGTTATTTTCTACGACCAAATGGTCTCCATCCTCATAAATTTTTATATACAGAGGCTTACTTGAGGTCACAATATTATGCTTTACTGCATTTTCTAATAATAATTGTAAAGACAAAGGCACTACTTTTGCGTCTGGATTTAATGCCCGTTCTGGTATCTCAAATACAATACTATCTTCAAATCGCATTTTTAATAAAGACATATAGGTTTTTGCAAATTTCAATTCTTCGTCTACCGTTATTAGGTCTTTATTTTTTTGCTCTAAAACGTAACGGTATACTTTTGAGAGACTCGTTGTGAATTTTTGAGCGTTTTTAGGGTTTTCTTCTATAAGACTTGTTAATACATTTAAGCTATTAAATAGAAAATGAGGATCTAATTGATTTTTTAAAGCGTCAAACTTGGCATTCGCAGTTCCTGCTATTACTTTTTGTTCTTTTATTTTTCGCTTTTGGTACCGATTATAAAAATAAATAAGATGAAAAATAAGAACGATAATCATGGTGATCCAAAAACCAAATCTGTAATTTATTAGTTTCTCATTTTCAATAAAATATATAAACGTGTTACCATTATAAACAACAGAAGTAAATGCCCTTAATAAAAACAAGCCTATCAGAGTAATAATAATAGACCCCAGAACCCCTATAATAATTCGTTTATATCCATTATTATCTTTCCAAGATATTTTTTCAAGAAAATTAAAATAAGCGGTATTACTAAAGCCCAATACGAAAGCATATAATTGATAAAAACCGAAACTAATTAAATAGTGCTTCGTTGAATGATGGGTATAGTCTTCAAAAAACACGGCTCCTATTATAAAAACAAATGTTCCTATTATAAATGCTATTCCTATTTCTTTGATTACTTTTTGCATCTTTTTAATTATAAGTGATTATTTTCCACAAGCTTCTAAAACAGCCTCTGCTCTATCCTTTCCCCAACCTGGATGAAAAGGAGTTTCAGGTTTAAAGTTAACAAAAAGTTTCACTGCTTTTTCAATGTCTTTACAAAATGGCTTGGTATCCTGTCCAAAATATCTGGCAGCTCCCATATCCCAGTCGGCTTTACTAAAAACGACTCTAGGATTATTTGGTGCTAATTTTAGAGCTTCGCTATATAAACTCGCCACTTTCCCAGACAATGTCATGCCGTACTTGGCGCCATCAAAAGCAATATATGCCGTATGTAATAGTGCTTGTAACACTATAATTTCTGGATTCTCTTTTGAAATCGCCGTGGCATCATTTATAAAATTTTGTGCCTTTTTTAATTGCGCTACTAATTCTTGTTCCTCTTTGGTTTGAAAACTTTTTACAATTAATACGTTTGCCGCATAATACGATGGTAACCAATTTTCGGTTTCTGCATTAGCAATACGTTCAAATAAATTAACAGCGTTTTCAGACTCGTTAGCTTTCCATAATTTAAAAGCATTTTGCATTCCGGTTTCATAATTGCTTTGCGCACTTAGTTGACTAGTTACAAGTAATACGATAATAGCTATAATTCTTAACATGGTTATTGGTTTTAATGATTTGATACAAAGATGCCTTAGAACCCTCGTTTTAAAAAAAACAAATGTCCCAATTGTTGTTTTTTAGAGATGAATTGTAAAACCCTTTCCAAACCTTACTTTTTGTAAGGCAAATTTTTGCGCTATACTATTTATTTTAGGTTTCTTTATAATAGCTATTAATACCCAAAACTTATTTTTCTATGATAAAAAAGAACTTAACCAAACTCGTTGGTTTAAAAAAAGAGGACTTCGATTTTTTTGTTCAAGAGAAGCAGATACAAATACAACCCGCTAGATTAATTCCTACTTTAAAAACTGGTGATGAAATGGCATTAACCTCTATCTTTCTTACCACTCTAAGTTTAATCAAAGAATATCGAGATATTATATTTAAAGAATTAAAACTAAGTAGAAGTGGCAAAGTCTTTTATTATACTGAAGCTTGCTTCCCTGAAATTAGTACATCTAGAATTGATGGTTTAATACTTATTGTTATTAAGGGCGTTATTGCTGATGCGGCTTTTTTTGAAATGAAAAACAAGAATAATAGCTTAAGTAAAGAACAAATTGAAACGTATATAGATATTTCTAAGAAACTTAAAGTGGGTAAATTAGTTACAGTCTCTAACGAGTTTGTTGCCGATTCTTCGCATTCACCATTAAAAATAAAACCTCCAAAAAGTGTATCTCTATTTCATTTCTCATGGACTTATTTAATTACTATTGGACGGTTATTACTATTTAAAAATGAGCAAACGATTAAAGACGTAGATCAAGTAGAAATAATGCGAGAAGTCCTTTATTATTTTGAAAACCCTGTATCTGGAATAAATGGTTATGTACAAATGAAACCGGGTTGGAAAGAGCTAGCAGAAAATATTCGTGCTCAAAAACCATTAAAAGTAAGTGACGAGTATATTGAAGATGCTGTAGTAAGTTGGTATGAAGAAGAAAAGGATATGGCTTTATTAATGAGTCGAAAATTAGGGGTTTTGGTAAAATCCTCTCCAAAAAACAAAGACAGTATAAAAAACGATATTAGAAAAGTTGTTAAAGAAAATTACATAAACGGGCAGCTCTCAATTAAAGATTCTGTTTCTGATATTAAAATAAAAGTAGAGTTTGAACGCAGAGTCGTCACCATGTCTGTAAAAGTAGCGCCGCCAATGAACATTGGTACTGTTGCAAGAATAACATGGATTAGTAAACAATTAGAAAATTGCAAAAAGAAAGATTTAGATAGTTTTAATAAACTACATAAGAGTTTATGGATTGAAGCAAATGTAAAATATGCACAAGCCAACTTAAAAGTAAAATTAAGCGATTTAAGTACCCTTTCTGAGCTATCTAAAGATAAAGACATACAGGCTTTTCATATTACATTAATCTCTGAGTTTGGTGCAGGATTTGCCAGTAACAAAAAATTCATTGTATTAATTGAACAAATGGTTCTTGAGTTTTATGAATGTATGGTGCAACATTTATCTAATTGGAAACGCCCTGCTCCTAAATTGGAACAAAAGGAGCTTGTGGATTAAAGGAATGAAGAGTGTCCATAACATTTAAATGTTTGGATGATTATTAATAATATATAAGGATATATGTTTAATGGTACGCTTATATTCTTGTTGGCAATAATTTGAATCCAGTGATTGTGACGAAAAAATACTAACCCAAAAAACAACCAAATAATTATGATTATTGACCCAAAAACATTTCCTGAAAACCAAAATTATGTGATGTACGAACTTTATAAAAGTATGCAAAAAGACTTACTTGATAAAGAAAATCTAACTGCTCAAGAAACACAAAAATTGGCGAGTATAAATGCAAATATAACTGTGATAGAACATTACGCTATTGAAAAGCGTGCGGAAGGAATAAGGTGGTCATTAACAAGTATATTTCAAAGTACAGGAATGAATCCAACCTTAATTTTGGAATTTTATCCTGGAACAAAAAGCTATAATAATTTTGGTAAGAATTTGGTAGTTAATGTTGAATTTAGTGAGGCAGATTTAGTACATATTTTTAAAAGTATTAAAAATCAATCACCACGTGTAACTGGTCAACTAAAATTTAAAATTGTACCTGAATTTACTGATGCGGAATTAAATACTGGCGATATTTTTGGAATCCAAAGCTCACGCTAAATCATTTATAAATGAATATTGTAGAAAAGGAAGCTATTAAGTTCAATTCGAACAGAGGATTTTACAAAGGAATTGATACCTTGGAAAACCTCAAATCAAATTTATCGTCCAAACTTTATGAATTTAATCGTGATAGAGATAAACTTGACTTTTTAAAAATTTTGCGGACTAAAACTGTTGAGGACAAAATAGAACACGCAAAAAATTGTTCAGGTTGTGGTTATGATGAATCACGCGAAGTTGCTTTGTTTGTAATTGACCAAGAAGTAGATGATATTAATAGATTTTACAGTTTTGAACCCAAACCAGAAGATGAATTTAGCGTTGCGGAGGAAAGCGAATTACACACTAAACTAAACGACATTATTTCCAAACTTGAACAACAAGGATTTGGACAACAAATCATATTTGAGGAAATTGAAGATTTAAAGAATCATTTTAATCTTGGCAAAAAAAATTGGTTTCAACTTTTGAAAGGAAAAGTTGTAGATTTAACTATAAAAAAGGTTTTAGATAAAACAATTGTATCAGAAATTTACAATCATTTGAGTGAAGGATTTGAGCAAGTAACGAAAATGATTGGGTAGAAAAACTACTTACAACACCGTGTCCTATAAAACATAGCTAATAAGTGCTAAATCGAAAGGTTTGTCCTTATTTAAAAAGATCGCAAATTTTTAAATTTGGCTTTTAGATTAGAAAAATTAAAAACAAAACATAAAAATTCGGCTCTGTGTTTATCCGAAAATATAGCGTCTTTTTACACGCTACGTTTCATATACAAGATCGTTGGAAATAAGAAAAAACCAAGGTATGTGCAAATTAAAAAAGTTAAAGATTAGCCAGAATTTAGTAATTTTGCCTTACAGAATATAAAAAAATATGAGCATCATTGCAAAACTGTATATAGAAGATAAAACGTTTAATATCTTAAAGTTTAATTTTAACATAAACCAAAAATCTAATACAAACGGATTCCCTTCTTCAAAACCAACAGGAGGGATTTTCAATATTGTTTTTGAAACCACAAAAGACGAACTCTTCTTTAAATGGATGATTAGTGAAAACACTATGAAAAATCTAAAAATAGTCCTTTCTCCTTCTGCAATGGACAGTAAAAGTAAAACAATTGAGCTTTATGATGCTTATTGCTTAAAACACCAAGATAATTTTGATGGTATAAATAATGAACCAATGATGACTTACATTCAAGTTTCTCCTGCAATAATGGTACAAAACGGGACAAAAATATTTGAATGGTATTGGAAGGTAACAGATTTGAGTGCCAATGTTACGGCAACAACTATAGACAATGAGCCTGAAGTAATTCGATATTATATTACAGATTTAGAAGATAATGAAATTGATAACTACAAAACGGGAGATAAAATTCGTGTACATTTGGAAACTAAAAACAGTATAGGAGATAAAATTTCATTCTCTTTAAACGACAAAACTCAAGACTTTAAGCACAATGGAATCATTCTACAAAACGACACGCTAAAAGATTACCCAATAGTTAATGATTTAGAACAAGTAGAACTCGAAGTAATAGATCAACAAAATTAAGTTATGGGAAAAAACACATTTGTAGCCACACTAAAATCTACAGGACAAAGTAAATCTTATACCATAAATGTAATTGATATAGAATTTGTTAAAGGTTACTGGACAAAGGATAAAGAAGGCAAAGAACCATTAGAAAAAAATAAATCTGGTGCGTCAAAGGCGAAACTTGGGCAAACAGTTTATTTTCATGTCGATGTAAAAGGTCTTGCAGACGAACAAGAAATAGAATTAAGTCTTGCTGAATTTGATTATAACAATGGTGCAGCTTTCCTTTTAGGTTCATCCAAACTATTACGAGATGTTATAGACCCAGACGATCGTAAATTCCCTGAAGAAGAGGTCGTAAAAAAAGCTACCGTAAAAAATGATAGAGCAACAGTTGAACTCTTATTGCATGAAAGTTGGGAAGGTATGATAAAAGATGACCATGAAGAATGGTTTTCTTTAAATGAAAGCTTAGAGCTTTATTGGGAAGTAAGCTATAAAGGAAAATATAAAACCGAGTTGCCTAATAAAGAGGACAACTATCTTTTAGTTGGACAAAATGATAGAACATTGTATATTAAAACACCTTCATTTAATCATAATTTACCAGAATTTTTTAGTAATAATGGAGATCCAATGATACTAATGGAATTTGGAAAAGGTTTTGGAAAGGGAAAAATAAAAGAGAAAATATTAGATGTCGCAACACAACAAGCCGAAAAAAGTATAAGAAAAATTGCTTTTACCAAGTTAGAAAAGGGCTTCATGGTAGATAATAATGGTAAAGTTTATAAAGGGAAGCGCCTAGTTCATGAATACAAGAAAATATATGACAACTCTGGCGAATTATTCGAAAATGTAAAAAAAGGTAAAGACTTTGGATATAAACATGCTAATAAACCGCTTGTCACAACAAAAGGGATTAGCCAGTATGACTACTTTTCTAAAAGTGGTAAACGAGTTACTTTTTTAGGAATGGTAAAAAACATAGGGAAAGTATTTGATTTATTTGACTTATTTAGTGCTGCCAGTAAAGATTTAGATATGTCTGAACCAATTCCTCTTGATTTTGGACCACTTTCTCCTATTGTTGGCTTAATAGGCGTACTCGCACAAGAACAAAGAGCAGAGTCGGATCAATTTTTACTGGAAGATATGCAACTTGAAGTAGATGAAGCAAAATTAATGGGCCTTGAAGCTACTAGAAGTGCTATAAATTCCTGGTATCATGAGCTTAATACTTGGGAATTATTACCAGTTTCTAACAATACAGCTAATAAATTGTTGCAGAATGAATTTGATACTTTTGATGAATTGGAAAAGTTTAGCAGAAGTGATGTTGAAGATACTGGTTTTTATAATATTGAAATTCTTTATCGAAAAGTTGAAAACACTAACAAAGAAAAATATATTTACATAATTGAAACAATTTTTATAAATGAATAATAACATTAAAGTTTTAAGCTTATTCTTATTAATACTTATTTTAGGCTGTAAAAGCAAAAAACCATCAATCACTACTTATAGTAATAAGGAGCAAGTTGTATTAAGAATTAATAAGAAGTATAAAAAAATTTTCAGAATAAACATTCCTACTAAAATAAATGTAAAGAATAACTCTATTCAAAAAAAATCCTTTATTAGTATAGACTATAAATATAACTCTTACTCAAAAGGAATAGGCGAAAGTATTTATGTTTTAGAAGGAGATAAAAGTATAAAAATCATAAACAATGAAAGAAAAACAATTGGCCCCTTTAGTTCCTATAATTATCTAATATACTCATGGTTTAGAATAGATACATCAAAGGCTACACAAAAAGAGTTTAAACCTTACATAGAAAAAATGCTGGCACATAACAAAGACACTTTGCATATTGGCACAGTAAATCAATTTAAAAAAAAACATAGAGAATTATATGAAAAACTAACAAGTAATGATAGTATCTCAATACGTTTTTTCGACAGTGGCAAAAAGCGAGAACGTATTAGTGTTTCAGTTAATTAGTAGCAAATGATTAAGAAATCAATACTCGCAATAGTATCATTTTTAACAGGTGTTTTAGTTGCACATTTTGTTGAAGGTTTTTTTAGAAAACAAATTCAGAATATTTTTGAATGGTCTACATTTAATGTTATATCTCTATATGGAGGAGACTATTATCCAAATTTGAACATCTATTATTTAATAACTTTTGGAATTACTTTTGCGATTTTTGCTATTTCAAATTTTAAAAATAAAAGCAGTCAAATTTTTAAAAATTTAATCATCTCTATTTTAATTTTCTTAATATCGTTTGTCGTTTTAACAAGTATTGATGCTAACGTAAAAATAATTGAACCATCAAGTTATGAAAATGAGGTAGTTAAATGGAGACGTAGCTCTATAGTTTATTATACACCATTAATAGTATTTATATTCTTAGCTTCAATCCCAAGTTTAATAAAATTAATAAAAAAACGATAGTATTCCAGCTGTGCGAAGTTTGTAACTTCGTACCGTAAATAAGTATATATTTAATAATGCTTCGAAGTTACAAACTTCGAAGAGCCCTTGTTAAGTAATAAAAAAATTCACATTAATTTAAAAAAAAAGATGATTGAAGAACTTAATTTAAGCTCAACAATCATCAGGTTTCTAAAAAAATAAACAAAGGTGGTAATAGCAATTATCCCTATGTTAAATTAGTAAATCAATGTTTCTTTTTAGGGACTAGCACAGTTTACTTTATGTTTCATTAATTTACTCTTTATAAACTAGTAAAAAGAAATAAAAAAGAAGAAAAAAATAGTTTAAGGTAATATTTAGACGATTAAATAACCCGCTAGCTCAGATTTGTCTATAATAGAATCTACAACACAATATTTTGAGTAATAGATTCTGTATTTAAAGTAAATAGAGCATCCTCCCATTTAGGAGGCCCCATAAAACCTCTAGCATTATTAGAGCAACCATAATCCTCATTAGGTATTCCAAAAAAATTAGAATCTAGTTTATTATTATCATTGGCATCATGAAACAATGAAATGGCGTAATCTCCTTTTGGTACATTTTTAAAAACCACAGTACAAGTCGTTCCTTTTACTTCTTCTATTTTACCTATAAATGGTTTTCCCATAAACGTATTTTCTGAATTATAAAGCCCAATAATTAACTTTCCTTTTATAGTTTTAATATTAGAAATATTAACGGTTATCTCTTTAGTTTCAGCTTGTGCTGATGTTGTGATTGAGATAAGAAAAAAAGCGACTAGATTTAATACTAAATGTTGCATAAGTGTTCGTTTTTGATGATGAAACAAATATCATCTAGTTATCTTCATTTTAAAAAAGGAATAGACCGAATTGTTGTTTCTTTATGCTGAACTGTAAACCAAATAAAATATACTATTACATATTCTCTATTATCTAAAGAATATGTAAATTTAAATATCAAAAACAAACGATATGCCTGCAAATGAAACCAAAATAAACCAACAGCTTATTTCATATCTATTATTAAGACGTTGTATTGGTTTTTTAGGAATAAGCCTTCCTATTATTCTTGTTGCTGGTGCGTTTTTTTATGGAGACTGCAAACTTATACAGAGTTCTATTAGTGATTATTACCACACAGAGATGCGCAATATTTTTGTAGGGGTACTTTGTGCTATTGCATTATTTATGTTTACTTACGTAGGAAATGATTATAGAGATAGAATTGCAGGAAATTTAGCGAGCATATTTGCTTTAGGAATCGCCTTTTTTCCCACTTATGTAGATTTAGACTCAGGAAGCTGTGGAACTAATTGCCTAGATTATGAACCTTGGGTTAGTATCATGCATTTTACGTTTGCTGCTTTGTTTTTCATTGTTCTTATTTACTTCTCTTTGGTTTTGTTTACACAATCTAATTACGAAAAAAATGAACGACCAGAACAGAAACGCAAAAGAGATACCTTGTATCGTATTTGTGGTTATATAATGATCGTTTGTATTGTATTAATTGCTATTTACGCAGCATTTATAAAGACTAAATTTCCAGAGATTAAAAAATTAGACCCCGTTTTTTGGTTAGAATCCATAGCTTTATTTGCTTTTGGTATTTCATGGCTTACTAAAGGACAATTTTTGTTTGAGGATGAGTAATACTATTGACTAAAAAATAACAAAATACGATTAAGTATATATAATTTTACACAAATTAAAAACACGGTCTCCTCGAGCCCTTCGACTATCGCTCAGGACAGGCTAAAGTCGAGAGGTCTGTATTCAATAAAAACAAGGTCTCGACTGCGCTTGACCAGACAAATCAATAATTCTTTTTCAATTAAAAATCATCGACTTACAATTTTTATCTATTAGACAACTATCTACCCAGCCCTAATAAATTATTATATATAGAATTTCATGTAATTACTATAAACCTCAGTTCGACATAAAGATGTTAGTGATCAAAAACCGTCAATTCGAGTGATTTTTTGCAACAAAGTAAAAAAAATAGTATCGAGAATAGATTTTTGATACGAAAATCACTGTTCTCGATACACTTCTCCTAAAGTCGAAGCACTCGAACTGACGTGATTTTCTTAGGTCGAACTCACGTTATAAATTATCCAACTGGTTATCGGTTCCTTTTTCGCTAATCGTCCAAAAGAAGCCTACAAAAAAGAATTGATCGGCAGCCGGTCGTAACGCTCTTCTATTAAACACGCCATTTAAATCTGGGGTATTAGCATATTGGTAACCGTTTATATTCTTAGTTCCTAAAGCATTATTAATAGAAAAATACAATATCTTTTGCTGGCTCACTAAATACGCCCAATTTAAACTTAAACTATTATAAGCTTTTGTTTTTGAATTTAAAAGTCCTTGCTCGTTTGGATTGGTATACGTTCGACCAGAGGCATAACCATAACTCATACCCACTTGGCTTTTCATTTTATCTATCCAATATTTCCCAACTAAGGATACATTATGTTTATTTGTAAAATTTGGCTGTAAAGCCGTATTAAAGTTTCTATACTCTCTTTTTGTGTCTAAAAAAGAATAACTCAACCAATAATCGAAATTTTTAATACTCTTACTGTCTCTAAAAAAGAAATCTATTCCTTGAGCATAGCCGTTTCCACTATTATTATAATTACTATCAAAACCAGCTCGTTCTGTATTGTATTTTACGAGGTTATCGTAGTTTTTGTAATACGCTTCTGCTCTAAAAATCTTTCCTTTATTATTATATTGATAATTAAAGATATAATGAGTCGTGTTTTGCGCTTTTAAATCTTGATTAAATTTTAAAACTTCATTTGTTGGATTTTGATAAAAATCGCCATAAGCTAGAGATATCTGGCTTTTTGAAGACGTTTGGTACGCTAAAGATAAGCGAGGTGCTATAGTCGCTTCTTTGAAAAGCACACTGTATTCTGTTCTTAAACCTACTTTTAATGCTAATTTCTTAGAAAAAAAGAGATCAGACTCAACAAATGCAACTGCGATATTATTATTAAAGCCATAATCAATGGCTTCAACAAAAGTATTTTCAAAATTCTCATTAAAATTAGTAGCAAAATATTCTGTACCAAAATTAAGTTTGAAACGACTACTAAAACGACGCTTTAGTTTTAATTTAGCATGAAACGAATGTTCGTTATTTACTATTTTATTATCCTGAATACCAAGATTAGTTTTTCCATTGGTATAACTTAAACCTGTATTTAAAGTCCAAACATCGTTTAACATCCCTTTATAAGAGCTATTAAAATATAAATTATTGTTTTTCAATTTAAAGTTAAGTCCGTTTGCAAGATTAATATCTTCTTGAATAAGGCTAAAATTTGTAGAATCGAATGCAGAGTACAACTTAAATAACCCATTCTCCGTTTTATGTCTAAACACCGTTTCTCCAGAAAGTGTCTGGTATGGGTTTTTCCAATCATTACGATCTGGGAATAAACTTATGTATGGTGATAAATTAATATACGACGCATTTAAACTCAAACTATTATTTTTCCATTTTTGAGTATTACCTAAGGTCCCCCCTACACTCATAACACCTATTTCCGTTTTTTCTTGATCGGGTTCATTCACTGTATTTAATAACAAAACACTTGATAAAGCTTGACCATATTCTGCTGAGTAGCCTCCAGTTGAAAAACTAATGCCATCAAATAGAAAAGGTGAATATCGTCCTCGCGTTGGTGCATTATTAGTTGTTGGCGTATAAGGTGTAAACACACGAATACCATCAATAAATATTTGAGTTTCTTCTGCTGTACCACCTCTTACGAATAGTCGTCCGTCTTCTGCCACCGTAGTTGTACCTGGAAGCGTTTGTAATGCTCCAACAAAATCACCTAAAGCACTTGCAGTTGTTACAATATCTAAAGGCTTTAAAACCGAAACTTTACTGTTATCTCCTGCACTAAATGTTCCTGCCGATAATACTACTGCGTCTAAGGCATTAACATCCTCACGAAGTTCTATTTTTAAATTTGTAAGTGTTGTAACATCGCTTATAATGGTTTCGGTTTCATAAGCTATAAAAGAGATGATTAAAGTTTGAGTCCCTTCCGTATTAGTTTTAAAACTAAAATTTCCAACATCATCACTTGTACTTCCATCATAAGTTCCTTCTAAATAAACATTAGCACCTTTAATAGGTCTATTATTAGCACCTGTCACTTTTCCGTTAATCGTAATTTGTGCATTAAGCTGTAAACTTAATAGGCTTACTAATATTGCTACTATAATTTTAATAATGGTTTGCATTGTTCTGGTTTTATTTTGATTAAGAATTTTAATTGATAGTACAAATGTGCTGTATTGCTCTTCTTTTTAAAATTGATTCTTACCGAACTGTTATTTTTTTATGCTGAAGTGTTTATTTAATCTTAATTATAGATTAATAACCTAAGTCCAACATAAGAAAATCACGTCAGTTCGTCCCGAAACTTCAGGATCGACTTTAGGAGAAGTGTATCGAGAACATTGGTTTTCGTATCAAAAATTTATTCTCGATACTATTTTTTTTCACTTTGTTACAAAAAATCACTCGAATTGACGGTTTTTGATCACTAACACATTGATGTCAAACTGATGTTAGTAATATCTTCCTTTCTTTTTTCGATGAAAACCAATAAAAATTACAGATAACAGATTGACTTTCAGTAAAACGTTAAAAATAATTTAAAAAATATGTAACAACTTATTAACTTTAGCTACTTATTAATTGACCTTAACTATTAACCATTTGAATAAAGAGCTTGAACATAATTTCGTAGAGTTACTCGAAAAGAACCAAAACATTGTGCATAAAGTTTGTCGGTTATACACCAACAATTACGATGCTCATAATGATTTGTTTCAAGAAATTACGATACAGCTATGGAAAGCGTATCCTAAATTCCGAGGAGATTCTAAGTTTAGTACTTGGATGTATCGTGTTGGCCTAAATACCGCCATTACACTATACAGAAAGTCTAAACGAAGTATTAATACTCAACAGTTTGATGCTGTACAATTTAAAATTAGTGCAGAAGAATACGATGATACGGAAGAGCAGCAATTAAAATTATTATATAAAGCTGTACATCAACTAAATGACATAGAAAAAGCGCTAGTTTTCTTGTACTTAGAAGATAAGAACTATAGAGAAATAAGTGAAACATTAGGTATTAGTGAAGTGAATGCAAGAGTGAAAATGAATAGAGTGAAAACGAAACTAAGAACTATTTTAAATCCGTAATCAAATGGATGAATTAGATTTATTAAAAAGCCACTGGCAAAAAGATGACATACAAGAGAAACAATTATCTTCTAAAGATATATACCCGTTACTCTTAAAAAAATCGTCTTCCATAGTTAAGACTTTATTTTACATAAGTATAGTCGAGTTAGTATTTTTTGTTTTTGCAAACTCTATTCTCCCTATGTTACTATCGGATAGTTATTCAGAAAACATAGATGTTGTTTATGGCAACCCTTTAATAATGAAAGTCGTTATTATATCTGGTTATTTTATTATTATCCCTTTTGTATACTTTTTATACAAATCTTACAAATCCATATCGGTTACAGATAATGCTAAAAAATTAATGGAAAGCATTCTTAAAACCCGAAAAGTTATTAAATATTATGTCGCCTATAATATGGTACTCGCATTTGTTGCAATGATTATTGCTTTTTATTTTGCCGTAACTCGTAATAGTGACCTGATGCTAAAATTAGATGGCGCTGCCACAGGTAAAATAATTCTTTTAGTCGCTATAGCTTTTATAATCACGGCAGGCTTTGTTTTTATTATATGGCTGTTCTACAAACTTCTTTACGGGATTTTATTAAAACGTTTGAATAGAAACTATGAGGAATTGAAAAAATTAGAAGTGTAATTTTGGCTGTTGGCTGTTGGCTGTTGGCTGTTGGCTGTTGGCTGTTGGCTGTTGGCTGTTGGAAAATTAAAAAATGTTAAGCTTATTTAACGTGTTTTTTAAATATTATAAAAAATTATTTCCTTAATTCTTCAAGCATCTTTCTTGATTTATCAATACTGTATTGATAATCACTTGTTGCTAATTCAAGCCCTTTTTCAAAATATTTAATTGCTTTTTCTTTCTCATTTTTAATTTTATAATAACGAGCAAGTCCATAATAACCTCCAAAAAAATTGGGATACTTAACTTTAAGATAATCAAAAGTCTTAAATGCTTTTTCATATTCTCCACTACCTATATACTCAAAACCTAAACCAAAAAAATCTTTTTCACTAATGTCTTCATATTGAAACCCTCTTTCTTTTGGTTTGTTAATTCCTTTTTCTATATCAACAAAACCATTTTCATCAATATACTTCTCTATTAAAGTTGTCATTGGAATTGACAATCTACCTTTAGAAAAAAGACTTGCTAAAAAAATAGCTTTTCTTTTTGATTTATATGGTCCAAAATCATCATTATTAGTAAATATCATAACCGATATATTAGCACTAGGTATTCTTACGCCATAATTTTTAAAGCCAGCAGAACTACCGCCATGATATAAATATTTTATACCGTTTTTAAATCGTATATGCCATCCATAGCCATATCCTCTCTCATCATTTTTTCCATGTGCTGCCCAATTACTAAACGCATCTTTAAGATCTTTTTGAGAGACTAACTTTTCAGTATACAAAGCTTGATCCCATTTATAATAATCATTTAAAGAAGAATAAATACCACCATCGCCTTGAACAGCACTCCATCCACTTTGATCATGTAGTTCATAAACCGAATCTTTAGATTTATAGCCATAAGCACGATTAACTATGTTTTCTCCGCTTTGAGGTATGGTTGAATTATTCATTTCGAGTGGTTTGAAAATAGTTTCTTCCAAGAATTCTTTAAACGTTTTTCCTGATACTTTCTCAATAACTTGCGATAAAACGGCATAGCCTGAATTACTATAATCAAATTCTTTACCTGGCTGAAAAAGAAGACTATCCTGTTGTTTTAGTAGCGCCAATACATCTTTATCTACAATCTGCTTTGTAGAGTCTCTTGGATAAAGACTAAAATATGAAATAAGACCCGAACGATGGGTTAATAAATCTCGTATGGTAATATCATTTGCATATTCAGGGAAGTCAGGAAAAACGTCATTCAGCTTAGTTTCATAGCTTAACTTTCCTTGATTAATCAAAATCATAACAGCCATTGCAGTAAATTGCTTAGTAATCGAAGCAATTCTGTAGTTGGTATTACAATTTGCTTTTATTGCTTTTTCTAAATTGGCGTAACCAAAACTTTGACAAGTAACAATTTCTCCATCTCTAATAACGATAAAGCTAGCACTAGGTTTTTCACCTTTGTAATCTTGAAAAAGATAATCTATAAATTCAGTTTGAGATTTACTTATGGTTTCTGATTTGTTTTTTTCGCATCCTATGAATAACACTAAAATTATAAAACTATAAAAAAGTATGTTTCATTTGTTTTAACCTAATTGTAATATCACAAACTAATGACTTACTAAATTAGTATTCATCAAACCACTGGTGTCGCTTCTTATTTAAGGCTTCATTTTCCTCTATATCCTTCAATGGAATTACTTTCAAGAATGAAGGGTGCTGTTCTATAGCATATTCCAATTTTTCTACAATATCATCTATAGATTCGTTTTCATAATCTATTTTTAGTGGCTCTTTAATTTCAAAAGACTGAAAAACATTTTTCTTTTTAACACGCAACCCTTTTTTATCAAAAGAACGCCTAAAACCATCAATTACAATAGGTACTACTATTGGTTTATATTGCTTAATAATATGAGCTGTACCTTTACGAATAGGCTTAAACGGCGTTGTAGTTCCTTGCGGAAAAGTAATCACCCAGCCATCATCAAGCGCAGTTTTAATGGCTGTAATATCACTCATTTTTACCTGACGATTTATATTTTCACCTTTACTGCGCCATGTACGCTCAATACTAATAGAACCTACATAAGCCAGTATTTTAGGTAAAATCCCCGACCTCATCGTTTCTTTTGCTGCTACATAATACACATTAAGTTTTGGGTTCCAAAGGTATCCTACATTTTTAATAGTATCTTCTCTTCCACTTAAACTGGCATTAAAAACATGAAACATAGCAACGACATCTGCAAAATAAGTTTGATGATTAGATACAAACAAAACGTTTGTCTCCGGTAGATCTTTAATAATTTTAGATCCTTCTATTTGAAGTTGATTAAACCCTCTAAAACGCCCATGCGAAAGTGCGCCTAGAATTCTTATTAACCATTTTTTTACAAAAAGTATATGTCCAAAAGGATTTTTTTTGAATAATCCCATAAATTAATTTAGCTATTAATTTACAAATGTAAAAAAACTAAAGCACTACAATACTTCTTTTATCAAGTCTTTTACCTCACTAAGCATCATCGCTGTTGCTCCCCATACTAAATGACCATTCAATTCATAAGCTGGGACATCAATTTTTTTATCGTACTTCGTTGATACTGTTTTAGTTGTTAAGCTATTTTCATTTAAAAAATCACTAACTGATATTTCTAAAAGAGCCTCGACTTCAGAATCTTGTTTTATAAATTGTGGAGTGACAGTAGAAATTCCAATAAAAGGATGTACATAAAAATTACTAGGCGGTATATAAATCTGAGTTAATTGCTTTAAGACTTGAATAGATTGAATAGGAACTCCTATTTCTTCTTCCGTTTCTCTTAAAGCTGTTTTTTGTAAAGTACCATCCTCCTGCTCTACTTTTCCTCCCGGAAAACCAACTTGAGCAGAGTGCACTCCTTTATATGTTTTACGAAGAATTAAAATAAGATAAGCTTTATCATCAATATTGGGATAAAACAAAGCCATCACTGCCGCTTTCTTAGCGTTTTTAATTTTATCTTTTTGTAGAGTGATTAATTTTTCCCGATAAGGTGGTGACATTTTAAACTGAGACGTTTGACCTGGCAGTGGCAATTTTTCTATTTTAACTAATGCGGCTTTAAAGATCTCGAAATCCATATTTGGGGTAATTTAGGTTACTGTTTAGTCCTTTACATTGTGAAGATAAGGAATATTGAGAAACTAATGATCGACTAAAAACATGTAATTACCCATGAGTTACTTGAAAAATAAAAGTTATCAACTCGAAAACGTTGTAGTAACTAATAATAATAAATAATGAAAAAATTGTTGTTATTTTTACTAAACATTGATTAATAACTAAATAAACTGATAATGTCACAAAATTTCCCTTTAAAGAGATGGAAAACGACTCTAGCGGGTCTCTTTCTATCCATGTTTTTTTTAACAACAATTGCATCCGCGCAAGCACCAAACGATGATCGCGTCCTATTACAAGGTTTTTATTGGGAAGCAGCTGCCAATAACCCTGATAATTGGTATAATATTATTAATAACTCATCTCAAGAGATTTCTGCTATGGGTATAGATATGATTTGGCTACCACCACCAAGTAATGCAGGATCACTAGAAGGGTATTTACCTAGAGAACTTAATAATTTCGCAAATAACTATGGGAGTTTACAAGCTCACAAAGACATGCTTAATGCACTTAATGCAAAAGGAGTAGAACCTATTGCTGATATTGTAATTAACCACAGAGTTGGAAACACTAATTTTTTAGATTTCGAGAACCCAAGATGGGGAACTGATGCTATTACTTCTAATGATGAAGTTTGGAATGAACCTGAGTATTCTAATACATTCCCAAGGGGTGAAAATGACACTGGAAATCCTTACGATGCGGCAAGAGATATAGATCACACTAAACCCTACGTACAAAATAGTATTATTGAGTTTTTAAACAATTTAAAAGCCATAGGATATAAAGGTTGGCGTTATGATTTAGTTCATGGTTTTGATACGTCTTATTTCACTTTATATAATAATGCTACAAATCCAACTTTCTCTGTAGGTGAAAACTTTGATTCTAACAAACAAGTGATTCAAGATTGGATTGATAATACTGGATCTGCAGCTTTTGACTTTCCTACCTATTTCACTTTAAAATCTGTTATAAGAGATAACAACTATTCATATTTAGCAAATAACGGAGAAGCATCTGGAGGTATAGGATGGGATCCAAAAAATAATACGACATTTGTAGAAAACCACGATACACCTCGTTATGACACGCCTAATAATGTATTAAATGCTGGAAACGTTGGTCAAGCTTATGCTTATTTATTAACGCATCCTGGAGTTCCTTGCATTTATTGGCCACATTTATTTGATTGGGGAGATACTTTAAAACAAGAAATAAGTAGCTTAATATCGATTCGTAAAGAAGCAGGAATTCATAGTCAAAGTTCATTAGCTATTCAAACAGCGCAAAATGGTGTTTATGCTGCTATTATTAGTGGAGAAAATTTTAACGTAGCAATGAAAATGGGTCCAAGCGATTGGTCTCCAACAGGTGCAGATTGGACACTTGTTAGTTCTGGTAACAATTATGCGGTTTGGACTACTGAAGATGATACCACTACAAACGATGGTGAGTTTACAGTATATGTAGAAAATTTTACGCATGTTTATACTTGGACTACAGCTGGTGGAGAATCTAATGGTCCTTGGCCAGGTACAGAATTATCTGAAATAGTTGATGGTTATAGATCGGCAACTATAACAGGAACATGTTCTAATGTTATATTTAGCAATAACGGAAACAACCAAACTGCAGACTTAAGTACTTGTGATGATAAACCCTATTATTATGATGGTACATGGCATGAAAGCCCTAGAGTATTAGGTGTTAATGATATTAATAACATTAATCAACCTTTTATATTTCCAAACCCTATAAAAAGTGATGGTTATATAAACCTTAATGTTTTAGATTCTACAAAAGCTATTTGGGTAGAAATAGTACAACTAAACGGTAAATCTCAAACTATTTTTAAAGGAAAAATGGCTAATGGAACTCAAACTGTTTCTTTTAATAAGAATGAGCAACAATTACAGTCTGGACTTTATTTTTTAAGAATTAAAGCTAACCAAAAGACAAGTATTCAAAAAATTATTATCGAATAGAAAAACTTGTTTTTATTATTTTTATTTGCAATTAGAGCTGTCCATATCGGACAGCTTTTTTTGTTCTCTATTTGTCTTAGAAAAGAAGAATAAACATCCATAAAGTAAAGAACATATTTTAAATAAAAAACACTCTTCACTATTTAAAATATCAAATTAATATAATATCTAAAATATATTGCGATAATACTAAAATTTAAGTAGAAAAATAAGAATTCCACCTATTTAACACAAAAAACAGCAAAAGTTATCAACTCGAAAACGTTGTAGTGGTTTTCAATTCAAAAAAAAAGTTAAAAAATTGTTAGATTGATAATAATTAACAGTTAAATATGCAACTATGACAATTAATCCTCTTTTTAAAACAACTAAAACAGTACTTCTAATTCCTAAAATGTATTGTTTAATTTTTGCTTTGTTTGCTACATCTTATTATTTAACAGCACAACGAACAAATGACGATCGCGTTATGCTTCAAGGTTTCTATTGGGAATCTGCAGCAAACAACCCTAACAACTGGTATAACATTATTAATAATGCATCTCAGGAAATCTCAGATATGGGTATAGACATAATATGGTTACCACCACCAAGTGATGCTGGATCCCTAGAAGGTTACTTACCTAGAGAACTTAATAATTTTGCTAATAATTATGGGAGCATACAAGCTCATATAGATATGCTGAATACATTAAACTCAAAAGGAATAGAACCTGTTGCAGATATTGTGATAAACCATCGTGTAGGATCTACAAATTATGTAGATTTTACAAACCCTGCTTGGGGAACTGATGCCATTACTTCTAATGATGAAGTATGGAGTGTCCCAGAATATTATAATACTAATCCTAGAGGCAATAATGACACAGGTACTTCTTATGAAGCAGCGAGAGATATTGATCATACAAAAACATATGTACAAAATAGTATTATTGATTTTTTAAATAATCTTAAAAACATAGGGTACAAAGGATGGCGTTATGATTTTGTACATGGTTTCGATGAATATTACTTTAGATTATATAACGGCGCTACAAACCCTACTTATTCTGTAGGTGAAAATTTTAATTCAAACAAACAAGTCATTCAAGACTGGATAAACGGTACTGGATCTGCTGCTTTCGATTTTCCAACTTATTTCACCTTAAAATCTGTTATAAGAGATAATAACTATTCTTATTTAAATAATAATGGTGAGCCATCTGGAGGAATAGGATGGGATCCAAGAAATAATACAACATTTGTTGAAAATCATGATACACCAAGATATGATACCCCAAATAATGTATTAAATGCCGGTAATGTAGTACAAACTTATGCGTACTTATTAACCCATCCTGGTGTACCATGTGTTTATTGGCCACATTTATTTGATTGGGGTGACACTGTAAAAGGTGAGATTACTAATTTAATAAGTATTCGTAAAGAAGCAGGTATTCATAGCCAAAGTAACACGTCTATCCAAACGGCGCAAAATGGTCTTTATGCAGCCATTACCAATGGAAATAATTATGATGTAGCTGTAAAAATGGGACCTAACAATTGGTCACCATCTGGACAAAATTGGAACCTTGTGGCTTCAGGAAACAATTATGCTGTATGGACTAATCAAGGTAATACAGATAATGATGATGATGACGATAATGATGACACAGAAACTTTTAAAATATATACTCAAAATTATTCTACAATTTATAGTTGGGATACTAATTTAAACCCAACTAACGGGCAATGGCCAGGAAGCTCATTAAATAATGAAGGGAATGGTTGGTTTTCTGCAACAGTTACTGGGAGTTGTTCTAATGTGATCTTTAGTAATAATGGAGGTAACAAAACAGATGATTTATACACATGTTCCAATGAACCTTATTTTTACGATAATTCATGGCATGCTTCTCCTTCTGGTGGAAACTCTGGAAACTTTGAAGTTTATGTAAAAAATTACACACATGCCTATACCTGGAATGATAATTTAGAACCAACTAATGGACAATGGCCAGGAAAACAATTAATCAACTCAAATAATGGCTATGAAACAATAACCATAGATGGAGATTGCTCTAATATCATTTTTAGTAATAATGGAAACAATCAAACTTCAGATTTAAACACATGTTCTAACGAACCTTATTATTATAATAACACTTGGCATAGCTCTCCTTTAAGTCGTTTAAGCGTAGATGATAATTCTATAGTCAAAAACTTTAGTTTTTATCCAAATCCATTAAAAGATAAAGCGATACTAAACCTAAATGTAACAGATACATCTGGAGTAGTTTCTATTAAAATTATTAACATAAATGGACAATCTATTACTATATATTCTAATACTTTAAGTAAAGGAAAACACAATGTAACTATAGATAGAAACCAGTTAAAATTAGATAGCGGACTTTATTTTTTAAGAGTTGAAGTAAACGGAACTATTTCAAATAAAAAGATTAGTATTGAATAATTGAATTGTTTTTATTATTTATTTGTAATTAGAAGCTGTCTGAAAAGGCAGCTTTCTTTATTTTTGAATTTCAAAATATACAACTACATATGAAACCTTTAATTTTTATACTTACACTTCTATTTCTCTTTAACTGCGGAAGTGATGCTAAAAAATCAAAAATCAAAGATTCGAAAACAAAAAAAACAAATTCAATAAATAAAAAAAATAAGGTTACAGACTCTATTATTAAACCAGAATTCCCAATTCTTAATGACAGTATTGTTATGGACTTCTATCTTCAATATGAAAAAGAAAATAAAGAAAATAAAGTACGATTAACAACCAACTTTGGTGATATTGAAATTTTATTATTTGATAAGACGAAGTTTCATAGAGCTAATTTCATTTACTTAACAAAGCGTAAAGCATTTGATGGTACTCAATTTCATCGTGTTGTTAAAGACTTTATTATTCAAGGAGGAAATAGTGATGACACCAAAGTATTAAAAAAAAGAAGACATATAGGACGGTATCTTTTACCTAATGATGCAAAACGAGGATACAAACATTATAGAGGAATGGTTTCCATGCCAAGTAGTGACATTGAAAACCCTTATAAATTAGCCTCACCATATGAGTTCTTTATTGTTCAAAAAACATCACATCATTTAAATGGGGATTATACTATTTTTGGAAAAGTTATTAAAGGTATGGATGTTGTAGATAAAATTAATGCCGTGGAAGCAGACAATCGACAATGGCCTTTACGCAATGTTTACATTCGTAAAGCAGAAATTATAAAATAATATCATAATACATTACATACTCTGAGTATAATAATTATAATCTTTTAAAATGGTATCGATAAACTCAATGTCATTATTTTCTTGGTTTTCTTTAATCTGTGTAACCTCTATAATTTTTTGTCGTAATTTAATTAATGTTTGATAATCTTTAGATCTCTTTGCTATTACAAAAGTATCTTTTATGATTCTAGCATCATTATCAGATAATTTAATAACACTTGGGTAAGTTGGCACATAAGTATCTGCTATATCTTCTAATATGGTATGGCTTATATTAATTTTATTTTTTAATGCAATAACGCTAGTTCCAGCTGCCATATCACCTAATCGTTGGTTTTTAGTGTTAGATATTATTGCTATAATTGCTACAATTGGTCCAAAAAGAGGGCCGAAAAGATTTAAATCTATCAATCTAAAAAACCAGCGCATAACAAAATCGGCTAGAGAGGCCTGGTAACCATCTATTTTAACTACTTTAATTCTTAAAATGCGCTTCCCTGGTGTTTGTCCGTCTAGAAGTGTTTCAAACACTAATGAATAAAATATTACTGGTAAATAAAACATCACATAGATTGCAATTTCAGACCAACGATCCATGCCGGCAGTAAAAGCTTCAATATTTAAAAGCTTAAATAATATTTGGTAAACAACAATACTATAAGCAATCTTAATTATCCAATCTATTACAAATGCCAAAATACGCTCGCCAATAGAAGCGGCTGTGAAATTAATATTCACATTTTGTGTTGTATTTATTTGTAATTCTACCATTTAAACAATTAGCGAGTTAGGTAACTTAAAGTAAATATATCTTAAATTTTTGATGCGAAAAAACCGTTTATCGGATTTACAATAAAATGTAAATCAAAAAAGAAAAAAATGTTTAGATTTGAGAGACATGAGAGAAGTTGCTTTTATAAAACAGAACAAACAAAAATGGTTAGAGTTCGAAACAGCAATATTTGGAAAAACACTTAAAAATCCAGATGAGCTAGCCACGCTCTATGTTCATTTAGTAAACGACCTTTCTTATGCTCAAACTTACTATCCTAAAAGTAAAGTAATACTTTATTTAAATAATTTAGCCGCTAAAGCCTTTCAAAAAATATATAAAACCAAAAGACAAGATACTAATCGATTTGTACAGTTTTGGAAAACAGAAGTGCCTTTAATTGTATACAATTATAGGCGTTATGTACTGTACGCCTTTTTAGTTTTTGGTGTTTTTGTAGCTATTGGAGCATTATCTGCTGCTTTCGATGATTCTTTTGTTAGATTAATATTAGGAGATCATTACGTAAACATGTCATTAGAAAATATTGAAGCTGGAGATCCCGTTGCCGTATACAAAAGCGGTAGCAATTGGGGCAGTTTTATAGGCATTACACTTAATAATTTATATGTAGGTATTTTATGCTTCATCTTTGGTGCTCTTTTAGGATTGGGTACTGGCTATTTATTACTAAACAACGGTATCATGTTAGGAGCTTTTCAATACTTTTTTTATAAGCATGGTGTAATCTGGGAAAGCATGAGAGGCATATGGATACACGGCGCTATGGAAATTTTTGCTATTGTTATTGAAGGTGCTGCTGGTTTTATGCTTGGTGCAAGTATACTATTTCCACGAACTTTTTCTAGAATGGCTTCTTTTAAAATAGGAGTGAAAGATGGTGTTAAAATTTTAATAAGTACCTTTCCTTTCACCATCGCTGCAGGTTTTTTAGAAGGTTATGTTACAAGATATTCTAATATAATGCCCAATTGGTTATCTGTTGGGATCATATTAATCACACTGTCTATTATTTCCTATTACTATTTAATCTATCCACATATCGTAAATAAAAAACTAAACCAACATTATGCAATTACTTCAAATTAGGGGTTTTAATGACTTCTTTCAAGATACTTTCGCTTTTATTAAAGAAAATGGTAAACATTATTTTAAACACTATTTTATTATAAATGGTTTTTTTCTGGTTTTATTAGCTGCTATAACATACATTTTCGTTTCATTTTATTCTACCATTTTATTTAATCCTGCAAACTTTGGAGTTGCTGAAAGTACTAATATTAATCCGTTAGATGATTTCATGAATGAAAATTTTGGCGTATTTATATTAGCCCTTATCGCCTTTTTTATAATTGCAATTATTGCTGGGGTTATTAATTACGCTTATACACCTATTTACTTAAAACTCTATAACGAAAAAGACGGGGCAAACTTTTCTACAAAAGAAATTATAAATAGTTATAAAGCTAATATTGTAAAGCTTTTAATGTTTGTTCTGTTAGGTTTACTAATAGCAATACCCTTAAGCATAGCTGCTGGAATAATATCCTTTGTTTTAGCAATTACAATTGTAGGTATACTATTATTGCCTCTAGTAATAGGTCTACTAGCCTTATTGTATAACAATACATTATTAGAATATATACATAATAAACGTAATTTTTGGGATGCTATGGGTTATGCGTGGAATTCTATCGCTTCAAAATTCTGGGCAACTGTTGGTTGTGTTGGAATCTTTTTCGTAATAAGCTACATCATTCAGTTCATTATACAAATTACCTCATCAATTTTCATGACCGCTAGAACCTTAACTGTTGTTGAAAGTGGAAGTACTAATCCCTTTGAACAATCTGCATCAGTTATTATAGTAATGGCCTTAATGTTTATTCTGCAATTTGTTGTTAGTATTATTACAAACTCTATTATTCAAGTAAATCAAGGAATTATTTATTTCAGCTTAAAAGAAGAGAAAGAAAATATTAATACAAAAACTGTTATTGACCAAATAGGTTCTAGTGAAAATTAAATTCTGGTTACATATCGTTGCTTTTTGCTTGTGCTCGTTTTTTTCAGTAGAAGCTATAACTGTTTCTAATAATGAAACCGTTCTTATAGTTAAAGGCTCTCTTAAAATTGATCAATCAAATATTACACCTCGCACTTTCGATAATTTAAAAGAAAAGTATAACGATGAAGCATTTGTATACGAACGTAATAAGAAAAGTTCTGGTTGGTGGTCTCGATTTAAAACGTGGTTAAACGATTTTTGGAATAATCTTTTTGATTTTAAAGATGAAGGGCAAGCTTCAAAATTTACAGAATGGACACTTAAAATAGCGGCAGTAGTAATTGCGCTTTTAATGATTTATTTCATATTTAAAGCCGTTATAAATGATGAAGGGAGATGGGTATTTGGTAAATCTTCAGACAAAAGTATTATTCCAGTAACTGATATTGAAAATAACATCCATGAGACTAATTTTAAAACATTAATAGCTAAAGCTGAAAGTGATACGAACTATAGATTGGCCATACGTTATTATTACCTTTGGTTATTAAAACAATTAACCCAAGCAGAAATTATTAAATATGATGTAGAAAAGACGAATAGTGATTACCAAAATGAAATAATTACAAAAGATTTAAAAAAACAATTTTCATACACCTCTTACCTTTACAACTATATATGGTATGGTGAATTCGAAGTAAACGCTAATGAATTTAATAAAGCGAAAATAGCATTTAATGATTTTATAAATTCGTTAAGTGTATGAGTAAAATTGTAAAATTTTATATAAGCCTAATGGTATTACTATTTATTGGTATTGCCGCTATAGAACTCACCAAAGAATTACCTGTTAATTGGACACCTACATACAATGAAAAAGATAAAATTCCATACGGTACTTATGTTTTATACAATGAATTAGAAACACTTTTCCCCCATAATAAAATTCAAGATGTTAAAGTAACACCCTATGAGTACTTTAATGATTTTTATGATGACGAAGATAGTACCTACTTAACAACAGGAACTTATCTAAAAATAAATACCAATGTAAATATTGATGAAGTCTCTTTAAATGAACTATTAAACTTTACTGCTGAAGGAAATACACTTTTTCTCTCATCTAATTACTTTCCAAGGTTACTAAAAGATTCTTTAAATTTTGAAACCGAAAATGAATACAATTTTGAAGGAAAATCTACATTTACATTAGCAAATTCAACTTTTAAAAGAGATTCTATTAGCTTAGAAAAAAGTATTAATAATATCTATTTTTCTGAATTAGATTCAATTAACACAACGGTATTAGGTTATCAAAAATTTAATAATGAAACGTTTATAAACTATGTAAAGGTTAACTATAAACAAGGAAACATCTTTTTACATTTACAACCCATCGCTTTTACAAATTATAACCTATTAAAAGGTAGTAATAATACATATGTCGCTAGTGTTTTATCTTACCTTGAAGATGACACCATTTTTTATGACTCTGCAAATAAAAAAGGAGGAAAACAAGGAGGTTCACCTATGCGTTTTATTTTAAATAACCCACCGCTAAAGTATGCTTGGTATCTATTACTTATCACTCTTTTATTATTTATGATTTTTAATGCTAAACGAAAACAACGGGTTATTAAAACGATAAAACCAAATGAAAATACAACAATAGCATTTACCAAAACAATAGGTAACTTATACTACGAAACAAAAGATCACAATAATTTAATTGATAAGAAAATAACGTATTTTTTAGAACATATAAGACGCGTTTATTATTTAGACACTCAATTATTAGATGATAAATTTACCAAAGCATTGGCTCTAAAATCTGGAACCGATAAAATAGAGACAAAAAAACTAATCAATAAAATTGTTCACTTAAGAGCGAAAAAAGATTGTAGTGAAATTGATTTAATAGAACTTAATAAAGCAATCGAAGATTTTTATAACATATAAAATATGGAACATTTAAACGAAAATGAAAACGAACCAAAAAGTAACGAGTCTATAGACAATTCTTTACAAAATGATTCTATACAAGAAATCACAGACACATCACTTAATGACGATTTAAATTTTAAAAATCGTATTGACTTAAGTGAATTACAAGAAGGAATCGCTTTAATAAAAGGTGAAATAGGGAAAGTTATCGTTGGTCAAAAAGGAATGATAGACATGCTAATTACTTCCATTTTAGCAAACGGTCATTCTTTAATTGAAGGCGTTCCTGGAGTTGCTAAAACAATATCTGCAAAACTATTGGCTAAATCATTAGATGTTGGTTTTAGCCGAATTCAATTTACGCCAGATTTAATGCCTAGTGATATTTTAGGAACTTCTGTTTACGATATGAAAACTTCAGAATTTGACTTTAAAAAAGGTCCCATTTTCTCAAATATGATTCTTATTGATGAAATTAATAGAGCTCCTGCCAAAACACAAGCAGCTCTTTTTGAAGTCATGGAAGAACGACAAATAACAATTGATGGTAAAAAATACCCTATGGACTTGCCGTTTATTGTACTTGCAACCCAGAACCCTGTAGAACAAGAAGGAACTTACCGTTTACCAGAGGCGCAATTAGATCGCTTCTTATTTAAAATTGATATCGATTACCCTAACCTAGAAGAAGAAATCGAAATCTTAAATAGAGAGCAAATATTACAAGGAAGTAAAAAAACAGATCAAATCACCGCTCATTTGTCTAAAGAAAAAATAGAGCGCTTCCAAGGCTTAGTTAATCAAATTATTATAGAATCGCATTTAGTAAAATACATCGCAAATATAATAATAAACACCCGTAGCAACCCCTTTTTATATTTAGGAGCTTCTCCTAGGGCTTCAATAGCGATATTAAAAGCGAGTAAAGCCTTTGCTGCAATGAATGGTCGAGATTTTGTGACACCAGAAAACATAAAACAAGCGGCAATACCAGTATTACAACATCGTGTTATAGTAACTCCAGAACGAGAAATGGAAGGCGTAACCACCAAACAAATTATAAAACAAATTATTGAAGCCGTGGAAATTCCGAGGTAAATTAGCTGTTGGCTGTTGGCTGTTGGCTGTTGGCAAAAATTGAAAATTCGCCAATGTTGGTGTTTTTCACCAACATTTAATAAACCAAAACAATGCAATACTAAAAACAAATGCTTTGTTGGTGAAAAACACCAACAAAGGCTAAAAAATAATAGAAAACAGATGTTATTAATTCCTACAGATCATTGTAAATTTTGTTATAATCAAATCATTGATTTTTCTAAAGGAACTTTATGTAATTTAACTAATGAAAAACCAGATTTTGAAAAAACCTGTATGAAAATCAAATTAGAAGAAAAATTTGAAAAAGAAATTAAATCCATTAATATAGAACTAGAAGCTGTAATAAAAACTAAAATAGATGTTTATGGAATGTTTATTTTTAATTTATTAATAGCAGCTGCTTTTGTTTTTTCTGGTGTTTTTTTAGCAAAATTCATTTTGATATCTAATGTTATTTCTACAATACCTATAATGGTAATGGGGATAGCTATAATTCCTTTAGGAAAAGCTTTTGGGCCTTTAAATTATTACTTTTTAAACTTGAAAATAGCCAAGCAGAAGAAAGAACGTTTGGATCAAGTATGTCTTTTGTACGGTTATAATTATGAAATTGATATTGTGCATTTAAAGGATTCTTTAGGAAATAAATCTTATAATACTGACTTGAAGATCAGGCGAACTTCAACTAAAAAATAATTTAGCAACAAATGTTTCGCCAATGTTGGTGTTTTTCACCAACATTTTATAAACTAAAACAGTGCAATACTAAAAAGAAATGCTTTGTTGGTGAAAAACACCAACAAAGGCTAAAAACAATAATAAATAATAGAAAATAACAATAAGCATAATATATTAATGTTAAAAAAACTAAAACCATTTTATATTAAAGACCGCTTCTTTTTTGGATGTATAGGTATTGCTATACTATATATTTTTAGTTTTGTTTTTCCAAGATTACTAAATATTGTATCTTTATTATTACTTGTTTTTGTAGGACTTACTGCTTTAGATACTCTTCTCTTGTTTTTAACTAAAAAAGGAATAGATGCAACTAGAATTTTACCAGAAAAATTTTCAAACGGGGATCAAAACCCTATTAGTTTAAGCATCGAAAATTATTATACATTTAATGTTAATGCAAAAATAATAGATGAAATTCCAGAACAGTTTCAAATAAGAAATTTTAATATAGAACGTAAACTAGAAGCATCAAGTACAACGGCATTACAATATGAATTAAGACCAACAGAAAGAGGAGAATATCATTTTGGGAAATTAAATATTTACATAACTTCTGTTTTTGGTTTAGTTTCAAGACGTTTCAGTGTTAGTGATAATGCTATGGTACCAACCTACCCTAGTTTTATGCAACTTCGCAAATACGATTTACTTGCTATTAGTAATAATTTACACCAATACGGCATTAAAAAAGTTAGAAAACTTGGACATACCATGGAATTCGAGCAAATTAAAGATTATGTATTAGGAGACGATTTACGAACTATTAATTGGAAAGCCACTGCTAAACGAAACCAGTTAATGGTCAATCAATTTCAAGATGAAAAATCACAACCTGTTTACTCTGTAATTGATAAAGGAAGAGTAATGAAAATGCCATTTGACGGATTAACCCTAGTCGATTATGCCATTAACGCAGCCTTAGTAATTTCTAATATTGCATTAAAAAAACAAGATAAAGCAGGAATATTTACGTTTTCAAAAAAAGTAGAAAACCGGGTTGTTGCAGAACGACGAACCTCTCAAATGAATTTAATTTTAGAAGCATTATATAATGTAGATACCGATTTTTTTGAAAGCGATTTTAGTAGATTATATGCAGATATAAAACGTAATATTACGCATCGCAGTCTTATTTTACTTTATACAAATTTTGAAACCCTAGATGGTTTACACCGCCAAATGCCTTATCTAAAAGGTATTGCAAAAAATCATTTATTAGTTGTTGTTTTCTTTAAAAATACCGAATTAAATACTTTTATAAAACAAAAAGCAGAAACCGTACAACAAGCATACGATAAAGTCATTGCCGAGAAATTTGCTTTTGAAAAACGACTCATTGTTAATGAATTAAAAAAGTATGGCATCTATTCTATACTAACAACTCCAGAAAATTTAACGATAGATACTATTAATAAATATCTTGAAATAAAAGCTCGAGGTTTATTGTAAAAATAGAAAGTGACTAGAAAAATGAACAAGCTCAAAATTATCTTACCATTTATAATTATTTTTTTAAGTTGTAAAAATGAAACAGAGAATATTAAAATGCAATTTTTAACTGAAGAGATTCCTAATAATACCCCTTTTAACTTTAAGCAAGATATAGTTCCTCAAAATAAGCTTATCCATAAAGGAATATTTAGTCCTGACTTAAAAGAATATTATTATACTATTTCTGATAAAAATTTTGAAAAGTTTGAAGTTTATGTAATTAAAATAAGAAATGGAAAGTGGTCAGAGCCTGAAAAAGCTTTTTTTAATAGTAAATATAATGAACATGGAATGAGTTTTTCACCAAACGGAAACACACTTTACTTCAGCTCTACAAGACCCGTTCATATTGATGGTGTTTATCCAACGTGGCATATTTGGAAATCAGATAAAGTTAATGGCCAATGGAATAAGCCAGTTTATGTAGATATTCCAAACTTGAGAAATAAATTAGTTTCTCACCCTACAATTACAAATTCTGGAACGTTGTATTTTCATTCGAGTAATTTAGACTATAGCGAAATGAATATTTACCACTCAAAACAAGTAAATTCAACTTTTGAAGATGCAAAAAAAACTTCAATTTCAATAAATTCAAAAACAGGAAAATGCACGCCATATGTTTCACCAAAAGAAGATTACCTAATTTTTGCAACAATAGGAAACCAGCTTGACTTAATGATAACTTTTAGTGACGGAAATGGCAAATGGATTAATACCAAAAAATTGAACAATAAAATCAATAGTATTGGGCAAGGTAATCCATATGTGACAACAGATAATAAATTTTTATTCTATACAACTGGTGAGCATTTGAAAAAAAACTGGAGTGTTCATTGGGTAAATATAGAATCTGAATTAAAAAATAATTAATACTGCGACCTATATAATTTATTGTTAGTTCTTAGCCTACTAATGAAAGTTCTTGTGAACTTTCTATTCGGTTCTTATTTACAAGGGAAGGTGCTTAAAATTAATACTAAAAATATAATAAAGACAGACTTGTCTGTTTTTATTGTATTTTTACTATCTTGGCAAAGGAATAAAGAAAAAGAAGATGAAACACGGTATTGTAAAACAGCATATTATTGAAACAGCTACTCATTTATTTTACTTAAATGGGTATAATTTAACGGGTATTAATGAAATAATTAAGGAAGCAAATGTTGCCAAAGCAACCTTGTATAACCATTTTAAATCCAAAGAAGAATTGTGTGTGGCTTATCTTCAGCATAAAAACAACTTTTTTATAGAGGAAATAAATGAATTCATTTTAACAAAAGAAAAAGGTCCTAGTAGAGTTCTAGCGGTCTTTGATTTTTTAAAACAATTCTATAGTCAAAAAGGTTTTAATGGTTGCTGGTGCATAAGAACTGTTGCAGAATTACCTAAAGACAATGATTTTATTAAATCTGAAATTAAACAACAAAAAACAGATTTTTTGAAGTTAATTAAAACCATTATCCAACAAAACATTAAAACGGATAATGCTGAAATACTAGCTAAACAAATATATTTACTGTACGAAGGCGCTGTCTCAGAAAGTCACTTACATAATGCATCGTGGCCTATTGATACTGCTAAATCTATTAGTGAAAAAATAATATAAAAAATTTACACAAAAATAGACATACTTGTCTGTCTATTTTACGATTAATAATTAATTTTTAGAACAAATAACATGTCAGAATTCAAAAACAAAATCGCATTAGTAATTGGTGGTACCAGCGGTATCGGTTATGCAACAACACAAACTTTATTAGAAGGTGGAGCAACTGTACATATTGTAGGTAGAAGTATAAATAAGGTAGCAGATGCTCCAAATTTGGTAAAACACCAAGTAGATATAACTGATGCTTCAGAAGTAAACAATTTAACAAATGCCATTGAAAATTTAGATAATTTAGATTACTTAGTAAATGCCTCTGGAATTTTTGGTCCTAAACCATTTTTAGATCATACAAAAGCAGATTATGATTCGTATTTAGATTTAAATAGAGGCTTTTTCTTTATCACCCAAGCTTCAGCAAAAAAAATGAAAGACACAAAAGGAGGTGCCATTGTTAATGTTGGTTCTATGTGGGCAAAACAAGCTGTAAAAGCAACACCTTCATCTGCTTATTCAATGCAGAAAGCAGGCTTACATTCGTTAACACAACACTTAGCTATGGAATTAGCCGATGATAATATTCGAGTAAATGCAGTGTCTCCAGCTGTTGTTGAGACTCCTGTATATCATAAAGTGTTTGGAGGGAAAGAAGAAGCTGAAAAAGCATTAGTAGGATTTAATGGTTTTCACCCAATTGGTAGAAACGGAACCCCTCAAGATATTGCAAATAGCATTACCTTTCTATTATCAAATAAAGCATCATGGGTAACAGGTGCTATCTGGGATACTGATGGTGGTGTAAGAGCTGGCCGTAATTAAATGAAACTCATAATTGTAAAGTTTGAAAAACGCATACAATTATGCTAGTTGAATTTATCCCGTTGCATAACGGGATCTAAACAAATTTATAATAATTGTAAAGTTTGAAAAACGCATACAATTATGCTAGTTGAATTTATCCCGTTGCAACGGGATCTAAACAAATTTATAACAACTGTAAAGTTTGAAAAACACATACAATTATGTTAGTTGAATTTGAGGCTGTCTGAAAAGTATTATTTCTGTCCGTTCGAGCGTAGTCGAGAACTAAAGATCTATTGATAATCAGTAGGTTTCGACTGCGCTCAACCAGACATTTAGCTATGTTTTTAACTTTTTAGACAGCTTCATTAAAACTGTTTTTAAAAGATCCTGGTATATTTACACTAATTCTGGATCTTTTAAAGCGGCTATAAATTAATAAACCATTTTTTATAGTCGTTAAAACATCTCGTTTTTCAGAAAAAATATTAATAACTTTAAAGTTAACTTAAAACACTAAAAATTATGCATAACATGGATAACCTAAAAAAATTAGGTGCACTAGGAAAAAATGCTCCAGAAGCAATGAAAGGATTTCAAGCTTTAGACGCTGCAGCTTTCGCAGATGGCGCAATACCAATTAAATATAAAGAATTAATCGCTCTAGCTGTAGCTTTAACAACTCAATGCGCTTATTGTTTGGAAATTCATAAAGGGAAAGCTCTTGCTGCAGGAGCAACACAAGAAGAATTAGCCGAAACTACATTTTTAGCTGCTGCTTTACGTGCAGGCGCTGCCGTGACTCATGGTACACATATAATGGAGTAATACCAATTACAACTTAAAATAAGACATCTAATTTGAATTATAATTGGTATAATTTTAAATAATGAAACAACATTCAAAATATTGCATTATTGGTGCTGGGTTATCTGGTCTTACAACTGCTTATAAATTATTACAAAATGGTGAAAACGATTTTATTATTTTAGAAGCAAGAGATACAGTTGGAGGTCGGATATCTACAAAAAACAATATTGATCTTGGTGCTGCTTGGTTACAAAATTACCATTCTAATTTATTAGACTTAATTAACGAATTAGAACTAAAAACTTATAACCAATATACCGCTGGAAAAAGTATACTCATGTATAATACTATGGCACCAGCACATTATTTTGAAACAGATCCTAATGCGCCGTCTGCTTTAAGAATAGCAGGCGGCTCTTTAGCTTTAATTGAAGCGTTGTCAAAGAAATTTTCAGATAAAATTATACTAAATACTAAAGTTAAAGGCATTTCTACTGTAAATCAAAATGCAACTATATTATCTAATAATGGTATCTATAGCTGCGAGAAAATAATTATTACGCTGCCTCCCAAATTGGCTTCAACCATAATATACGATCCAGAATTACCAGAACATTTGCAACGTGCTATGGATAATACTCACACTTGGATGAGTAATGCTATAAAAGTTGGAATAAATTATAAAACGCCATTTTGGAAAGCTAATGGTTTTTCAGGTACTATGGTAGGCCAAGTTGTTCCTGTTGTCGAAATTTACGACCACTCAAATTACAATGAATCTTCATTTGCTCTAATGGGTTTTGTTAATGAAAGTTTAAGAGCACTTAAAACCAATAATCGTAAGGAACAAATTATTGCTTATTTAGAAAAATATTTAGGCCCAGAAGCAAGAAATTATAGTGATTACTTTGAAAAAGACTGGTCTAAAGACGAATTTACTTCAGTTAAATCTTTAAACTCATATTATCTAACACCAAAGTATGGCAATTCTGTGTTTGATACGTTTTATGGATCTAAAAGCCTTTTGTTTTCTGGTACAGAAACTTCACCTCAACATGGTGGCTATATGGAAGGTGCAGTTATTAGCGGATTTATCGCTGCTGAAAAAATACTACAAAACGCCTAAAATTTTACCAGTTAAAGAGTTAAATAATACTTACCTCTATTTATTTTTAAGGTTTACTATTTTTAGCATATCTTGGCTGTGCTATTAATTAATATAATTATTACTGTATGAAACTATCTGGTTACCAACTAGTATTTGTTTTTTATTTAATCACAACTTCTGCCCTATTTGCTCAAGATGCAACTAAACCTTGGTTTATTTCTCTTGGAGCCAATGCTATAAACAATCCTGTAGGTAATCAACCTTCTAATTTTGGACGTTTTCAAACCTGGAACTTAGATGGCTCAAGCCTAAGATTAAGCGCTGGTAAATTATTAACCTCCAATATAATTTATGAAACTACAGTTTCTCTAAATTCAGTGGTAGATCAATACCCTTTTCCTAACGAAAAAACATCTTATGCAGCAGTAGATGGAGCCTTTAAATACCGTTTTATTAATGAAACTACGCTAGATCCTTTTGTACAACTTGGAGGCGGTTATACTTGGTTAGACCAAATAGGGTCTGGAACTATAAACTCTGGTTTTGGAACCAATTTATGGTTTAATAAGAGTTTTGGATTGCAAATTCAAACGGCTTACAAATATGGCGTTATGAAATATGGCGTATCGCATTGGCAGCATTCTGCTTCTATAATTTTTAAATTAGGAAGAAAAGATTCTGATAATGATGGTATTTTAGATGAAAACGACAAATGTCCTAATGATTTTGGTTTAATAGAGTTTGATGGTTGCCCAGATACAGATGGAGATGGCGTTATAGATAGTAAAGATTTATGCCCAGCAGACGCTGGACCAATCGAAATGAGCGGTTGCCCAGATAATGATGGAGATGGTACACCAGACAAGTATGATAGCTGTCCTAAAGTAAAAGGGCCTATAAATAATAATGGTTGCCCTCTTAAAGATACTGATAGTGATGGCATAATAGACCAGCAAGATAAATGCCCAAAAACACCAGGTATTAAAGAAAATAATGGTTGCCCAAAAGTATTAACTCAGCTAGAAAAAGAAACACAGCAAGCAAAAATAAGAGAATACAATAATGGTATAAAAAAAGAGGTATCAATGAAAATTGGTAAGCTCACAAATCGTATTATTTTCAATGATAAAGATACAATGTACACTACAGATAGTCTAAATGCTTTAGATGCTATAGCTGCTATTATGGCGCCACAATTGTATTTAAACTTTCATATTGCTGCACATACAGATACTACAGGATCGTCTGAAACCAATCTTGCGCTAACTAATGCAAGAGCAGAAAACGTTAGAACTTATTTAACCTCTAAAGGTGTAAAAACATTAGTAACTATTCAAGGTTATGGCGATGTAAATCCTATAGCAAATAATAATACTAAAGAAGGTAGACAACAAAATAATCGAATTGAAGTGTTTATTGTGAATTAAAGCTATTCTGTAAAATAAAAAACCATATCTTAAAAAAACAGATTACTCATTTGTTCATACGTATCTAACAATGAATTGTTTGCTCTATCTCCAATAGCATGCACCGTAACTTGTAGGTTTTTATCATCGGCTTTTGAAATCCAATGGTATAAGCTGTCCATATTACTAATAAACAAACCCTTATCGTCTAATTTATCTGAATATGGATTATTAAATGCTGCAGTATGCGATCCAAGTGAACCATCAACAAACCCCTTTAAAAGTCCTTTTTTAAGCCATTTTTCATTATCACGAGTCTTAGATGATAAAGATTGACATTTGCTTAACGGGTCTGCAGAATATACACGTATTTTGAGATTCGCTCGTGAGTGCATTTTTTTTAAGATTTCATAACCTCCCAAACTATCTACATCATGTATAGAAGTTACGCCTTGAGATAAAAAATAGTCTTGAGCTACATGTATCGCCTTTTCTTTTTCGATATTAGTTAAAGAAGGAATTTTGTTTAGCACCAAGTACATGGCTTCACTTTTCAAAATACCAGTTGGAGTTCCATCTGGATTTTTAACAATTTCTCCATTTTTAACATTCGGAGTATTTTTATCTATTCCTGCTATTTTTAAAGCTGTAGAATTGGCTAATATCATATGACCATCCATTCTGTAAATTGCAACAGGGTGATCTTTCGTAAAAGTATCAATCCATTCTTTTTTTGGAAGCGTTCCTCCCCAAAGTGTGTGATCCCAATTGCCCTCAACAATCCATTGATTTGATTTTATTTTTTTTGCAAAAGACGCAATTCTATTAATAAATTCTTGCTTGGTTTTTGCGTCTCTTAACCTTACATTTAAAAGGCTATTCCCTCCCATTAATAAATGTACATGAGTGTCTATAAACCCTGATGTGATAAAGTTTCCTTTAGCATCAATTATTTTAGTTTTTTCACCTTTAAATTTCTGTATCGCATCATATGAACCTACAGCTAGAATAGAATCATCTTTAATTGCCATTGCTTCTGCTTTTGGTTTTTCTGAATTCCCTGTCCAAATAACTCCATTAATCACAAAAATATCTGCTGTGATTTTATTAGAATTGCAAGCGGATAAAATGATACTAATTACAAATAAAAAAAATAGACGTTTACTTATTATCATTAGAATTTATATTTAACATTCAGGTTAATAGAACATTTTTTATGAAGGTACTGAAAGTTGATTATAAAAAAATAAAACATAGCAAATTAGTAATACTTGCTAGTATTTTGATATTCATTAATAAGATAAAAAAGAAAAACCAGCCCCAACATAAAGTCAAGACTGGTATTTCCGTACTAACGAAAAATTAAATCGTTCTATTCTATAATAAGCTTTCTATTTACATATTTACCGCTTTCAGTTTTAATTGCGATGATATATGCTCCAGAAGACATTTTTGTTTGTATTAAGTTTGCACCACTGGAAACTGTTTTGTCAAAAACCAATTTCCCCATTAAATCATATATAGTTAATGCTGCTGGCTCATTTATTTTAACTTTAAAGTCACCTTTAGTTGGGTTTGGAAAAATAGTGATTACAGTATCTATATTAAATGTAGGGGTACTTAAATTAGCTATTTCAGTACATATTGATAATACTGTACATCCTCCTTTTGTTACTTCTACTGCATAATTACCATTTGTTGTAGCTGTAAATTCTCTAGCTGTTTCTCCACTTATTGGTGCATTAGAATTATTACAATCTACCCATTGGTAAGTTGCTCCAGTTTCTGTAGCTGTTAGTGTATCTGTAACTTGAGTTACCACATTTGAAGGCGCAGATTCTAAACAATCATCTTGAAAAGTTACTCTTGAATCTGTAGCCAATAAGGTATCAAATTCAGATAAAGCAGTACAACTATCTTTTAACTTATAGTCAAACCATTTTGTTATATAATCGTACAGTATTTGTTGTTGCTCTTCTCTAGATATAGAGACTCCTGCAGGACTTCCTTCTCCAAAATCGCATGTAAAACTAGAACCTGCATAGTAACAATGTGCGCCACCTGTAATACTAATAAAGTTACTACACACCCCTGTTAAACCATTGTATATTAGAGAGGCATGCTCATTTGCTGGCGTTACCGCATCTCCAGAGCCATGAAAAACTAAAGCTGGTACATTAACTTGTGCTGCTGCTGCTGCCGCAGAAGGATTTGTTTCTGCAGGAGCTAAGCCTACTACTGTTTGTATTGTTGTATTATTGGTAGCTGCTAAAAAAGCGGCACCACCTCCCATAGAGTGTCCCATTATGGCTGCTTTATCTGTAACATGTCCAAAGAATAATGATGAAGCATCTAAGTTTTCTTCTTGCATTCTAGTAATACATAAAGCTAAATCTAAACCAAAGTCTTCATGTTCAGCAGTAAAACCACCTGCTGTTGTAGGGAAAGCCATTATGTAACCTTGTGGAATTAATTCTTCCCAAATATTTTGGTAAGCATCTGTACTCATAACAAAACCGTGACCAAATGAAATAACAGGAAAATCTCCTTGAGCCATTGTTGCATCTGCTCCAGCAGTTATTGCAGGATAATATATGTTAGTTTCTATTTGGCGACCACCTCTATCTGGATCGTTAAAAGTGATAGTTGTACTACCAACTTCGTATTGAGCCATGATAACACTTGAAAAAAATAAGGCTGCGAGGGTTAAATAAAAAGATTTCATTAATGGATTAATTTTAAAATTGTTTATAAGGTTTTCGTTTTAAATAATTGTTGCTATTATAATCGTACTACACCATAAAGTATTAGTCTAGTAAAGTCTTTTAAATCTATTTCATCTAAAAGTATTTGATCTGTAACATACATTTGTATTTCTAGACCTTTTATAGATTGTACTAACATTTTTGAAGCAAAAGCTACGTTTTCAACTTTAAATTCATTGTTTTGGGTCCCCTTTAGTAATATTGACTCAATCCAAATTATTTCTTCGTTTAATGACGTAGCTCTATTTTCCTCTACCAATGGCATTAATTCAAAAAATTCCTTTTTAAGAAAATGATAACGCTTTGCTACTTTTTGCATTAATTCTAATCTAAATACTATATAACGTTCTAATTTAGCTTTTTCAGATTCGTATTTACTAACCTCATTTTGCAAAGTCTCTAAAAACTCAGTTGCTTCAGCTTTAACCAATTGAGCAAAAATCTCTTCTTTACCACTAAAATAATAGTAAATTGCTGTCTTTACTTTTCCTACAGACTTAGCAATATCAGTAAGTGTAGTCTTTTTATATCCAAACTGTTGGAAAAGAGATTTTGATTTTAATAATATGTCTGATTTATGTTCTGCCAAAATGTTTTGAACTTTTTTATATTTTGTTCAAATGTAGAATATTTAATTTCATATTCAATTAAATAAATACACTAATAGACGAAAAGACACTTTATCGATGTTAAACTACATATACCGAATGATTTTAAATATTACAAACACTGTTTTGTGAGATTTACAGTTCATCATAAAATAATAACAATTGAGTAAGTTGTTTTTAAAAAAAACAATCTCGTAATAGATCTTTGTATCAATAATAACAAAAACACTAAACAATATGAAAACACTTGCTTTAACAATTACATTTATAATAGTATCTTTTTTTGGCTATGCTCAAAATAATGAAGGAAAAACAATTACCATAACTATAGATAATGTAATAAACGATAATGGAGTCGTATTAATAGGCTTACATTCTGAAGATACTTTTATGAAAGCTAAAGGCTTAATAAATGAGAATGCAATTATAGAAAACGGAAAAATAAGTGTCGTATTTAAAAATGTACAACCTGGAGACTATGCTATAATGGCATTACATGATGAAAATGAGAATGGCAGAATGGATTTTGAAACCACTGGAATGCCAAAAGAAGCATATGGTATGTCTAATAACCCCATGAGTTATGGACCGCCTCAATATAATGATGCTAAATTCACAGTTTCTAACGAAGATTTAAATCTAAAAATAAGATTCTAAACAACTCCTAGTTTGCGAGTTTCTAATATCAATTACAACTTAAAAAGAGACCTTATTTGTTCATTTTAATTTGTAATGGTATACATTAAGAATATTTATTAAACGATCTAAATAGTTTCAAATAATTTATAGATCCTCAACCAACCCCAATTTTATAGCTACTTTAGTTAAACCTGCTATATTACGAACATTTAGTTTCGAAATTAGATTTTTTCGATAACTATCTATTGTATACTTACTTAAAAAAAGGATATCAGAGATTTCTTTGGTGGTATGCTCCATAGCAATTAAGGTAAGTATCTTTTTTTCTTTATCAGATATTATCTTAAGGATGTCTTTTTCTTTAGAGAAAACACTTTCTGAATATGCTTTTTTTACTTTTTCTGAAAAAAAATTTTCTCCTTTTAATATGGTATCAATTGCTGTTATTAATTCATTTTTTGCAGAATCCTTAAGAAGGTAACCATCGACTTGATTTTCAATAAGTTTGTTTACTATAGATGGCTTATGGTGCATACTTAGCACCAATAACTTGATCTCAGGGAATTTCTTTTTTACGATTTCACTTAATGCAATACCGTCTATACCTGGCATACTAACATCGGTTATAATTAAATCGGTTTTAGAATCCGGTTTTTGATTCAAATATTTTATAACGCCATCACCACTTTTTGAGGTAAAAACAATATTATATTTATTTTCAAGAATGAATACAAGTCCTTCTAGAAACATTTTATGATCGTCAACGATAATTAAATTAGATTTCATGTTGCAGCATTTGTACGTTAACAATTGGTATATCTATAGTGAAAATCGCTCCTCTTTTAAGATGAGAATCTACATGCATGACTCCAGCTAGGAGTTCTATTCTATTTTTTATATTACTTATCCCTATTCCATCAGTTTTTTTATCAGCTTCAAAACCAACTCCATTATCTTCAAAAATTAATTTAAGAGATTCATCATATTTATTTATATAAATATTAATTTCACTGGCCTTAGAGTGCTTAATTGCATTAGATAATAGTTCTTGAATGATCTTAAAGAGCTCTATTTGTATAGTATCATCTATTAAGTTAAGTGCTTCTTCTGGATGAGGGTAAAATAATATTTTTTTTCCGCTAATAACATTTGCCTCATTAACGTAATTTATTATTGTTGAAGTAAAGCTGTCTTTTTCAATTTTTTCTTCAATTAGGTCATGTGATAAATCTCTTATTTGATCACAGGTTTCTTCTAACATTTTTAACAATGATTCATAGTCATTATTCTTATCTAAAGAAGATAATTTTAATTTTACAAATGCAAGATTTCCTCCAATAGTATCGTGTAACTCCATTCCAATTCGCTCTTGCTCTTTTTTCTGTGTTTTTACAGCGTTTTCTATAAGAGTTAACTCTTGCTCTTTAATTAAAACATCTACTTTCTGTTTATTTATTTGCTTTTGATATTCGTTAATAGATACTTGTGTTTTATGTTTTTGATAATACAGAATCATTAAAAAAGCAATTGGTATTAAAATAATTATAGCTCCAACAAAAAATATTTTTTTTAAAAAGGTTTGATTTTTTATTTCTTCTTCTTTTTGAGAAGTTTCATATTTTACCTCTAGTTCTGTAATTCTTTTATCTAATTGATTTTTATTTATAGAGTCTTTTATAATATTATGTTTATTAAGTATTTCATGAGCACTTTTATAATCCTCCATCTTAATATAAGTTTCTTCATAATATTTAAAAATATTTTTTTGACTTTCTAAATTGGAATTTTCTTCGGCAATCTGTAAAGCTTCATCAAAAAACTTTAAAGCTAGATTATAGTTTTCTTTAGCATTATGAATTAAGCCTATATTTATAGTACTTGGTAACAATCCTGCAACTTGATTATGCTTTTTACTAATAGTTCTTGCTTTTCTAAAATAATACTCGGCCTGATCATAATTTTCCTCTTGAAAATCTAAAGCACCAAGATTTATATAAATAGGCAATAACATACCAAAGTATTTATCTTTATTGGGAGTATCTAGAGCTTTTTTAAGATAACTTTTAGCTGTTTCATAATCTGCTTTTCTAAAATAAACAGAAGCAATATTTATGAGTGCTTTCAATTTAATTTCTTCAGAGAATTTAGAATTGGCAGATTCTTTCCAATAAGATAACGCCTTATCATAATCTTCTTTTTGATAATATAAATGCCCTAAATCTGATTTAATAGACATTAGTAACTTTCCTATTTTTAAACGCTCTGCAATTTCAAGGCTTTTAAAAAGCCAAACTAAAGCCTCATCGCGTTTTCCATTTTGGACATAACTAGAACCAATAATACGATACGCTATTGCTTTTTCTTTTTCAGAAGTAACCTTAATTAATCCTTTATTCGCATAGAAAATCGCAGAATCAGTGACTCCTTTTCTATTAAAATATTCAGATAAATAAATATATGCGTTCCTTTTAAAAGAACTAGTTATCTTAGTATCTTTTATAATCGAAGAGAGAGAGTTATACGCATATTCTGGATTAGTATTTAAAGAATCTCGACTACTTTGAATTGTTTTATCAATAGCTTTATCGTTTTGCGCAGAAAGCGGCATTGAAAAAAATAAAACACCTATAAAACTTAATAGTTTATAGAACATATTTAGGATATAAAAACTTCATTTTATTATTGAACAAAAAACATATTTTCAACGTTATTCTTAATGTAATTACTAAACGTTGCTTTACGAGCAAATAAAATTACAAATAAAAACCCTACAAATAGGGTTTTTATTTGGTTAAAAGTAGTGATAGCTCATTTGTTATATTACTTTAATTTAGCTTTATAAAATTTAATACTGAATTTAATAATGAATACGCTATTAATCCTTAAAACCAGTGTACCTATTTTCTCAGGTCATAAAAACTAAAAGTAGTTCCCTAAATTTATAGATTTAGGGAACTACTTTTAGTTTTGAGAGTAATAACAGCATAGTTTTGAGGAATTAAACGCTCTTTATTAAGGCTTTATAACTAATTTGCGGCGAATTTAATATCGCTATTAATTTATGTTTAAAATAACATCCCTCGCATTGTTTTTAATCAGTGCTGTTGCATTTTCACAAGATGCTTCACCGTTTTTAGAAATAACAGACAGTCAAGGACTTGACACAATATTAATAGATTGTGATTATCCCCTAGATGCAGATCGTTGCTTTACTTTACAGGCTAATTTTACAACTATTTTTGAAACTACAGATTATATTGTAGAAACGATTCTTTTTAATCCTCCAACAGGACTAACTAATGGTACTTTAGTAGAAATAACTGAGGATGATAAATGGGGAGAAGTGCTTCCTTTACCTTTTAATTTTTGTTTTTATAATGAAGGGCATAACCAGCTCATTATTGGAGATAACGGAATTATTAGTTTTAACACCGCTTTAGCTTTTGGCGATAATGCTTTCGCTGCAGCGACCATTCCTAATGCATCGATGCCAACAAATGCAATTTTTGGTGCGTTTCATGATTTAACTAATGACACCAATGTGTTTGGATGTACAGATGATCCTGCAACTCCAGAAAACGAATGTGGAAATATAAAAACATATCTAACGGGAGTTACTCCAGAACGCACTTTTATTATTAGTTACGAAAACTTAAATCATTTTAAATGTGAAGGCCCAGACGAAAAAAGATCGACATCACAAATTGTGCTTTACGAATCGTCTAATGTTATTGATGTTTATATTCAAGATAAACCTTTAAGTTGTGAAGATAATTTTAGACAAAACGCCCTTATTGGTATTCAAAATCAAGATGGAAGCTTAGCATTAACGCCTCCAGACAGAAATAATAGTACTTGGAGTACAACTAATGAAGCCTGGCGATTTACTCCCAATGGTATTCCTACAACTGTTATACAATGGAAAGATGGAGATGGAAATACAATTTCTAATGAAAATGAAATTACAGTATGCCCTGAAGAAAACACCTCCTACTCTGCTTCTGTCACTTATGAATTTTGCAACGGAGAAACATTAGTATTAGAAGATGAGATAGACATCACCATTGCGTTAACCTTTCCACTTGCCATAAATAATGAAGTCACTGTTTGTGATATAGATATTATTGGTGAAGAGACTATAAATCTAACCTCTTATGGTCCTTTAATGGTCGGTGCACAAACGGGCTTGATATTAAGTTATTATGACACGCCTGAAGATGCTAGTAATGCAGTAAACGCAATTAATAATCCTAATAATTATTTATTAAATACGCCCACTAAAATAGTTTATGTTAGACTGCAACGTGGTTTAGGTTGTTTTGATGTAGGGGAACTAACACTTAATTTATTAGAATTAGGAACCGCACAAATTAATGCGATCTCTGTATGTGATGTTGATAATGATAATTCAGAAATTATTACGCTCACAGACTATTCTGCGCAAATTATTGGTGTGCAAACTAATGTCGCTATTACCTACTACCCTACTTTACTAGATGCCCAAAACAATACAAATCCCATTACAGAAATTACTGCTGCTAATGAAGATTCTGTTTTTGTTAGTTTTACATTGCTCCCAGACAATTCTTGTCCGAATATAGAAGAAATTGAGATTAATTTAAATGGAGAACCCATTGTTGAACCTATAGATGTTGAATTGTGTTCTAATATTGCTATTTATGATTTAACGGTTCACGAAGATGATGTACAAGCAAATAATACCGAAATATTAAGTTTTTCATATCATTTATTTGAGGTATGGGCGATAAACAATACCAACCCTTTTGATCCAGATGCACCAACAAATCCTATCGATCCGGAACTTTATGTTTTAAATGGTGTAGCACAAATATGGGTAAGAGCATTTACCGCAAACGGTTGTGTAAAAGTTTTTCCAATTAATTTCACTTACATAGAAGGTGTTACTGTAAATAATGACACACAAGTTAGTACTGGTAATGTTTTCGATTTAACGCAATCTATATTAGACATGGTAGCAGATTTAACAGGAATTACTGTTGAATTTTATGATTCTGAAGCTGGAGCTGAAGCAAGAGATCCTACTAGTTTAATTCTAGACCCAACAGCTTACACTATTAATGATCCTGATGCAGAAATATTTGTAGTTTTTATTAATGATTCTTCTGGTTGTGAAACTGTTGGCGGCGTTGGTTTAAGCACAGTAGGTTACGGGGGTGCTGGGGGTGCTGTAGGTGGTGGCGTTTGCGACATCGATAATGACAATACTGAACTTGTAGATTTAACAACTTACACCGAATCTATAATTACGGGTTATGATGATTCGCAATATATGGAAGTCACTTACCATCTTTTAGAAGCAGATGCTAATGCAGATCCTGGCTTAAACGCAATTACTGAATTAGATGTCACAGGTCCCATAATAATATACGCTCGCATTGCATTAGTATTTGAAGATGTAGAACTAGACTTTATCGTTTCAGAATTTGAATTAAGCTTTCAGTCGACAACCTCAATAGATCCTGTAGAAGTATCGATATGCGATGAATTTAGTGATAATAGAGAATTTCATGATATTACTCAATATGAAGATCAATTCTCGACAGAAGTTGGCGTCACTTTTAATTATGAAAACACAAACGGGACTACTATTAATAACCCCGAAAATGTTTACATAACCAATGCGCCAAGAACCTATGTCGTTATTATTAATTTACCGGGCCGTTGTTCTACTGAAAGTGAGTTAATAATAGATTTTTATCCAGAAATAGGAACTACAGACACTACACTTCAGGGATGCGACGACGATAGCGATGGCTCATTTTCATTTAATATTAATGATGCATTAATAAATATTAATACCGATTTTGCATTATATGAAGCTACTTATTATTTAACACTTTTAGAAGCTCAAGAAGGTGATATTGCAACTCAAATAGCAAATCCTGATGCTTATGTATTAACAGCAAACACCTCTGTTTATGTAAGACTTTATAATGCGACAACAACGTGTTATTCTACTGCCAAAATAGACTTACAAATTGTACCAGTACCGCAACAACTTACTCCAAGTATTGAGATTTGTGATTTTGAGAATGACACTGAAGAGACCAATATAAATCTTACTGAGTTTGATGATGATATTATTGGAACCCAACCTAATGTAACTGTAACTTATTATGCCACTTTAGATGATGTTACTGCAGAAATAAACCCAATAACAACTATAGATTTAACAACTCCAAATACAACTATTTACATTAGTTTAAGTGCGCCCGACGGCTGCGTTTACAAAAATGAACTTGAACTTATTTTAATAGCATCACCACTAGTTGAGAATATATCTGTTACTGTATGTGACAACTTTATTGATGGTCAAGAAATTTACGATTTAACCATTCATAATTCTGAGTTTGTAATAGATGATACTGGACTAACTTTTCGTTACTTCCTAACCCCAGATGATGCTTTAAACAATACAAATCCTATAAATGCAACAGCATACACTATTACTACCGTGCCTTTAACTTTGTACACACGAGTATTAAATACGACTTCGACATGTTATTCTGTAGCACAAATGACTATAGATTATACATTTCCTGTAGCAGTATCTAATACAGAATTAAGTGCTTGTGATAATGATTTTAATCTTTCAGAAGTATTCGATTTAAGTACTGCAATTCCAAATATGCTTGCAGATACTAGAGGATTAGAAATTTCTTATTATACCGATGAAATTGCTGCGCAAACTGCAAATGCTGCTTTTCTAATTGCAACACCTCTAGCTTATGATTCTGAAACGGCTGATATTTTTGTTCGATTCTTCGACCCAATAACTAAATGTTTTTCTAACGGAACAATAGAACTCGAAGTACTAGCCATACCAAAGCTAATCGATAATAGATATAGTATTTGCGATACAGATATTGATGGCGTATACACTTTAGATTTAAGCGAATTAAACCCTATTATTATTCAAGATCAAACCGATTTAGTGTTCACCTATTTCGATACCAGTTTTGAAGATGCAGAAAATGAATTAAACCCAATTACAGATACAGATAACTATGTTGTACCTGGCAATAATCACAGCATTTACATTAGAGTACTAAACGAATCGGGTTGCTGGTCTGTTGCTACAGTTGAAATAACAATAAGAGAATCTGTCTCTGTTGAAATAGTAACCGATATTTTAGAAGCCTGCGATGACGATGAAGATACTTTTAGTATTTTCAATTTAACCACTTTTGAAGATCGTTTTACTACCGAAATTAATCCCACGTTTAGCTATTATAACACAGAAAACGATGCTAAATTAGAGCAGAACGAAATTGCAGATCCTACTGCACATCAAAATACAACACCTAATACACAAATTGTTTTTGTAAGAGTTTCAGTAGACGATAAATGTGATGCGATTACTTCTTTTGAAATTAAAACCATTTATATCACCCCTCCTACTCTTACAAGTGCTAGCTTTTGTTTTGGTACTTCTGTAGAATTAGATGCTGGATTAGATTATGTCTCTTATAACTGGAGTACTAATGAAAACACACAAATTATTACTGTTAATGAACCTGGAACTTACACTGTAACTCTTGTAAACAATAATGGCTGTTCGGGAACATTTAATGTAGAAGTCCAAGAAATACCGCTTCCAGAATCTTTTGAAACTTCGATAACCGAATGCGATTACGACGGCATTCCTGATGGCCTTACGACCTTCAATTTAAATGATTATAATGATGATCTTACAGGAAAT
>CALGLR010000056.1 GCA_937959395.1 uncultured Flavobacteriaceae bacterium | reverse complement strand
GACAGAAAATTCTTGTTAAATTTTGATTCAGAAGGAATATTCATTTTTTTTATTCTGCCAGATGGCAGAATAAAATAGAATTCAATACTAAAATAATATAAATTTTAATTTCTATCTAATTTTGAATGCTTTTGCCCTGATGCCTATATCGATACGATGCAAGAAGCTAAACTTATTTTCGGAAAAGAATTTGGAGGGACACTATTTACAATAGCTAAGGACGTTAAAATTCAAGTAGAATTTAACCCAACAAAAGTACAAGCATATCGATTGATTGGTTATGAAAATAGATTATTAGCTGCTGAAGATTTTATCGATGATACTAAAGATGCGGGTGAATTAGGAAGCGGGCATACGGTAACAGCATTATACGAGGTGATTCCTAATGGCGTAGAAAGCGATTATTTAAAAAAGATTAATGATTTAAAATACACAAAAGCGACAACAAAAATAGCAAACTCAGATGAATTGTTTACAGTAAAGTTTCGATACAAGAAGCCAGATGGCAAAAAGAGTATAGAGATGATTCAAGTAACTAAAGATAGTATAAGTGAACCTTCTATAGATATGAATTTCGCAGCTTCTGTAGCACTTTTCGGAATGCAATTAAGGCAATCTCAATTTCATAATAATTCTAAAAAAGAAGATGTGGTTGTTTTAGCTCAATCTGGTAGGGGAGTAGATAAAAGTGGTTATAGATCAGAATTTTTAAGGTTGGTTGAAGCAGTAAACCAATAATTTTAGTAGTTTTAATATTGGTTAATTATTGTTTGTAATGAAAAGGAACGCTATGGCGTTCCTTTTTTACTTTATCTCGCTATATCCTAGCAAATGATATTTAAATGTGTTTTTTAGTTGTACTATCATTAATATGATGAACTAATTCTTCAACACTAATGGAAAAATTATAAGTAGTATTGGTCTTAAAATTATTATTCCTTTTTGTAAATATAATAGCATCATTTTTTGAGAGTGTTAAGTCTTCTTTATTTCTATTTTTGTCCATAGATATATACATATGTGACATTTAAGGGCAAGGTTTGCAAATTACCCCTTTTGGACAATAACATTCATATTTGTGAAAAATAGTGCCTTTTATGGTGTAGCAATCTGTTTTTTGTTTCAGATTATTTACTTCAATTATAGAGCTAATTTTACAACTATTAATAACCTCGGGATAAGACCTAGTACATTTACAATTTATGACGCAAATAAAAAGCTATAAATCATTTCTTTTTAACTTTAATGCAGTTATTTTTTAATAAAAGCCACACGTTTATTATTAACTTTTTCCTAAGCATTACTATTGGTATTTAATGGTTCATTTTGGCCTTTACCTAATTATACATTTGTGCTTTATGTTTTTGTAAGATTAATCCTTTTCAGGATATCTTCTTTAGCCAATATATTTGGGAGTTTCTGTCGTTTTCTGGGTCTATCTATACTATAAAATCGATTAGGCATTCCCATAACGGCTTCATAATAAAACTTAATACTGTTAATAAATTGATTCACATAACTATTAGATCGTTTCTGTTGAATAAGGTATTGGAGATAATTTCTTATTCCCTGTTCAGATTATTCAATAATTGGTGGATCTGGATAATGATTTATAAATTTTTCAAAATGAGAAATATAGGTTTTACAAGTATTTAAAGCATATCTTTTAATTTCAAGTTTCACTAAATAGTTTTCAGGAACATAGTTATAAGAACTAGTTCGCGCTCTATTTGGATACCAATTAATATCAATAGGTTCATTATCTTTTATTACTTTTTCCTTGAAAAAAGCGTTCCCATTTACCCAACCAACTCCTTTAAGTTTTTCAAAAATTTGATTTAGGTTTTCTTCCTAATTATTTTACACACTATTGGAAAAACCAAAAAGGGTAAGTGTATCTTTTTTGTTATGAATATAGTTTTTTAGAGCTGAAACAAAATCAAAAAGAAAAGCATTTGCTTATAACATGGCAAGATTATATGAAATATATAATAGTTTTTAGTATTTGGTTAATGAACTCTTTAATTTTTTTGAAATAACAGTGACTTCTATCTCTTCATTTAAATGACACATAGCTTAAAAGATTGGTGCAAAATAAAAATAGTCACTTTTCAGAATTGAAAAGTGACTTTATATTAAAAGTAAAATAGTATTACTTGTCTATGGATCCTAAAACACGTTGCATAAAATTATTAACGGCTTCTTTTTGAGGAATACCATCATTAATCATTTTATTTACTTCGATAGCCCCATACATATTAGAGATTAATTCACCTATAACATTAAGTTCTTCATCTTTTAGTGAAGAAACCTCGGTTAGCGCTTCAAGTGTCTCAATGGTTTCAACAACGAAATCTTCATCGTTTTCGTTTATAAATTGAGTAAGATGTTTAATTATTGGTAACTTCATTATATAATTTCAGAAACTAGTTCTTTTAAAACATCAAATTTATTTGTTTGCACTTGATTTACAAAACTTCCATTTTTAAAAGTAGCAAATGTTGGTAAATTATCAACAGTAGCCAATTGTCTAGAATCTGGAAATTTTTCTGCATCAGCAATAACGAAAGTAATATTTTCTAATTCTGAAGCTAACTTTTTAAGTTTTGGTTTCATTATTCTACAATTACCACACCATGTCGCGCTATATTGAACAACCACGGTTTCGTTATTTGTAATAAGATCTTGTAAATTATCTTGTTCTAATTCTTGAACCATTTGTGTTTTAGTTTACGTGAGCTTCTAAATACTCAGCAGTACCAAGTCTATTGGCTTGCATCGCTTCTTTTCCTTCTTCCCAATTTGCAGGACAAACTTCTCCTTTTTCTTGAACGTGTGTATAAGCATCTACCAAGCGTAAAAATTCAGAAACGTTTCTTCCAACAGGCATGTGGTTTATACCTTCATGAAATACTGTTCCATCTTCATCGATTAAATAAGTCGCTCTATAAGTTACATTGTCGCCATCTACAGTAACAACACCAGTTTCTTCATTGTATTTTTCATTTGAAACATCTAAAATCCCTAAAGTTGATGATAAGTTACGATTAGAATCTGCTAAAAGAGGGTAGGTAACACCTTCAATACCTCCATTATTTTTTGGAGTATTTAACCAAGCAAAATGTACTTCGGGCGTATCACAAGAAGCTCCTATAACTATAGTGTTTCGTTTTTCGAATTCACTTATAGCAGATTGGAAAGCATGTAATTCTGTTGGGCAAACAAAAGTAAAATCTTTAGGGTACCAGAATAATAGTACTTTTTTTCTATTATTGATTGCTTCTTCAAGAACATTCAATTTGAATGTATCTCCCATTTCATTCATTGCATCTACATTAAGGTTTGGAAATTTTTTTCCTACTATCGCCATTTGTTTATATTTAATAAATTAATACTTCTTTTTTCAGTGTGCAAAAGTACTCTATAACTTGAAAAAAAGAAACAGGAATAAAATTTTAAATATTTATTGTTAGATAGTATTTATTTATGATTTCTAAAAATGAGCGAATTACCCATTTATTTTGAAGTAATTTGTCTAATTTTAATATTTAGTGCAGCAAATAATAAGGTTGTAAAAGGGCTTAGCCAATTAAAAATAGCATACACAAAATAGTCACTTACACCAACTCCTAAAACACCGCTTTGATAGGCACCACAGGTATTCCAAGGAATTAAAACCGAGGTTACTGTTCCAGAATCTTCTAAAGTTCTACTTAAATTCTCTGGAGCTAAACCTTTATCTTCATATGCTTTTTTAAACATTTTTCCAGGAATTACAATGGCTAAATATTGATCACTAGCAACAGTATTTAATCCTAAACAACTTACCACAGTGCTTGCAAATAAACCAAAAGTAGTTGTAGCTATAGATAATAGTGCATTTGTAATTCTAGATAAAGCACCTATGGCATCCATAATACCACCAAACACCATTGCACATATTATTAGGTAAATAGTCCATAACATACCATTCATTCCGCCAGAACTAAACAACTCATTTAACTTATCATTATTGGTCGTTATTTGCGTGTCTGTTAGAACAGAAGATGTTATTGATGAAAATTTTGAATCTGATAGGCTATTTAGTATTTCTGGTTGGAAAATAAAAGCAAATATGGCAGCTAAAAAAACACCAATACCTAATGCAATTAATGGTTTTGTTTTAAACAAGATTAAAGCAATAACTGCTGCGGGGACAATAAAGAGCAAAGGCGTAATGTTAAATGTTGTTTTTATTGTACTTAAAAGACCACTTACATCTGCATCTCCAGTGGTGTCTATAGTTGTACTAATTATCCCAAAAGCAATTAATGTGATAATTAATGTTGGAACCGTGGTAATGGTCATGTACTTAATATGTGTAAATAAATCGGTGCCAGCCATTGCAGGAGCTAGGTTGGTTGTATCACTTAAAGGCGACATTTTATCACCAAAATAAGCTCCAGAAATTACGGCGCCTGCAATCATTCCAGCCGGAATACCTAAAGCAGTTCCAATTCCAATTAAAGCTATGCCTACGGTTGCAGAAGTTGTCCATGAACTACCAGTTGCTATAGAAATTATTGCTGCTATAATTACAGAAGCAGGTAAAAATATTGAAGGATTTAATACTTGTAGCCCATAATAGACCATTGCAGGAATAATACCACTAACGAGCCAAGTTCCTGCTAATGCACCTACTAAAAACAAAATCATAATAGGTACAAAAACACTACGCAAATTTTCCCAAATCTCTTTTAACATAACATTAAAAGAAACTTTATTATATAACCCTACTGCAGCAGCTGCAACACCACCCATTAATAATATAATTTGATTGGTATACCCTCCAAACCACTCTTGACCTTCAACAAAGAAAATATTATAAGCCAATAAGCCCATTAATATTACAACAGGAATTAAAGCCTCGAATATATTTAACTCCTTGTTATCTATTATTTTCTGGTCTTCAATGTCAATTTTTGAAAGATTATCGTTGTCTTGCATTTTAGTTTTATTAGTAATTGTAATGTTACGATTTTAGGCAACATTATGCAAGAATTGAAAAACGAATTATTAACTGTTTTATGAGCTAAGAACGCATAGAAACTATTCTCGAATTAGTTTGTATGTGTATTTTTGTCCCGTGATATGTGTTACATTTAAAAAGTAAATACCACTAGTTTGATTTAAGTTAATGGTTTTTAATCCATTACTTTCAATTTTATCAGCTTGTATTTTTCTGCCAAACAAATCCATTATTTCATAAAATCCAGTAAAATTATTTTTTACAATTAAATTAATATCTCCTTGGTTTGGGTTTGGATAAATGAATAAACTAGAAGTAAAAAGAGAAGAATCATTCCCTAAAGTTCCACCAACAAAAAATCGCGAACTACAACCTGAATAGTCATTTAAATTACCAATTAAGGGTTTGGATTTACCAAAATGCTTAATACGGTAAAAACCTGTAGTGGCATCTTCAGGAATATCCCATCTAATTTTTATTTTAGAATCTGCAACGCTAAACCGTTCCCAAGTTAATTTAGTAATGGGATCTCTGTCTGAGTAAACTACTGTCCAATCTCCATTTTCTTCTTCAAATTCAACAGTAAGATAGGTTTTATTTGTTTTTAAATCGTTATTTGGGTGGGCTCCCCAAAAAATAACTTCTGCACTAGTTCCTTTTTGATAAGAATCTTGAACATCGGTATCAATGTCTCCAAATTCGATAGAAGAAGGTGTTGTATCAAAAGCAATAGTTGTGGTAACATCTATTATTGGTTCTGCTTTAAATGGTATTGCAGGTTCTTCAACTGGCCAAGGGTCTAAATTTGGTTGTACTAATTTTTTAGCTAAACGTTCAAATTCTTGTCGGTATGCCGCCAATGTCCATGGTCCAAAATGAGTACTTGCACCTTCGTACTGTTGTGATGCATATTCTTCTCTTGTTGTAACGTAACCTGCATATGCATCAGAATAACCAGCTAAAACGGTTTCTGTAATACCTATTCCGTTTACATTTTCTACAGTAGCTCTTGCTCTACGGCCAGACATTACAGTAAATTCTGCTGGAGCTGCTAATATTCCAAATTGCCCTATTTTTAGTATAGATGTTGGAAGAATTTTTGGCGTTGCAGGATCGTTTTCATTTTCTCCTAATAAAAATAGAGGAGCAATAGGTTTTTCGGTATGGCATTGATCTACTTCATTTCCAATATTTGGGTTTTTAGTAATGCCTTCAAAAATGCCTAAACCACTTCGTCCATCTTCTGCACCAGCAGTAAAAGAAATGCCTAAAGCAGCAATACAGGTGTTTTCTGTATCTCCATTGGTAAATCTTGGAGCAACGCTAACATTAGAAAAATCGGTATATCGTGATATGGCTTTTATAGATCCTGTTAATTGAGTTGTTGCTGTATTGTATAACTCTAGAGCTTTTATGTATTGGCGTTCTCCCATAATATTAGCACTATCTTCTTCATCGACACCCGGCCCAGTAGCATTTTGATTGGGATCATTAGCTGGAGGAAGGTTTAGGTTAGGTGATAAATCGCCTGCATTAGTATTCGCAAATGCAGCAATAAATGTGTCTGACTCTTCATATGATGCATTTTTTAAGCGTTCGAATTTTAAAGCTGCGTATCCTTTATTATCAGCGCTATTATGCGAGTAAGTCATGGATAAACTTGTGGGATGAACACCAAACCAAGAAATCATACCTACTTCTTTTTCACTTTTTAAAAATTTTAGAACCGTCATTTCTTCATCTATACTAGAAAAATTGGCAGCATCTGTATTGTTATCGTAAGCAACAAGAGATCTATTTATACTAGCATTGGTTAGATTTCCCTTATTTATATATATACGACCAGGAGAGATCGTATTATGAGCTCTAACAATAGAACCATATATACCATCTACTAAATTATTAAAATTGTTTTTCCAATAACCTCCAGTTGCTAATTCATAAAGCATAAAATGAGAAAAACCACCAGAAGAAACATGAGTATGAGTGGCACTTATTACGACATTTTCATCATTATAGAGATCTCCATAGGTTGCTCTAAGCTTTTCCATGACTGCTTTATTAACCGATTGAAACATACCACCTTTGTCTATACACACAAAAACTACAGGAGTTTCGTTTGGCTCTTTAATAATGTAAGCCCGAGCGTATTGTCTGTCTCTAATACCATTATTTCTAGTAGTGGGACTTGCATAGCCAAAAAAATTGCTTTCAGCTATTTCTCCAGTAATATCATAAATACCCAGTCCAATCTCATAATTATCTTGAGCATAACTATTTTGAAACTGTAAAAGAGAAAATATTAGAGAAGTAAAAAAAAGAATACTAGAATATTTAATTTTAAAATAATTATAAAACATATTTATGAGGGTTTTTTAATGAAAAAGAGCATTTGAAAATAAGTAATTGTAATGATAATCAAAAAGATACCAGTTTATCTTGCTTTTTTATCGTTATTATGCCGTTTGGAAGATGAAATTTAATCGATAGAATTTCCCGAGGCTCTGCCTCGGGTGTAGCGTAAAGATATGTACTTTTGTATTTATGAGTGAAGATATTCATAAGAGTCATAATAAAAGTTTGATATTATATCATTTTGTTTGACCTGTAAAATATAGACGAACAGTTTTTACATCTGAAATTTCAAAGACATTCAAAGAAATTTGTTTGCAAATAGAATTAAGATATGATGTTCAGTTTTTGGAAATAGGAATTGATGGTAATCATGTTCATTTTTTGATTCAAAGTATTCCA
>CALGLR010000055.1 GCA_937959395.1 uncultured Flavobacteriaceae bacterium | reverse complement strand
TTAAAAAAATCAGAGGAAAACCACAAATCAAAATAAACTTTGAAGAGGACTTATTTTCTGTGAAAAAACAGATATAACGCCTGTTTATAGTAGTTCAAAAGCTAATTTAGATCGATCGGTAAAACTTTCGGACGGCAGTGTTCTATAATAAGTGATGAGGTAACCTGTAATCCTTTTTTAATAGAAGATAAAACGGGAGAAGTAGAAATACAACCAGAAGGTATCGCGTTTGAATGGATCCCGGAAGATGATTCTTATTCTAGTAACGGAAAACGCTACACACAATATGTTTTATACGATAACGATAAAATATTATTAATTGGCAAGGCGAATTCAAAAGGAAATTCTGTTTTTATAGAAAAAGAATCGATTAGGAATATTTTTAGTTTAGCACCATTTAATAAAGTAACGAAATGGAATAGGTATAAACCATTGCTAAACTCATTTTTGTCATTTATGGCAATATTAGCAGTGTGTATTGGTTTTATTTTGATTGCTAATATTGAATTAATAGATAATAAAATTAATTTTAACTTATCTTGGGGTGAGTTAAATTTTAACTCACCTTTTAAGTGAAAAAAATGAATCAAATTATTGGGATTGGAATTGTTGTATTAATACTTATTGCTACCGTTAGCGTATTTATAAGAATATACAACATGTTAGTTTTATTGAAGTTTAATGTTGAAAAAGCATTTGCAAATATTGATGTTTTATTAAAACAGCGGGCAGACGAAATACCAAATTTAATTACTACTGTTAAAGAGTATGTGTCTCATGAAAAGGAAATTCTAAATGATTTAACAAAGCTAAGAACACAATACCTTTCTTCTTCTAATCAAGAAGAAAAAGTGAAATTGAATAATAATATAGCCAGATCTTTAAGTAAAATTATCGTTGTAGCTGAAAATTACCCAGCTTTAAAAGCTAATGCATCATTTGTAAAATTACAAGAGCGAATTTCTCAACTAGAAGATAACATATCAGACCGAAGAGAGTTTTTTAATGAGAGCGTAAACATGTATAATGTTGGTATAAATGAATTTCCTAATTTGTTACTTTCAAAAACAATGAACTATAGCGAGAAGTCGCTTTTACAGATCTCTGAGTTAGAAAAAAAGTACGATGGAGTTAAATTCTAATATAGTAGAGCTTTTAAACCTTATAGAAAAAGAACCTGTTTTTATGGTTTTTGGGACAGCATTTGGAATTCCATTGTTTATGTTTGTCTTTGCCATGACTATAGGCAGAATTTACAAAAAAGCATATTTCGCAAGTGCTTTAAATACTATTATTTTCACAACACTCGGATTAACTTGGCTTTTTGGTTTTGTATTAATGATAATTTTATTCATTATAGGAATATCTGGCATTAAGCTTTTCACGATATTGCTGTTATTATTACTGTTCCTTTTCGTCTTTATTTTGCTAAATTTCACTTCAGTTAACAAATTTATAGACGAGCAAAGTGAAGGCCTAAAACAAAAATCCAATAGATAATTTAATGGTTCTGTTAAACAGGAAATTAGTAAATAAATACCCTGAAAACCATTTCATAAAACCCTTGAAAACCATTAAAATGTGGATTTTAATTTGAGTATTTTTATGTTATAATTAAAATTTAGCATCGTAAATAGATGACTAATATATTGTTATATAAGAATAATAACCAGTTTGTTAGGGTTGTAAAAAGAGTATTAAAATGGGGTCATTTAGTAATATTTTTCAAGGAGGTGCCTTTAAACTTAGCATCGCTTTTTTTCTTATTGGGGCATTAATAATGATGCTAGTAAGTAAGTTACGAAAGCTATTTACTGAAAATAATAAAAAATCTATAATATATGCTGTTCTAGTTTTAGTAAGTTTTGCGTTAGTAGGTTTATTAAGTTCTAGTAAAGTTCTAAATGATACGCCATTAAATAGTTTCATTGGCTTTCAATTACTGTTTATCATTTTAGGAGCATTACACCTATACATATTAACAAACTATTTTCAAGAATTATCTGAAGACAAAATAGAATTTTTTCCAGAGTTTTTATTTACAATTGCTTTCACTTGCATAGGTCTTATTGCATTTTATAATGTGACTTCTCGTTTTAGAGATCCATTTAAGTTTTTGTATTTAACATCGGCTATAGCTTTTATAACACCTCTTTTGTTTTATAAATTATACATCTTCGCAATACGAATACCAGTTCCAGTATATAAAAAGTGGTTATATCCAATAGGAGAAAATATAAAAGATCCTACAGGAAAGGAACTTAAAGATCCATTAGTGATTAGCTTTGAGTTTCAGAAAAAACAAGAAATTAATGATATTACTAATTTTAGAATTAAGGCTCCGGAAACAATGGAATTTGGGAGGTTATTCTATTTCTTTATCAATGATTATAATGAAAGACATCCGGAAAGTACTATTGAATTTTTAGATGAAAATAAAACAGAACCTCTAGGATGGATTTTCTATTTTAAACCTAATTGGTGGAGTGTTATTAAGCATATAAATTTTTCAAAAACAGTTTTGGGAAATAGTATAAGAGAAGATAATGTTATTATATGTAAACGGGTCTAATACCAATTATAACTTAAAACAAGCCCTATAATTTGTTTCTATAAATTCAAATTAATTGGGTCTCATTTTAAATCATAATTGGTATAAATCGAATGGTTTTCAACGTTTTAATTCATCTTTTAAGGAAACAGAAATAGTGAAGAGGAATTCTTTTCATTTATTACAATAGATGTTTAATTAAAGTTATCCCAAATTTTTGGTTATCAATACTTTAATACATAATTTTATTGAATGCCATTAATGGCTTTTATATATTATTAATTAAAATTTTATTATTATGGCTTTCAAAGCAAAATTAAAAGTAGGTGGGAAAGAGTACAATATATTAAGTTGTTCTTATGAATTACACCAAGAAACAGATGCCACAGGTAGGCCATCTTCAATCACAAGAGGTGGTAAAATTAGGTTAAGTGTGGAATCTACTGCAGACACGAGTCTTTCAGATTGGATGTTTAACAATTTTGAACGTAGAGACGGTTCTATTGTATTCTTAAAAAGAGATACAGATGCGACAGCTAAAGAACTTAATTTCACTGAAGGATATATGGTTAAATACAATGAAAATTTCGATTCTACGGGCAAAAATCCAATGGCAGAATCTTTTGTGATTTCTGCAAAAGGAATAAAAATTGGAAACGGAGAACACTTAAATGATTGGGTGTAGTTAATACATGAGTTCATTAATATTTTATAAAGGAAGTGTTCTCTACACTTCCTTTTTTGTTTAATACATAAAACACTAGGTACTATGTCATTTTTATCAAAATTAACAATAGGCGATGATACAATGAATGTATTAAAATGCTCTTTTTCTTTTGAACAAGGATCAGATACAACAGGAAGACCATCACAAAAACCAAGAGGAGGACAAATCTCAATCCTTTTAGAGTCTACCAATAAAACCGACTTTTTAGAATGGATGATTTCTTCAAACATGACTAAAAATGGAGAGATTATTTTTTACAAAAGAGATAATATGTCAAGCTTAAAAACGATTAAGTTTAGTGAAGCATATTGTTTAAATTATAACGAAGATTTTAATGCAGTAGGAGACGAGCCCCTAAAAACAAAAGTTGTTGTTTCTGCTAAAGAAATTACAATAAAAGACACCACTTTTAAAAATAATTGGCCAGCGAAAATATAAATTTATGTGAGGGCATGATCAAATATCTGCATTAGAAATAAAGGAAGAGGTTCGTTTATATGGTGTAAGAAAAGTTTCTTGTTGGTCTGTGTAAATGATTCAAATGCAGTAGAAGTGTTAAGATTAATCGAATACACTGCAACTATCTTAAGATTATTCCCCTACTTTTAATCATAATTGGTATTACAAACTCTAACCATTTCAATGTAAAGAAAAAAACTAGATTATAATTCAATCACTTAAAGGCCTTCTTTTTATTGCATTTACTATATTTGTAATAGTATTTCTTATTTAATCCATTGATCAATATATTATGAAGCCAAAAAATGTTAAAGAAAGACGTAATAGCTTTTTAAAATTTTTATTACTTTTTTTAGTAACTGTTGCTACCATTGTAACAGCAATATTTTTCACGTTTAAAGTTCCGACTAAAGAAAATGACTTATTAAAGGGCGAGGCGAAACGTATTAAAAAAGAAGTTGAGTTTCAAAACAATTTTTCTGATGAAATGAATAATGTTAAAAGAATGATTGATTCTTTAAACAAACCAGGAACAAACATACCGCTACAAACGTCTTCAATAAATAATAAGTTGGTAGATATGCATAAAATGATTCCAACTAAAGATTCTACTTACCGATATGACATGTATCAAAATATAGTTAAGACCTATTCTGATTTACAAGAGGCAAAAGATAGATTACGAGCATTAAGAGATTCTGAAGGTAAGATAGCAGAATATAAGGAGGCTTTAGAAGAGTGTAGAGATAATTTAAAGCAAGCAGAAAGAGATTTAGACATAGCAAGAGCTAGTATGAAATAGATAGTATTAAACAAAATAAATTTTATAAAAAAAGATCTAACATATGTTAGATCTTTTTTTATAATTATACGATTCTATTATTGTTGTTCGTAATCTGCATCCCATTCTGTACCATCATCTCCTTTTTGTCCATCCATTTTTATAAGGAAGTTTTTAGCAGGGAAATAAGGTTTCATGTGTACATCTAAAAATACGCGATCTTTTTGATTAGGATCTTGTTCAAAACGCTTAATAGAAAAGTCTTCAATTAATTTATCTGGACCTGTTATGTTATCTAAGAACTTAACAATTTGTCCCATTAATTCTTTTCTTGTTTTTGCATTAAAGTTTTCAAAAGCACGACGGTTTAAGAAATCCATTAATACTTTAGTCACGTAATCGAATACACGTACTACAGAATAAGTTTGAAGTCCTAGATTATCACCATTAAATAAAGTTTTAGCAGAGAATGCCATTACTTTACCATATTCGTTAACCATTGGTACTAAACCTAATTTTTCTAGTTGTGAGATTTCACTCTTTTTAAGATCGAAACGAACACCATCTATTTCGTTAATACCACCGTGTTTTTTACCAGCAGTTACTTGCGACATTAAAGTGTTATATATTTTTCCAGCTAAAGCTCCAGAAGGTGGTACAAATAAATCATCTTCTTCTCCAACTTCATCATGTTTACCACGACCAACTAGCCAGTTACAAGACATAATAACATTAGAACGGTATTTGTCTCCGCCAGTTAAATTAGCAGCTTCGAACATTTCCATAACATCATCTGGCTCATCTAAGTGTTCGAAATCGGTAACTAACATCACTTTATTTTCATAAGCAATTTTAGCCCATTTTTCTACCACTTTATTAGATCCTAAGTAGCCTGGAATAACTAGTATACCGTAATTATCTCTTAAATCTAAACGATCGTAAGAGGCTTTTAGCTCTTCAGAAATAGCATCGATGAAACGGGTGTTGTCTAGATCTTTTACTTGATCTAACTCTGCATTAACTATAGAGATGTTTTTTAACTTATCAGACTCTGTATTCTTGTAAAACAAAGCCATAGAACGGTAAGATTGCTCTAGCCCTCTTGAAGCTTCAATTGCAGCTCCTAAGTTCTTTTTTAATGATTTTTGTGCACTTTCAGATTTTTTTTCAGATTCTTCAACCATATCAGTTATAGAATCAGACTGTAATGCATCTGCCCATATTTCTAAGGTTTTCTTAAGTGTGTCTCTATCTTCCTTCTTTGCATTTTCTGTTAAGAAAATCTTTTTTCTAGCTTTACGTTCTGGGTTCATATTTTGAACACCTTCTACACAAGCTTCTAACAAATCAAAACCACCATATTTGCCTAGTTTTTCATTGTTTTCTTTTAAGTGTTGTGCAGGATTTTCAACCGGAGAAAATTGTTGCGCTTTTTTAGATTCTGCCATGTCTTATTTTTTTTCTTCTATTTCAGAGATTAATGCACGTATAGATTCCAGAAGTGCTTGTTTAGCATCGGTATCTGTTAAAGCAGCTTTTAAAATCTTATTCGTTTTTAACTGCTTTATAATTTTTACGTATTGTTCTTTTTCTGTATTTAAGTCTTTAAGAAACTTACTCTGTCTTGTAATTCCTTTAGCTCCAAAATCACCAAGGTTGTTAAATTTAAGCGTTTCTTTTTTCCCTACACCATCTTCATCTTCGAAATCCACACCAACTTCTGGCTTATAGTGTTCAAAAACATCTTCTACCGTTTTTAATCCTTTAACCACTTCTGGTTTAATAGGTTGGTTTTCTGTAAGTTTTTCAACTAATAGCGTTCTGTTTTGTGGTATTTGCTGAATGGCTTCATTAGCATCAGATTGTACTTCTGATCCTCCTAATCCGTATGTATCGCTCATAAGTAGTATTATTGAATTAATTAGCGTTTATTCTATAAATATATAAACTTTTTTTTTGATAAGGTGTAATTCCTAATATTTCCAGTCTAACTGGCCGTTTTTACCGACATCTAGGACTATTTTTGCTCCTTTTTCTATCTTCCCAGAGATGATAAGTTTAGAAAGTGGCGATCTTAAATCGTTTCTTATCACACCTCTTAGTGGTCTTGCACCATATTTAGGAGTAAATCCTTTTTGGGCTAAATGATTAATCGCTTTCTCTGAAAGTTCTAAATTAATACCTTGTTTTTCTAATGCTTTGTGTAAATCTTTAAGCTGAATTTTAAAAATCTTAGCAACGTTGTTTTCTGTAATTGGTGAGAAAGGAATAATTTCTGTTAATCGTCCTAAAAACTCAGGTCTAAAATGATTGCCCATCATTTCTAACAAGTCACTAGATTTAGGAATGATACCATCTCCAAAAGATTTTACAATATGATCGCTTCCTATGTTAGAAGTAAATAAGATTACAGCATTAGAGAAGTCACCTTCTTTTCCCAAACGGTCAGACAGTTTTCCTTCGTCTAAAATTTGAAGAAAAATATCAAAAACAGAAGGGTGCGCCTTTTCAATTTCATCAAAAAGAACAATAGAATATGGTTTTTGTCTAATTTTATTTACAAGTAACCCACCTTCTTCATAACCTACGTATCCTGGAGGTGCTCCATATAAAAGTGCTGCCGAGTGTTCTTCTTTAAACTCAGACATGTCAAATCTTATAATCGAAGTTTCAGTTTGAAATAAAAATTCGGCTAATGCTTTTGCTAATTCTGTTTTACCTGTTCCTGTTGGTCCAGAGAAAAAGAAAGATCCTGTTGGTAATCCTGGTTTACTTAAACCAGAACGCGATTCTAAAACGGCTTCAGTTATTACTTTTACGGCGTGGTCTTGACCAATAACTCGTTTTTGTAATTCAGCTTCCATGTTAAGTAAACGCTCTTTCTCGTCACTTTGAAGTTTTCCTGTAGGAATTCCTGTTTTATTTGCTATTGTAGACGCAATGTCTGCTTTAGTAATGCTTGTTTTTTCTTGACTAGCTGTTTCATTAAGTTGGTCAAGTAATTTTTTAAGTAAAGTAAAGCCAGCTTTAGGTGTTTTTATATTCTGATACAATAACTCTTCAGGAATATCACTAAATAGTAAATAGCTTAATTTATTTTTCATTTGAAGATTTAACCACGCTTGTTCAGCAAGTAATTCCTCCTTTTTCAAATCACTATTCTTCAACTCTTCAAGCTGAAGTTTTAAGGCAGCTATTTCTGGCTGCGAGGTTTGAATCATGAATTTTGTAGCAGACATGGTTCTGTCTATTAAATCAATAGCAGAATCTGGTAAACTACGTTCTTTATTATAACGTTTTGCTAAACGAATAGCTTCTTTAATACCGCCTTTATCTATTTCTAATTTGTGATGATCGGTATAATACGATACCGTATTTGCAATCATTCGCAAAGCTTCATCTTCATTAGGTTCTTGCAAGCGAATTATTTCAAATTGTCTTGAAAGTCCTTCGTCTGTTTCAATATGTTTTCTAAAGGAATCGTTAGTTGCTGTTCCAATAATTGTTAAATCACCTTTAACCAATTCCGCTTTTAAAATATTAGCTAAGCCTTGGTTTCCAGAGTTTTTATCGGTTAAATTATTTAATTCATCAATTAAAAGAATAGGCTTATCAAAATTCTTTACGGCTTCGATTACTTTTTTTAATCGATCTTCGATTTCTCCTTTATAACCTGCACCAGAAACTAAATGAATAAAATCCAATTCAAAAACGCGGGCATTTTTTAAATGATCAGGAATAGATTCGCTAAGTGTTGCATAGGCTAAACCATTTAATAATACTGTTTTACCAACACCAGGATCTCCTAATACTAAAACATTTGGTTTAGAACGTCTTCCAAGAATTTCTGTTATCATTTTAATTTCTGAATCACGACCAGAAATTTTTTCAAGAGTTTCGCTTTTCGCATCTGCTGTTTTATCTATACAGTACGTTTGTAAAATAGAATTAGAAGCTGCACTTTTATTAGCTGAAGAATTGTTAGAAACAATATCTTCAATTTCAGTTGGCTTATGTCCATTAGCAGTCAGGTTATTAATAATCTCTGCAGGAGTCAATGGCATTGATTTAAGCTGTTCAAAAGTAAAGCCTACACCAGGTGTACATAATGCTATTAAAACACAAAACTCATTAACATCTTCGACTCCAATTTTTAATTTGGCACTCTCTGCTTCGTATAAAATAGCTTCGATAGCATTATCACTACTTGGGTTTTCAGGAACTTTAGTAGTTCTTGGTAACGCTTCTAGTCTTACTTCGGACCATTCTTCAATATAGTAAGCGTCTTGGCCAATACTTTCGATGTATTTCAACATCCCAATATTTTTGTGTAATAGTGCTTTTAATAGGTGAGCCGATGAGTATTCTACATGTGAATATTCTCTTGCTATTGCCTGAGCAATTTTTACAGCTTCTTTTAATTTATCTGAAATAAATACATCTGTCATATTATAACTAAAAAAATGATTGAAAATAGACCTTAAAATTACTAAAAAATCATGCCTTAAGGTGCATATCTACTAAAAATAAGATAAAATGATGAAGAAAGCGTTTGAATGGTAAGGTTTTTTATATAAATGACTAAGATATAAGGCGTGTAAAGCAAAAAAGCATCCCAATTTTCTTGTTTTCGATTAATATCGAAAGAAAAAAGGAAAGCTTTCCATTGGCAGTCGCTGAAAATAAATCCAGCTTCTTCACCACTTTGATAGATTTTTACATCTATCAAACAACACAACTGCTTTTAATTAGACTCGTTAAGAGTGCTAAAGTATATTTTAAAATTACTGCTAAAAAAAGCTCTAATTTCTCAGAGCTTTCTTTTTTGCAATTTTTAGCGGTCTGGACGGGACTCGAACCCGCGACCTTCGCCGTGACAGGGCGACATTCTAACCAACTGAACTACCAGACCGTTGCTTTATTGCGATGGCAAATATACATTGCTATTTTAATATGTCAAATCTTTTTAGAGCTTTTTTTTGAAAATAATTTTTAAATAAATTTTTCGCGCTCTATCATATAGGTTGTTAAAATAGAGTCAAAGTTTTTATTTATATCAGCCTCAACGTATTTGATGCGATATTGACCACATTTTAAACGCAATTTTTCAAAATATTCTAAAATTGCTTTTTCGTAATTATCTTTAACCGTTTCAGAATATAAATTAATAAACTCACCAGTTTCAACATCGATATAACGTTTTGGTTTGTTATCAAAATTAAATTTAAGCTCTTTTTCTCTGTCAAAAACATGAAATAACACAACTTCATGCTTATTGTGTTTTAGATGTCTTAAAGCCTCGAATAACTGTGTTTCATTTGCAGTGGTTTGAAATAAATCTGTAAAAACAAATATTAATGAGCGGCGATGAATCTTTTCAGCTATTTGGTGTAAGTAAGTATAAGTGTCTGTTGTTTTATTAACAGGCTTAGAAATGACCGCATTGCTTAGTTTGTTTAATAGCATTTGGTGATGGCGTTCACTTCCTTTCTCAGGAGCGTAAAAATCATAAGCATCGCTATAAATGCTTAGTCCAACTGCATCGCGTTGTTTTTTTAAGATGTGCATCATAGAAGCTGCAGCGAGAGCCGAAAAAGCAATTTTATTTAAACTAGAAATAGAAAATTCTTCTAATTTTGGATAATGCATAGAACTACTATTGTCTAATACAATATGGCAACGAAGATTGGTTTCATCATCATAACGTTTTGTGTAAAGCTTATCGGTTTTGGCAAACAGTTTCCAATCGATATGCCTAGTGCTTTCTCCTTGATTGTATATTTTATGTTCCGCAAATTCTGCAGAAAAACCATGAAAAGGGCTTTTGTGCATTCCAGATATAAAACCTTCAACAACTTGTTTCGCTAAGTGTTCAAGGTTTTTAAATCCGCCAGTTTTATTTAGTTCGTCTCTTAAATTCATCTCTATTCCTTCGCGGACAGTCCCGATAACTATCGGGATCATTATATTAATATATGTGCTCCCGATAACTATCGACTGCGCGCTCAATGTGACATTTAATTCTTTTCTTTACTCTAAAACACCATCAACAATTCCATATTTTACAGATTCGTCGGCTCCCATCCAGTGGTCTCTATTAAAATCTTTAATAACTTGGTCATATTTTTGCCCACAATTGTCGGCTAATATTTTTGCGCTAAGCTCTTTTGTTTTTATAATTTCTTTAGCTGTGATTTCTATATCACTGGCTTGTCCTCGAGCACCACCACTAGGTTGGTGAATCATAACTCTGGCATGAGGTTGTATAAAACGTTTTCCTTTTTCTCCTGCCGATAATAGTATAGATCCCATAGAAGCAGCTAATCCTGTACAAATTGTAGACACTTCACTTTTAAGAGATTTTATGCAATCGTACATCGCAAAGCCAGAAGTAACATAACCGCCAGGACTATTAATGTATAAATGAATATCTTTTTTCTCAATTGCGTCTAAATATAAAAGTCTATCGATAACATGTTTAGCCGATTTGTCGTTAACCATACCCCATAAGAATACTTTTCGTTCGTCTAATAATTTACTATCTATAAGATCTTGTGGTTTTATTTGTTTACTCATGGTTATTAATTTTCATCTAAAATATAAAAAAGGTTTGCCACGAGGCAAACCTTTTTAGATTACTTTATAATAATTAGAGTATTATTTACTCTGTTAATAATGTGTCTATTGCTTCTGAATAAGCATTTTTAGGAGCAACGCCAACTTGGCGGCCTACTACTTCTCCATTATGGAAAACTAAAACCGTAGGAATGTTACGTACACCATATTTCGCTGCAAATTCTTGATTTGCATCAACATCAATCTTACCTACAACAGCTTTTCCTTCGTATTCTTTACTAATTTCATCTATAATTGGTCCAACCATACGACAAGGTCCGCACCAAGCAGCCCAGAAGTCTACCATTACTGGTTTGTCACTCTTTAATACTGTTTCTTCAAAAGTTGCATCTGTTATTTCTAATGCCATAATATTTAGTTTAATTGAATTAAAATTCTTGTTAATATACAAAATTAGTCAAAATTTTTGCTAAAGCTTACAACCTAATAATTTGTTTTGGCTATTCAGTCATTGTTAAGAGTTATTGTTTTTGAGGATGAGGCTTTAAATAAGCTAGTTTATATGCTTTTAATCGATAAGATATTGATTTTTTTTATTTTTTTATGAACTTAAAAAATTGTAAGCCTAGTTTTATTGATTTTAGCTCAAAGAGTAAATACTAAACTTACAAGTGTGCTTTAACAAACAAATAACCAATTAGATATGAAAAAACAAATTACTTTACTAGCAACGATTTTATTAGGTCTTACATTTGGATATGGCCAAAAAACGGAAGACCTTAATAAAAATAGACGATATGATGAGATTTCATGGCTAATTACTCACAATGCATTTCAAAACCCTGAAATTGGAGCTAGTGATGGAGGAGCAGGAGGTAAAAATCAACAACACTCTATAAATACACAACTTAATAATGGGGTTCGTAGTTTTATGATTGATTTACAATACGGAAGAGTTTCTAATGTGTTTAAAGGTTCTTTTCTACATTTAGGTCATGGTGCTGGTGGTTATTTTCACTGGATGGAGATGTGTGATTTTTTAGAAGACATCAAAAGATTTCTGGACAGAAATCGTAATGAAATAATAACACTACACATGCAAATTGATGGAGACGTTACTGTAAATCATATTAATGATGCTTTTAATGGAAGAGGAAATAGATGTAATTCTAGAGCAGATATAGATCATTATTTATATTCTCAACCACAGAAAAATAAAAGATGGCCAACATTAAATGCTTTAATTCAAACCAATAAGCGCTTAATTGTTTTATCTGAAAGAAACTTTGGTAATAACGCACCATCTTGGTTGCATTATGAGTTTGATTTTACTCGACAGAATGATTTTGCTGCAAATAATGTTAGTGATCTCTTACAAACCCATCGCTATGACATTGCAGGGAATCCAGGAAGAGGAGATAACCGTTCTTCTTTGTTAACCATTAATAATTTTGTAACTGATGCACCATTGGGTTATGGAGATGGAAACAAATCTGCAGATGCTAATGGCTACAGGAAAATGAAAAATAAATTGCTTGGTAGTTGGGTTTCTTTTGCCAAACGACCATCTATGGCTGTAGATTTTTATGAGAAAAATAATTATTCTTCTCGTAAAGCCATTCTTGAAGCTAATAAATGGAATGAAGTGAGAGGTCGGTTTAAGTATTCTAATGGCGCAGATTTTACAGGTTATGTAGAGGTTAATTCTAATATTGAAAGTACTTGGCGTATAAATGGTGCCAAAGTAAGAGCTCGATTGCATTATTCTTTGCCAGCTCGTCCAGGAGAATCTAGAATTATAACTTTTTCGCATCCTGATTATAATTTTTCTCCCAATAGAATACGGCTAGGTAGATTTGATGGTGCTAACAAAAGAACTTATATACAGGATATTACGGTAACTAGAAAGCGTAATTTAGAAAAACTAATTTCTAGTAAGAAAAAAGAATTATCAATACAGAAAAAATCAAAGAACCATTTTGTTATTGATTTAAGTGAAGTAAGTCAAAAAACGATAAATCTTAACGTTTATGATATGACAGGAAGGCTAATCGAGGTCATAAATAGTAGTGGAAATGATAAGGTTAATTTTGAATTGACTCAGTCTGGTTTGTACATTGTACAAGGAAATATAGATGGTGAATTTTACAGTAAGAAAATTTTGAATTAATATCTAATTTTAAACTATAGATAATCTCATCTCTAATGTCAGAGATGAGATTTTTTATTAAGGCACTATTTTGCAGTTTTAGTTAATAAATGCTTTAATTTAATTTAAAATAGATCTGCCGTTCTTCTAATTCACTTAACAATTCTTGAGAGACTTTAACTTTTTGTCTTCTGCTTTGCATTTCCAGTTTTACTTTTTCTTTACTATCATAAATAACAAAATTCAATGATTGGCTGCCAGGGTGCATATTTAAAAGTGCTTTTAAGTCTTGAATTTTGTCTTTCTCGAGCTCTTTTAATCTTAATTGAATGGATAGTTTTCTTGCTTGACTGTCCATAACATCATGTAGCAGTTGGAAACTATTGAATTGCAAGCGTGGATCACTTTTTTTACCTGTATCTCTATTTACCCAGCCTTCTCTAATAAAAGACTTTACATAAACGAAGTTATTATGCATTAAAAAATGTCTAAACTTCAAATACTCTTCACCAAATATGCGAAATTCAAAACTGTCTGTATAATCCTCAATGGTGAATAAGGCCCATCCTTTTCCTTGTTTACTTACACGATGTTGCACATCGGTTACGACGCCCCCAAAAGTTAATTCTCTATTAACATAGCTTTCTAAATCGTTAAACATGGCAATATTTGCGTTGCAAAACGTTTTCATTTCTGTTTTAAAATCATCTAAAGGATGACCAGAAATATAGACGCCAACAACTTCACGTTCTTGGGCTAGTTTTTCCATGGTTCCCCAAGTTTCGCATGGTGGTATTTGTGGTTCTTCTATTTGTACTTCACTAGCACCACCAAACAAACTGACTTGTGCAGAGTTTTCATTTTCTTGAAATTTGTGAGCATATTTTATTGCTTTTTCTAAAAAGGTTAAATCGCTTCCTTCTTTCTGAAAATACTGAGCGCGGTGTATGCCTTCGAAACAATCAAAACCTCCAGCTAGTGCTAAGTTTTCAAACGCTTTTTTATTGGCTGCTCGTAAATCGATACGCTTTGCTAAATCGAAAATTGATTTATAATTCCCATCTTCTTTTCTGTTTTCAACAATAGTCATAACTGCACCATGGCCAACACCTTTTATGGCTCCCATTCCAAAACGCACAGCATAATCTTTATTTACAGAGAATTTATAATAAGATTCATTTACATCTGGTCCCAAAACATCTAATTTCATACGTTTACATTCTTCCATAAAGAAAGTAACTTGCTTAATGTCGTTCATGTTATTAGATAACACGGCTGCCATATATTCGGCAGGGTAGTGGGCTTTTAAATAAGCCGTTTGGTAGGCGATCCAAGCATAACATGTAGAGTGCGATTTATTAAAGGCGTAACTAGCAAAGGCTTCCCAATCTTTCCATATTTTTTCTAGTTTTTTAGGATCATGTCCTTTAGCGTTTGCTTGCTCAATGAATTTAGGTTTCATTTTATCAAGTACAGCAATTTGCTTTTTCCCCATGGCTTTACGCAAGACATCGGCTTCACCTTTTGTAAAATCGGCAAGCTTTTGAGAAAGGAGCATCACTTGCTCTTGGTAAACAGTAATACCATAAGTTTCTTTAAGGTATTCTTCCATTGCTGGAAGGTCATATTCTATATCTTCATCGCCATGTTTTCTTTTAATAAAACTAGGGATGTATTCCATTGGACCGGGACGGTATAATGCATTCATTGCAATAAGATCATCAAACACTGTAGGTTTAAGATCTTTCATGTGCTTTTGCATTCCTGGCGATTCGTATTGAAAAACGCCTACGGTTTCTCCGCGTTGAAAAAGTTCGTATGTTTTTTCATCATCTAGCGGGAAGTTTTCAGGATCAAGTAGTATGTCGTGTTTCGCTTTAACAATCTTAACGGTATCTTTAATTAGGGTTAAGGTTTTTAATCCTAAAAAATCCATTTTTAATAATCCGGCATCTTCTACAACAGAGTTGTCAAACTGAGTGACATATAAATCGGAGTCTTTTGCTGTAGCAACGGGAACAAATTTAGTAATATCATCCGGTGTAATAATGACACCACAAGCATGAATTCCTGTATTTCTAACCGAGCCTTCTAGCGATCTTGCGAGGTTTAATGTTTGGGCTTGCAAATCGTTACCATCAGAGATATTTAAAAGCTCGTTTACTTTTTCTAAATCTTCAGCTCTAAACATGTTTTTTAATCCCTTTTCATCTGCTCCAAAAATTTTGTGCAGTTTAGACATGGTTGGGATTAATTTTGCAATACGATCGGCATCAAATAATGGTAAATCAAGTACACGGGCAGTATCTCGAATAGACGATTTTGCGGCCATGGTCCCGTAAGTAATAATTTGTGCCACTTGATTGCTGCCATATTTCTTGATTACATAGTCCATAACACGGCTTCTGCCTTCATCATCGAAATCGATATCAATATCGGGCATACTTACACGATCTGGATTTAAGAAACGCTCAAAAAGCAGATTGTATTTAAGCGGATCTATATTTGTAATCCAAAGACAATAGGCAACTACAGAACCAGCAGCAGAACCACGTCCTGGTCCTACAGAAACATCCATATTTCTAGCCTCTCGAATAAAATCTTCAACAATTAAGAAATAACCAGGATATCCCGTTTTTTCTATAACTTCTAGTTCAAAATCTAAACGTTCTATGACTTCTTCAGACAATTCATCACCATAACGTTTTTTCGCTCCCACATAGGTTAAATGACGTAGAAATGCATTCTCACCACGTTTACCGCCGTCTTGTTCATCTTCAGTTTTTATAAATTTTTCTGGGATATCAAATGCAGGTAATAAAACATCGCGTGCTAATTGATAGGTTTCAACTTTGTCTACAACTTCTTGAATATTAGAAATGGCTTCAGGAAGGTCTTTAAACCCATTTTTCATTTCTTCAGAAGACTTAAAATAGTAGTCTTGATTGGGTAAGCCGTAACGATATCCACGTCCGCGACCAATAGGTGTTGCTTGTTTTTCGCCTTCTTTTACACATAATAAAATATCGTGTGCATTAGCATCTTCCTGTTTTGCGTAATAGGTATTATTTGTTGCAACAATTTTTATACTGTGCTTTTGAGCCAGTTTTAATAGTGTTGGATTAACGCGGTTTTCATCTTCTTGATTATGACGCATTAATTCGACATAAAGATCGTCTTGAAATTCGTTTTTCCACCAAAGCAAAGCGTCTTCAGCTTGATTTTCACCAATATTTAAAACTTTACTGGGAACTTCGCCATATAAATTTCCTGTTAATACAATTAAATCGTCTTTGTATTGCTGAATTAATTTTCTATCAATTCTTGGAACATAATAAAAGCCATCTGTAAAGGCATGAGACGATAATTTTGCTAAATTATGATAGCCATTCTTGTTTTTCGCAAGTAGTACAATTTGGTAACCGTTGTCTTTTCTAGATTTGTCTAAATGATCTTCACAAACAAAAAATTCACAACCTAGAATGGGTTTTACTTCTTTGTCAGTAAATGATTCCCCTTTTTCTTCAGCTTCAGCTTTTTTAGATTTAACTCCTTTATTGTGCTTATTTGCCGCATTTACAAAATGAAAGGCCCCCATCATGTTTGCATGATCGGTTAAAGCAACAGCTGGCATATTATTATCAGCAGCAACTTGAATCAAATCTGAAACACTCATAGTCGATTGTAATACCGAAAACTGTGAGTGATTATGAAGGTGTGCAAAATCGACGTCTTGTAAATTTTGTATGTTTTTTTTAATGTCTTGATCTGAAACGACACTAGTCTCAGCTTGTTGTAAACGGGTATTAATTTTAGCGCTTTCACGTTTTAAATTAATATGTTTTAAACCAATTAATTTAATTGGTTGGGGATTCGCCTTATTAAAATTTTCAAAATAATCTGGCTGAACGTCTAATTGTTCTTTTGTGTATTGTTCTTTACGAATTAATTCAAAGAAACAACGCGTTGTCGCTTCTACATCGGCTGTGGCATTATGAGCTTCAGCAAAGCCATCACCAAATAAAAATTTATGTAATTCTGAAAGTGTTGGTAGCTTAAATTTTCCGTAACGTCCGCCAGGAATTTGGCATAAACTTGCGGTATGCTCTGTACAGGTGTCTAAAACTGGTAATTCTTGGAGTTGATTTGCAATATTTCCTCTAACAAATTCGGCTCCCATGATGTTAAGATCGAATTTTACATTTTGTCCAACTACAAATTTTGTTTTGCTTAAAGCGATATTAAATTTTTCTAAAACGGTAATAAGATTAACACCTTGCTCTTCTGCTAGCTCAGTAGATATGCCATGAATTTTTTCGGCATCATAAGGAATATTAAAACCTTCTGGCTTTACTAAATAATCTTGACTCTCAATACAGTTTCCCATGTCGTCATGCAATTGCCATGCGATTTGAATACAACGTGGCCAATTATCGACATCGGTAATTGGTGCATCCCAGCGTTTAGGTAAACCAGTAGTTTCTGTATCAAAAATTAAGTACATCTAAGGAGTGTTTAGTTGTTTTCATGAAGGATTAGTTAATAACTAATCTAGCGATAAAAATAAGCAAAATAGTTGCTTTTTTAAGTGAAATTTTTTACGAGTTGTAAACAAAAAAAGACTGTCTTTTCAGACAGTCTTTAAAATAATATGTTTAAGGATTTATAATTAATACATTATATCAATAACTCCGTTGTTTAATGTTAAATCTGGAGCAGCTGCTCCTGTAGCTTGTATTGTGCCAGAGAACGTTCCGTTAATAACGGTACCATTATTAATCGTAATGTTAGAGGTAAAGACTTCCGCTGGATCTGTAGTTGGGATATAGGTTGTGCCGCCTGCTGGTCCAATCTGGATCATGAAATTGGTAATAATATCTATTCCAGTTGCACCTTGTCCAACCGTGAATGAAACTATATTACCACTTGAGCCATCTTTAGCTGAAACATTTAAATCTGTGCCATTAGGTGTTACTGTGATTTCTTCCTCAAATGTCAATCCTGCAGTGCCTAAATCGACACTAATTACACCAGTTGTAGTTACCGCAGAGCAGTCTCCAAGACCATCTATAATCGTTTGTATACTTCCAGTAGGATCACCACATTCTGTGATTTTAATTTGTAATGCACTTTTATAATCGTTACATGCCGTAGGGTATTGAGGATCCGTATTAGGAGTGCCATTAAATACTATTTCGGCCATATCTGCATTTGCAGTTGCTATATCACATGGACTACCCGTAACAATTGTACAATTCCCGAGACTATCTATTATGGCTTGAATGCTCCCATTTGCATCTCCACACTGTGTAATTTTATTTAATAATGCAGTTTTGTAGTCATTACATACTGTTGGATATTGTGCATCTGTATTAGGAACCGCATTATAAGCTGTTTCGGCAGCATTTGCGTTTGCAGTAGCAATGTCGCAAGGGTCAACGCCAACAGTGCAATCTCCTAAAGTATCTATTATTGCTTGCAAGCTGCCACTATCATCGCCACAAGCATTAATTTTATTAGTTAATGCATCCTTATAAGAATTACACGCGGTAGAATAATTAGGATCTGAAGTTGGTGTAGCGTTAAAAACAGTTTCAGTAGTTGTTACTAATTGAGTCGCAATATCACAAGAATTATCTATTGTTTCTCCTGTTACGGGTACTCTGTAAAAATCACCTTGATTAAAGTTTATGGTTTTAAAGCCAGAAATATCAAAAGCATTAAAATTAAAACGACCAGAAACGACTTTATTTTCACTATCATATTCATAGATCTCTATTTGTCCGTCTGGTTCGTATAATGAAACAGTTGGATCTGGGCTATTATTGGTTGAGTATAATGTGCTAACGCCGTCATTATATGTTGCTTCAGATACGGTATTCCCTAATTCGTAAGTTGCTAAAACAGTAGAGGTTACTCTTAATGTTAAATTATCAGTATCATCTGATGACCCCGTTATTGTTAATCTTCCATTTGCATCTACATTTGCTCTAAATGATGTTCCTTTCCATATCTCCCCATCTTTCTTAGCTTGCATTGCAGGATTGTTAAATTCTACATTATTACTACAACTAAAAAAACCGACTACCATAACTAGTAGTAAAACTGCTTTTTTCATATATCTTACTTACATTTACATTTTTACCTTCCAAAAATATAACAAAAATAATAATTAAGGTGTTAAGTCATTAAAAACTTGAAAATTAAAAAAATATTGTATCTTTGCGCACTTATTAATAATAGAGGTCGAGAACCTCACAAATTAATTTTATATGTCAGTAAAAATTAGATTACAAAGACACGGTAAAAAGGGTAAACCTTATTATTGGATCGTTGCAGCAGATGCAAGAGCAAAAAGAGATGGTAAATACCTAGAGAAATTAGGTGCTTACAATCCAAACACTAACCCAGCAACAATCGAATTAGATGTTGATGGAGCTGTAAAATGGTTGCAAAATGGTGCGCAACCAACAGATACTGCTAAAGCGTTATTGTCTTACAAAGGTGCTATGCTAAAGAATCACCTTGCAGGTGGAGTTAGAAAGGGGGCTTTAACAGAAGAGCAAGCAGAAACTAAATTTAATGCTTGGCTAGATGAAAAATCTGGAAAAGTAGATGCCAAAAAAGGCGATTTAGCAAAAGCTGAAGCAGATGCTAAGGCTAAGGCGTTAGCTGCTGAGAAAGCGGTTAATGATGCTAGAATAGCTGCAGCTGCACCTATAGTAGAGGAAGCAGAAGCTGTTGTTGAAGAAGGAACAGAGGAAACTCCTGTTGCTTCTAACGAAGAAGAATAAATCGAGTAAAACTTGAAATAAGATTCTATTAAATCCCGCTATTAGCGGGATTTTTTAATAAAATACTAAATTAAATTTTGGCGGGAACAATGAGATTTCCGTCTACGCGGAAATAAAATGAATAAAGAAGACTGTTTCTTTTTAGGAAAGATTGTAAAAAAATATAGTTTTAAAGGGGAGATTTTAGTAAAGCTAGATACAGATCAACCCGAAATTTATGAACAATTAGAATCTGTGTTTATAGATTTAAAAGGGACTTTAATTCCTTTTTTTATTGAAAAATCGCAATTACATAAAACAGAATTACTTCGTGTTAAGTTTGAAGATGTGGATACAGAGCAAGATGCCCTTGCATTAATAAAGAGTGAATTGTATTTGCCAATCTCTTTTTTACCAGAGCTAGAAGATGATAAATTCTATTATCATGAAATTACTGGGTTTACTGTTAAAGATGTAAATTATGGTGAAGTTGGGGTAATTACAGGAGTAAATGATACTACAGCTCAAGCTTTGTTTGAAATAGACCGTGGCGGAGTTGAGATATTAATCCCAATGAATGACGCGTTTATATCTAAAGTAGATAAAGAAAATAAAGTAATTATTGTTAATACTCCAGAAGGACTTATAGATCTTTACTTAGAGGAAGAAGAATAGCTGTCATTCCTGCGAAGGTAGGAATCCAAATACTATATATTGAAATAGATTTCTGCTTTCTTAGAAATAACACGTATGAATAAACCATTCAAATTCAAAGAATTCACAGTAAACCAAGACCAATGTGCTATGAAAATAGGAACAGATGGCGTTTTACTTGGTGCTTGGGCTTTTATTAAAGAGAATCCGTTTTCAATATTAGATATTGGTGCTGGTACAGGTGTCTTGTCTTTAATGCTTGCACAACGTAGTGGTGCAGAAGTTATAGACGCTATAGAGATTGATGATTCTGCCTACGAACAATGTGTTTCTAATTTTGAAAACTCTCCTTGGGGAGATCGGTTATTTTGTTATCATGCTTCATTTCAGGAATTTGCTGAGGAAATAGAAGATAAGTATGATTTAATTATTTCTAATCCGCCATTTTATTCTGAAAATTATAAAACTGAAAATGAGCAGCGTGATTTAGCACGATTTCAGGATGCGTTACCATTTGAACATTTATTACAAGGCGTATCTCATTTATTAGATGAAGAAGGGCGGTTTTGTGTTGTAATTCCTTATGCAGAAGAATCACATTTTATGTCTTTGGCGTCTTCGTTTAAACTATTTACTAATCGTGTTTTGCATATAAAAGGAACACCCTCTTCAGAAATTAAAAGAAGTCTTATTGAATTTTCTTTCAATAAAAGTGAAATTATTAAAAATGAATTAATAATAGAAACTGCCAGACATCAATATACAAAAGACTATATAAATCTTACTAAAGATTTTTATTTGAAAATGTAGATTTAAATTGGGCAATGGGTCCCTTTTCGTTATTTTTGTTTCAGAACTTTATATAAAAAACTAAAGTATATTAATTTACTTTAGTTTAAAAAAACAATAAATAACAGATGAAACCAGACCTATTCGAAGCGCCAGACTATTATAACTTAGACGAGCTATTAACTGATGAGCATAAATTAGTACGTGATGCTGCAAGAGAATGGGTAAAGCGTGATGTCTCACCAATTATTGAAGAATACGCTCAGAAAGCTGAATTCCCAAAGCAAATTGTAAGTGGTTTAGCAGAAATAGGTGCTTTTGGTCCCTATATTCCTGAAGAATATGGAGGTGCTGGATTAGACCAGATTTCTTATGGTTTAATTATGCAAGAGATAGAACGTGGAGATTCTGGAGTGAGAAGTACAGCTTCTGTGCAATCGTCTTTAGTAATGTATCCTATATGGAAGTATGGAAATGAAGCGCAACGTAAAAAATACCTTCCAAAATTAGCTAGCGGAGAATGGATAGGTAGTTTTGGTTTAACCGAACCTAATCATGGAAGTGATCCTGGGTCTATGATAACGAATTTTAAAGATATGGGTGACCATTATCTTTTAAATGGTGCTAAAATGTGGATTTCTAATTCGCCTTTTTGCCAGATTGCTGTCGTTTGGGCAAAAGATGAAAGCGGGCGCATACATGGGTTAGTTGTAGAAAGAGGAATGGAAGGTTTTACTACGCCAGAAACACATAATAAATGGTCACTTCGTGCAAGTGCAACAGGAGAGCTTATTTTTGATAATGTAAAGGTTCCTAAAGAAAATTTATTACCCAATAAATCAGGATTAGGAGCGCCACTTGGTTGCTTAGATTCTGCACGTTTTGGTATTGCTTGGGGAGCAATAGGAGCAGCAATGGATTGCTACGATACGGCTTTAAGATATAGTAAAGAACGTATACAATTTGGAAAACCTATTGGACAGTTTCAATTGCAACAAAAGAAATTAGCCGAAATGATCACAGAAATAACCAAAGCACAATTATTAGCTTGGAGATTGGGCGTGATGCGAGAAAATGGAACAGCAACTTCTGCCCAAATTTCTATGGCGAAACGTAATAATGTAGATATGGCTCTTAAAATTGCTCGAGATTCTAGGCAAATGTTAGGAGGTATGGGAATTAGTGGTGAATATAGCATTATGAGGCATATGATGAATCTCGAAAGTGTTGTCACTTACGAAGGTACACACGATATTCACTTACTTATTACAGGTTTAGATGTTACTGGTTTAAATGCTTTTAAATAGGTCGCTAAGAGACATTTGTCATCTCACTGTTGAAAATAAGAAAATGCGCTTCATATTAAAGCGCATTTTTTTATTGAGTTATCTTTTTTGCAGCTGCGTCACTTCGAGTGAATTTACTTAGTGAAACGATGTAAATTTGTATCGAGAAGCTTATTTTTAAAACGCATTTTTTGTTTGTTCGAGTCCTTCGATTATTGCTCAAGAAAGGCTAAAATCGAGAAGTTTTTAACCAATAAACATCTCGTCTGCGCTCGATAGGACATTTTATCTTATTGAGATTTTTAAAATATATTTTTTATGGAATTTTGTTTACATTTACTATATGTTTTCAGCAAAAAAGAGATTAGATCGCGCATACAAAGAAGCAAAAATTGTCGATTTTGATAATGATAGCAAAATAGTGCTTTTTAGCGATTGCCATCGTGGAGATAATAGCTTTGCCGATGATTTTTCAAAGAATAGAAATATCTATTTTCATGCCCTTAAACACTACTATGCCGAAGGTTTTCAATATTGTGAATTAGGAGACGGCGATGAATTATGGGAGAATCTGAAATTCGAATCTATTCTTCATGCACATAAGAATGTCTATATGTTATTAAAGTTGTTTCACAAAGGAGATAGACTTCATATGATATGGGGAAACCATGATATGGTGTATAGAGATTCTAATTATGTAAAAAAATATTTGGCGACTTATTTTGATCCTAAAACAGGGGAAGATATAGAGTTGTTTAAAGACATTACCTATCATGAAGGAGTGGTTTTAAAACATTGTAATACGGGGCAGGAAATATTTTTAACCCATGGGCATCAAGCCGATTGGTGGAATTATATATTTTGGAAATGGAGCCGATTTATGGTTCGTGTGCTTTGGAAACCTTTAAATGTAATGGGGATTGCAGATCCTACAAGCCCTGCAAAAAACTATACTGAACTTATAAAGGTTGAACGAAAAACAAAGAAGTGGATAACCCAAAATAATAATTTAGTAACTATTGTTGGTCATACACATCGACCCCGTTTTCCTGAACCTGGTGATATTGCTTTTTTTAACGACGGCAGTTGTGTTCACCCTAGAAGTATTACAGGCATTGAAATAGAAAATGGTAGCATATCACTTATTAAATGGCATATTGCTACCCAAGACGACGGTACTCTTAAAATTGTAAGAGCTGTTTTAGAAGGGCCAAGGGAGCTAATTGATTATATCACAGGGAATTAATAATTTTATGCTAATTTATTGTTAAAACTTTAACAATAAATACGCTCATTTTGTTTAATATTTTACATTTATTAATAAACATTAAACAAAATAGCAATACTAAAATTATGAAAGCAAAAAAATCCCTCTACGTCCTAATTCTATGTTTAACCTTTGGTTTATTTTCTTGTGAAAAAGAAGAAACCACAGTAGAACCAGATGTTAAACAAGATGAAAGTATATCGCTAACCGAAGATTTATTAAATGAATTAGTTAATGAAGCTGTTGAAGTCTCTAAGTCTGATAATTTTAATCGTTTTGGAGATGTTCAAACAGTAGATTTCGTGGATTTAGATCGTTACGCTGGTCGTTGGTTTGAATTGGCAAACTTCCCCACTTTTTTCAATTTAACGTGTAAATGTACTACTGCAGATTATGAGGCGATAACAAACGGTGTTAGTGTTCTTAACAATTGCACATCAATTATTACGGGAGATTCAAATACCATTAGTGGTAGTGCAGAAATTGTAGACACCCAAAGTAACGCAAAATTAAAAGTACGCTTCGACAATATCCCTTTTCCTGGGGATTATTGGATAATAGATTTAGTAGCATTTAATAATGATGCGCCTTATGATTTTGCCGTTGTTGGAGAACCAAATAGAGAAAATTTATTCATATTAAGTCGCTCACCAAAACTAAGATCTTTCAAAGAAAAAAGAGTTTTTATAGGCATGCTTATTAGGCTTATAAAACAAGGATATGATATTAAAAAAATAAAAATATCTCCACAGTTGAATGATTGTGATTACTTATAGAACTCATTTAAACTTTTAGATTTAAGCGAAAATTAGTCATTTTGGTTTTAATTGACTACTTTTTTGAGTTGCATAGCATAACTACGGAATGAAAAAAAGGATAAAATTAGAGACAAAAGGGCAATTTTTTAGCAAATTGAAAAAGTTTAAATGAATTCATAGTATATTTTACTAAATAAAAACTCCGCAGAATTGTTTTAATGAATAGTTTTGCGGAGCTTTTAGCTAACTTTCAGGAGCTAGTTCTACAATAAGACCTTCCATTTCTGGAGTCATTTGTATTTGGCATCCTAAACGCGAATTATCTTTAACGTAAAACGCTTCACTAAGCATCGCTTCTTCATCGTCTTGCATTTCTGGTAGTACTGTATCACTTAATACATAACATTGGCAAGAAGCGCACATAGCCATGCCTCCACAAACCCCAACAGTGCCTTCAGGCTCTATTTCAAAAGAACGAACGACTTCCATTAAATTCATTGCCATATCTGTAGGCGCTTCTATTTTATGAACTTTACCTTCTCTGTCTGTAATTGTTATGTTTATGTCTTGTTCCATCTTTAGTTCCTGCGAAGGCAGGAATCTCATGTTTTAAGTTTAAAATATTTTTTAATTTCGTTGTCATTTAGAGTCGTCTAAAAGTTCCTATTAACACTTCGACTGCGCTCAGTGTGACATTTTATAATATCAAATTTAATGCCTTTCATTCTATTTTCTTTATAACAGCCTTTGGAGCTTCCTTTCTAGAACCGTCAAAACCATCGATGCCACTCACTGTGGTGTATTTCAATACTAAACGCTTGCCAGGATTTATAATTTTATAAGCTGCTTGACACATTAAGGTGGCTTCATGGAAACCGCAAAGAATTAATTTTAGCTTTCCAGGATATGTATTCACATCTCCTATAGCAAAAATACCCGGGATGTTAGTCTGGTAATCTAAAGCATTATTAACTATAATTGCATTTTTTTCAATTTCTAACCCCCAATTGGCTATTGGTCCTAGTTTGGGAGATAATCCAAAAAGTGGAATAAAATGATCGGTTTCAAGTGTCACTTTTTTTTGAATATGATCGGCTGTTTTATATACAATGGCATCTACTTTATCATCACCAACTATACCTACAACTTCTGCAGGTGTAATTAGCTTAATTTTGCCTTCATTTTTGAGTTTTTGTACTTTTTCTACGGAATCTAATGCGCCTCGAAATTCATTACGTCTATGAATTAGGGTAACACTAGATGCTACATCGCTTAAAAAAATACTCCAATCTAATGCAGAATCACCACCACCAGCAATCACTACATTTTTGTTACGATACAGTTCTGGTTCTTTTATAATGTATTCTACACCTTTATCTTCAAAATCTGTAATGTTATGAATAGGTGGTTTTCTAGGTTCAAAACTGCCTAAACCACCTGCAATAGCAACAATTGGAGCTTGATGTTTAGTGCCTTTATTAGTAGTAACTATAAAAGAGCCATCTTCTTGTTTATCTATAGTTTCGGCGCGTTCCCCTAAAGTGAAACCAGGTTCAAATTGTTTAGATTGTTCAATTAGTTTCTCTGTAAGATCACCAGCTAAAATCTCTGGGTATGCTGGAATATCATAGATTGGTTTCTTTGGATAAATTTCTGAACATTGTCCGCCAGGCTGAGGTAAGGCATCAATTAAGTGACATTTTAATTTTAATAACCCTGCTTCAAAAACGGTGAATAAACCTGTTGGCCCGGCACCGATAATAAGTATGTCTGTTTTTATCATGTATTCCTGCGAAGGCAGGAATCTCATGATTTCCACCTCATATTTTATTTAAAAACCCACAAGGTTTTAAGGCCTTGTAGGTTATTTTTTTAATTCAATAATCTATTCAAAAAAACAACTTGAAGTTGCCTTTCTATAAATTAGTTTTCAATATTAATAACTTCTTCTATTTGCGGTGCGTATTTTTTAATAGTCATTTCAACTCCAGATTTTAATGTCATCTGGTTTACGCTGCATCCTACACAAGCACCTTCTAACTGTACTTTTACAAGCTTATCATCTTCTATAGATAATAATGAAATGTCTCCTCCATCACTTTGTAAAAAAGGACGAATTTCGTCAAGCGCTTTTTCAATATTTAGTCTTAGTTCTTCTGTAGTCATGTCTTATTTTTTCCTCACCCTAACCCTCTCCAAAGGAAAGGGACAAAATGTATTAATTATTTCTTGATTGCTGAGCATCCAGCCATTGTTGTAATTTTTATTGCTTCTGTAGGTGGCAAGTCTGTATTTCTATTAACAACCTCTTGCACCACGTTCCTTGTAATAGTTTCAAAAGCTTTTTCTAAAGGTGTTGCTACTTGTAAAGCAGCAGGACGACCTATATCTCCAGCTTCTCTTATACTTTGCACTAATGGAATCTCTCCTAACAAAGGGACTTGTAAATCTTCTGCTAAGTATTTAGCACCTTGTTTTCCAAAGATATAATATTTATTTTCAGGAAGTTCTTCAGGAGTAAAATAAGCCATATTCTCTATAATACCTAGAACTGGAACATTTATACTTTCTTGTTGGAACATTGCGACTCCTTTTTTTGCATCTGCTAGTGCTACATTTTGAGGTGTGCTTACTACAACTGCACCAGTAATGGGTAGGGATTGCATGATGCTTAAATGGATGTCTCCAGTACCAGGAGGTAAATCCAGTAATAAGAAATCTAATTCACCCCAAGCAGCATCAAAAATCATTTGATTTAATGCTTTTGCAGCCATTGGTCCTCTCCAAACAACAGCTTGGTCTGGTTTGGTAAAGAAACCTATAGATAAAATTTTAACGCCGTAATTTTCTACGGGTTTCATTTTTGATTTTCCGTTTACGGTTGTAGATAGCGGGCGTTCCATCTCTACATCAAACATAATTGGCATTGATGGTCCATAAATATCGGCATCTAAAACACCAACTTTGAATCCCATTTTTGCCAATGTTACTGCCAAGTTTGCGGTAACAGTAGATTTACCAACACCTCCTTTTCCGGAAGCAATAGCTACTATATTTTGAATTCCAGGAATAGGATTTCCTTTTATTTCATTTTTAGCATTTGCAGGAGGGGCTTCTACCGTTATATTCACTTTTACTTTAGCTTCTGCAGAAACCTTGTCTTGAATCGTTTTAACAATATCGGCTTCTGTTTTTTTACGTGCTTGTAAAGCAGGGTTTTTTATCGTAATGTCTACGATAACTTCATCGGCAAAAGTTACAATATTCTTCACAGCACCACTTTCAACCATGTTTTGCCCTTCTCCAGGTACAGTTATAGTTTCTAGTGCTTTTAATAGGTCTTGTTTTGTAAATTTCATATAGGTTTCCTTACAAAAGGGTTTTTTCTTTTCAAATTAATTACAAGATTACTTAATGAGATTCCCACCTTCGTGAGAATAAGTTCTGCTACACAAACTTTTAATCACTGCGCTCTAAAAATTTGAGCATCACTTATCAAGAATCATTCTAAAGTGCAAAGATACTAAGAAAGTTAGATGTACGAAGTTAGAAGTAAGAAGTTTTTAGCTAATAAATAGGTATAAGGCTTAAATTTCTTTAAAATCAATCTAAAAAAAGCATTTTTTTCCTTCTCTTATGTTTTTCATCATTTCTATTGCCGAATTTTTTATCAAAATTGGAAATTACTTTGGTTGCATCAAATTGGTTTAAATTCATGGTACCTGAAAATTCATTTGAATAATATGTTTTATCAAACGACTTAAGTTTAATTCTCATTTTAGTTTTATAGTCTCCATTATATTTTTTAACTGCAGATACTATAAAATGTTTAGGTTTTAAAACATAATCTTCATGTCCAGTACCACATAAAAAACCTGGTTGGTCCCAGTATTCAATTGGTTTCCAGTTTTTAGATTGATCTAGCGCTTCAATAATAAAATATAAATCGTCACCTTGTAAGGGCATTTGAACTTCTACATACTGTGATGAAGAATTGTAAACATACAAAGGATAAGTTTTGAAATGTTTTAGAGTTCTTTCTTTAATTAGCTTCTTAATTTTTTTATATTCTAATTCATATTCTTTTGAATACATTTTACTATTTTTAGGAGGAGGAGGTGGTGGGATAGAGCTAAATCTGGCTAATTCATTACTAGTAAAACTAATAAAAGTGGTGTCTACTATAACAATTAAACTGTCTTTTTTTAATGCGTTCCAAGGGTATGAGTCTGTGAAGTTTTGTCTATTGTAATCGGTTTTTTGCGATAAATTAAAACTATCCTTAACATTAATTCCATAAACCACCGGTTTTGAAGCGATCATTTTGTCTATATTTAAAGACAATATAGAATCATATTTTGCAGGGATCAATTTAGGTAACGATACTGTTTCTTTTTGATTTGTTTTTTCTGAACACGAGAAGAAAACCAGTAAAATGATAATGTATGTAGAAAATTTTTTCATTCTAAAAAGGAATCAAAAACCATTCCTAAAGCTCTTTGTTTGGATCCCAATACACACTTTCTAAATCTTGAATTTGGTTTTCAATAACCTTAACCCCTTCACTTTCTAGAAGTTGTTGCATTAAGTTTGTGCCGTCAAAATGGTGTTTGCCTGTTAATAAACCTTTTCTGTTTACAACACGATGCGCAGGAACATCTTTTCCATGCGATCCATTCATTGCATAACCAACCATCCTAGCGCTTCTAGGTGCTCCTAAATAGTTTCCAATAGCTCCATAACTCGTTACTCTTCCATAGGGAATGCGTTTGGCAACTTCGTAGACTTTATCGAAAAAATTAAGAGTTTCGGGTTTCATTATAGTTCTTTAATAAGGTTTATAAAAGTAACAATAGAAATGACACCAGTAATAGTCCCGATGAGGTAATTCATATTTTTTTGAGATTTAATTCGCTTACTTTTAATACGATCGAAGAAGAAAATATAAATATAAAGTGTCACCATAGTTCCCATGGTTGCACCTGCAACATAAGATGAAATCCCAGTAGTGTCGAACGTTAATAAGCCAAAGCTGGCTAGTGTAACACTCATATAAGCTTGGTAAGGTATAGGGAAAACATTTAAGCTTGATAATAACATACCTTGAAAGAATCGACTTTTCTTGCTTTTTACATTGGTTTCTATATTTGGTTTTCCTTTTTTGTTAGCTATAAGAAGAAAGTAAATAGTTATAAGTACAAAAATTACAAAAGCGACTCGTTTTAAAATGTCTATGATACTAGGATGATTACTTAAATATCGTGCGAAAATAACAGCAATTAGTGTTTGTATTATTACAATTACACAAACTCCAATAGAAAAAACTAAGCCACGAACATGGCCTTCTTTTACGCTAATTTTTGCAGCAGTCATATTAAGTAATCCTGGAGGGATAACGCCAATAATAGCAATAAGTAGACTTGAAAAAAATACGATAGTTATATTCAATGCTATTTAATTTTAAACCTAATATACGTAATTGGTTTGTCTTCTTTAAGGTATTGACTTTCGTAATAGGTTTGAATACTTGTAACTTCTTCTGGGCTGCCTTCTTGTTTATAAACATTATGATTTGCGTATAATACTTCGTGACCTTCACCATGTAATAAACCTAAGGTATAGCCATGCATAAATTCGCTATCGGTTTTTAGATTCATAACACCATTAGGTTTCAAAACAGTTTTGTAACGTTTTAAAAACTCAGAATTTGTCATTCTATGTTTTGTGCGCTTATATTTAATTTGAGGATCAGGAAAAGTGATCCATATTTCATCGACCTCTGCTTCTGCAAATGCATATTCAATTAACTCAATTTGAGTACGCAAAAAAGCGGCATTAGGAATTTTTTCTTCAATTGCTGTTTTGGCTCCTCTCCAAAAACGTGCCCCTTTAATATCAATACCAATAAAGTTTTTGTTTGGAAATTTTTTAGCTAGTGCAACAGTATACTCGCCTTTTCCACATCCTAATTCTAAAACTAAAGGGTTGTTGTTTTTAAAAAAAGTCGTATTCCAATTTCCTTTTAATGGATATGTTTGATCTACTAGTTCGTCTCTACTAGGCTGAAACACATTTTCAAACGTTTCATTTTCTTTAAATCGTTTTAATTTATTTTTGCTTCCCACTCCTGATATTAAATTTTCGGTAAAATTAAGGAAATATATAAGAGATGTTTATGATTATCTTTGAAATTAAAGATAAAAGTTAAGAAGATTCTCTAAATTAAATTTTTAAACGAAAATAAGTACTCTTGAAAAAACGAATTCTTGTAGCGCCTTTAAATTGGGGTATTGGACATGCAACTAGATGCATTCCAATAATCAATGCATTACTAGAAAATAACTATGAACCTATAATAGCTAGTGATGGAGCGTCTTTAGAATTGTTAAGAAAAGAGTTTCCGAAACTTATTTTCTTACCCTTAACGGGTTATAATATTAAATATGCTAAGAATAGCCGCTTTTTTAAATGGGTATTATTTAAACAATCTAAAAAGATATATAAGGCAATTATCGCTGAAAAAAAGCAAATAGATAGAATCGTAGACGAGTTTAATCTTTCAGGAATAATTTCGGATAATAGGTTTGGGGTTAGGAGCGATAGAGTACCTTCAGTTTTTATAACACATCAGCTTCATGTTTTAAGTGGAAATACATCTAAAGCAACAAGTAAAGTTCATCAACAGTTTCTTAAGAAATTTGACACCGTTTGGGTTCCAGATTTTGAAAAGGAACCTAATCTATCTGGAAAATTAGGGCATTTATTTTCAAAGGAAAAGGAATTAAAAGCAATTTATATTGGTCCTTTAAGCCGTATGGTTAAAAAAACAGTAGAAAAGAAATATGATATAATGGTTTTGCTTTCTGGACCAGAACCACAGCGGCAATTGTTAGAAGAGAAATTATTAAAAGAATTAAAAGATTATGAAGGTGAAATTTTATTTGTAAAAGGAAAAATAGAAACTAAACAGACGACTTTGAAAGTTAACCAGTTTACAATTTATAACTTTATGACTTCTCATGATTTAGAAGTAGCTATTAATTCTAGTAAACTAATTATATCTCGATCTGGTTATACTACAATTATGGATTTAGCAGCATTAGAGAAACAAGTATTTTTTATTCCAACACCAGGGCAATCTGAACAAGAATACTTAGCAGAATCATTGCTTTTAAAAGGAATAGCTCCCTATTGTAAACAAAATCATTTTAATTTAGAAAAACTTAAGCAAATAGATAATTACAAAGGGTTTAAGAGAACGGAAACAACTACTAATTTTAGTGAACTATTTACTTTTTTCGAGAGTAAATGAAAATTCACTACCCACATTATATTCGCTTTCTACATAAATACGCTCATCATGCGCTTCAATAATATGTTTTACAATTGCCAGTCCTAAACCTGAACCACCTTCTTTTCTAGAACCACTTTTATCTACTCGATAGAAACGTTCAAATAAACGCGGAATGTTTTCTGCTTCAATACCTTCTCCATTATCTGTTACTCTAACAATAACCTTGTTTTTTATTAAATTTTCTATGCTAATTTCAGTAGTTCCTCTCTCACTCCCATATTTTATAGAGTTTACTATTAAATTAGAAAGTATTTGTTGAATACGTTCTTGATCTGCATTAACATATACAGGTGTTTCATAATGTCTATCAAAAGTTAATGTAATTTCTTTTTTTGATGCTTTCATCTCGAAAAGTTCAAAAACATTCTTCACCAGATCAATAATATCGAATTTCTCAATATTTAAGCTTAAATCGCCTACTTCAAGCTTCGTAATCATATCTAGGTCTTTAACGATATAAATTAATCGTTCTACACCTTTATTTGCACGACCTAAATATTTTTCAAGAACCTTAGGGTCATTTAAACCACCGTCTAGTAGTGTAAGAATATAACCTTGAACTGTAAATAGAGGGGTTTTTAATTCATGAGAAACATTCCCTAAAAACTCTTTTCGATACTCTTCTCTTACTTTTAGGGTTTCAATTTCTAGTTTTTTATTTCTAGCATATTTATCGATCTCTTGAGTAAGTGTACCCATGTCTGTCGTAATACTTTCTTTAGTGAAATTTGCAGATTCTAAAAGTTTAAGATCATCATAAATATTTTTAACTCTGCGGTAAATAAAGCGTTCGACACGAATTTGAATTATTACAAAGCATATAAAATAACATACAATTGTAAATACGATTAAAGGAACAATTTCAAGGTGATAAAAAACAGATAAGAATAGCCCCATTAAAAGCGCTAAAAACAAAGTGATATAAAACGATGTCTTTATTGCAAAGCGATATGTTCTTGTAAGTTTCAAGGATGTGTAATAGGTAAAATTCTATTGGGCTAATTTACAAATTTATAACCTACTCCTTTTACGGTTTTAAAACAATCGTCTCCAATTTTTTCACGAAGTTTGCGAATGTGAACATCTATAGTACGTCCTCCAACGATAACTTCGTTTCCCCATACTTTGTCTAAAATATCTTCTCGTTTAAATACTTTTCCAGGTCTAGAAGCGAGTAATGATAGAAGTTCAAATTCTTTTCTAGGAAGTATAATTTCTTCTTCATTAAGAACAATTTTATATTCGTCTCTATTTATAGTTAAATTACCTACTTTAATAATATTAGAAGAGGAATCATCTTCTTTTAAACGTCTTAAAAGTGCTTTTACTTTGCTCGTTAACACTTTGGGTTTAATGGGTTTGGTAATATAATCATCTGCTCCAGCATCGAAACCAGCTACTTGAGAGTAATCTTCTCCTCGAGCGGTTAAAAAAGTGATTATAGTACTGCTTAATTCTGGTATTTTACGAATTTTTTCGCAAGCTTCAATCCCATCCATTTCTGGCATCATCACATCTAAAATGATAAGTTGAGGTTTGTGTTTTTTAGCTTTTTTTACTGCTTCGAATCCGTTTTCGGCAGTAATTATTTGATACCCTTCACTAGAAAGGTTATAACCTACAATCTCTAGGATGTCTGGTTCATCATCTACTAATAAAATCTTTATATCATTCTTATTCATAGAAATTCATCACTTTTAATACTGTAAAGATAAGACTAATCCCTTAAGATTAAAGGTGATGTGAAATGATAACAATTCTATAACATACTGTGTCTTAAAGAGGTTAAAAACAAAAGATTGTTTTTTTGTATTCAAAGCTTTATTACTATATCATTAAATTTATATAAAATTCATGTAATGAAAGTGTTTAGATGTGTTATCTAATGTATATTTGTTGGGTTAAATTCAAACTTATATATTATGAAAAAAATTTACTTTTTGTTTACATTTTTGATGGTAAGTATTTCTTATGGTCAAACGCCAATACTAACTGCAATAGTAGACGGGGATTGTGCAGGTGGAACCCCTAAGCTTTTAGAGATTTTTGCTAAAGGAACGGTTGATTTTTCTTTATTTTCTTTAGAAAATCAAACTAATGCTAATACCGATTGGGGAAGCACAACAGATTTATCTTCTTTTGGAATAGTGACAGACGGTTTTGTATATGTTACAACGTCTACTAGTGATGTTGCTTTTGAATCTGAATTTCCTTCAGCTTTATCTTCTCCAGTTTTGATCTCTGGAGTAATGAATCTAAATGGAGATGATCGAATTAGAATTATAGAAACAACAACTTCAATGGTTATTGATCAATATGGAATTGATGGAGTAGATGGTACAGCTTCTTTATGGGAATATAAAGATTCTTATGCGAGAAGAATAAATGGAACGTTACCAGATGGAACTTTTACGATGTCTAATTGGATGATTCCTAGTGTTTCTACATTAAATGAGTTAGGAGTTTGCCAAGGTGGATCTGAGACATTTGAAACTATAATGGGAGGAATTGGAAATTACGATATTGTTTTATCTAATGAAACTTTTCAGGCTTCAGAGATTCGTATTTATCCAAATCCGGCAAGAGATATCGTAATTGTTGAAACTGGATTTGAGAACCTAGTAGATATAACTATTTACGACCTATTAGGTAAACAAGTGATGTCAGAAGTTTTAACTGGTAATCGTTTAGATGTTTCTAGTTTAAATAGTGGTATTTACCTATTGAAAGTTTCGCAGAATAATGCTTCTGTGGTTAAGCGATTAATAATTAAATAACGCATTACATATTAATTTTTTTAAAAGGGGCTGTCTTAAAAGTATTATTTCTGTCCGTTCGAGCGCAGTCGAGAACTAAAGATCTATTGATAATTAGTAGGTTTCGACTGCGCTCAACCAGACATTTAGCTATGTTTTTAACTTTTTAGACAGCCTCTTTTTATTTTCTATACTTTTGTAATACATGTTTGATACAGACGCTATTTTTAATATAAACACAGATGCTAATTTTAATAAATTGGCTCTAGAGGTTTTTCAATATCAGTTTGAGAATAATAGGGTGTACCGTTCTTTTTGCGATTTGCTATATAAAAACCCTAGTGATATAAATAGGGTAGAAGATATTCCGTTTTTGCCAATTCAGTTTTTTAAAACACATCACGTAGTTAGTAGTAAAGAAACCATACTTAAAACATTTACTAGTAGTGGAACAACGGGAGCTCAAGTAAGTAATCACTATGTTACAGATCTTGGTCTTTATGAGAAAAGCTTTAATAAAAGTTTTAATCAATTTTATGGAAATAGCGAAGATTATGTGATTTTAGCATTGTTGCCTAGTTATTTAGAACGAGAAGGCTCTTCATTAATCTACATGGTAGACGCTCTAATAAAACAATCTAAACAGCCAGAAAGCGGGTTTTATTTAGATAATTTTTTAGAATTGAAAAACACTTTATTAAGATTAGATTCAGAAGGAAAAAAAGTGTTGCTTATTGGTGTCTCTTTTGCTCTTTTAGATTTAGTTGAGCAGTTTAAATTTAATTTAAACACGACTGTTATTATGGAAACTGGCGGGATGAAAGGAAGAAGAAAAGAGCTTATTCGTGAAGAACTACATGATATTCTAAAAAAAGGATTTGGGGTGAATCACATACATAGTGAATATGGAATGACAGAACTCTTAAGTCAAGGTTATTCTATGGGAGAAGGGGTTTTTAATTGTCCGAATTGGATGAAAATACTAATTAGAGATCCAGAAGATGCATTAACACTTCAAAAAGATAAAAAAACGGGAGGGATTAATATTATAGACTTAGCAAATATTAATTCTTGTTCTTTTATTGCAACTCAAGATTTGGGAAGGAAGTTAAGCTCTACAAAACATGAAATTTTAGGACGCTTTGATACTAGTGATTTAAGAGGTTGTAATTTATTGTTAATATAATTTTAACAATTTTGTAATGATTTTAAATTAACTTAGACTATGGGAGAATGAAGTTATTTTTTATCGCTTTTTTTATAGGAAGTTTATCTCTTCAAGCTCAAAGTGAAGAGCCTTATGTAGATTTTAATACAAAAAAAGGATTTGTTGCAGAAGGATATGATTTAATTTCTTATTTTTCTAATAAACCAGAGATAGGGGATGAAAAAAATACACTATATTTGCGCGGCTTAAAATTTAAGTTTTCTTCACAAGAAAATTTAATCAAATTTAAAGCCAATCCCGATAAGTATTTGCCTCAATATGGAGGTTATTGTGCTTATGCAATTGCTGAAAAAGGAAAAAAAGTATCAGTAGATCCTGAAACTTTTGAGATTAGAGATGGTAAACTCTATTTGTTTTATAATTCTTGGGGAGTAAATACCTTAGAATCATGGCGAGAAAATAACCCAGATGAATTAAAAGAAAAGGCTGATCGTTTATGGAAAACAATTTCTAAAACAGATTAGTTAGTTAAAATATTTAAAGTTAGTTTTTAGTTGGTTGACTAATTACTTGAAGCCTGTATTGCTTAGTTGCTTGCAGGCTTCTCCCTTTTAGTGAAGCTCTTTATTTCCAAGCGCAAAGCGAGAAAGAAACAAAGCTGGTTGAATTAATTCCGCCCCAGGTGGGATCCCATGAATTATACCTAAATTTCACATCATGTGTTTCTAAGCGCAATATTGCCGATTGCACCGAATTATTTAGACACCTCTTCTTGTTCGTGAAAGTTTAATATTGAAAAAATGTTGGTGAAAAACACCAACATTGGCAGCTGAAACAATTAATTTATTAAATTAGTTAAAAATTATATATGAATAATGAAGAAGTTAGTAAAATTGGAAATCAAGCTGTAATTGCAGTTTTAAGAGTTCAAATGGATGCATTATTATCTGTTTTGAATGAAGATAAACGAACAGAATATCAAACTAAGCTATTAAAAAAAACTCAAAATATTTTAGATCGAGAAAAACTCAATCTGTCAAAAGAGCAATTTGATTTGTTCAAAGAACTTTTTGAGTCAGGTATTATTCGCAATGAAATAAACCCATGATTTAATTAGTGTTTTTTCAATAGTTTATGACCGTGACTTATCATTAATGCTAAAACATCAATAGTCAAATTTCAAACCTAAACCACTTTCAAAATATAAGTGTTCTTTTTTCCTTTATTTAAAATAATATATCTATCGTTTATTAAATCTTTTGATGAAAGCGTATAGCTGTCATTTACCTTTGTCTTATTAACAGAAACTGCGTTTTCTTTTAATGCACGTCTAGCTTCCCCGTTAGATCCTAAAAAATTAGTTTTAGCAGATAATGCTGCAATCATATCTAATCCATCATTTAAATCTATTAAAGAAATTTCTGCTTGAGGTACGCCTTCAAATACATCTAAAAATAAGTTTTCATCCAATGATTGAATATCATTTTTAAAATCTTTGCTGAATAATATTGTTGATGCTTTTACTGCATTTTCATAATCAGTTTTAGAATGTACAAAAGTAGTGACTTCTTCGGCTAAACGTTTTTGTAAAAGACGAAGGTGAGGTGTTTCTTTGTGTTCTTTTACTATAGAAGTAATGGTGCCTTTGTCTAAAAAGGTAAATATTTTAATATACTTTTCGGCATCTTCATCACTAGTATTTAACCAAAATTGATAAAACTTATATATTGAAGTTTTGTTTGGATCTAGCCAGATGTTTCCCCCTTCACTTTTTCCAAATTTAGAACCATCTGCTTTTGTAATTAAAGGGCAAGTCATAGCATAGGCTTTTGCTGCCTCATTACCAACATTCATTCGTCTAACCAATTCTGTTCCTGTCGTTATATTTCCCCATTGATCACTGCCTCCCATTTGTAATTTACAAGACATTACTTTGTGTAAATGATAAAAATCGTAACCTTGTATTAACTGGTAAGTAAATTCAGTAAAAGACATTCCTATATTTCCTTCTTCTCCAGATAAACGTTTCTTTACAGAATCTTTAGCCATCATGTAGTTTACTGTAATACGCTTTCCAACATCTCTAGCAAAATCAATAAAAGAGAAGTTTTTCATCCAGTCGTAGTTGTTTACTAAAACAGGTGCGTTTTTTTTAGTAGAATTAAAATCTAAAAAACGAGATAAAACACTCTTAATTCCTGCCACATTATGAGCAAGAGTTGCTTCGTCTAATAAATTACGTTCATCACTTTTTCCTGAAGGATCACCAATCATACCCGTAGCTCCTCCAACAAGCGCAATAGGTTTGTGTCCAGCTTTTTCTAAATGCACTAACAATATAATAGGAACTAAACTTCCAATATGTAAAGAATCAGATGTAGGATCGAAACCAATATAAGCCGATGTCATTTCTTTATTTAACTGTTCTTCAGTTCCTGGCATGATATCATGTACCATTCCTCTCCACTTTAATTCCTCTACAAATTCGTTAGCCATTGTTTCGTGTTATTTTAATTCAGAAATTTATTTGCCATTTTAGAATAGAATGAAATTGATAATTTCTATTTAGAAATGGTGTTAAAAACGCAAAGATAAAAATCAATGCATAATTAGGATGCAATAATAGATAATTTTACATTAGTATCATGATTTTAATCACAGGAGGAACAGGATTTGTAGGTGCTCATTTGCTATTCAAACTATTAGAGAGTAAGAAGTCGGTTCGCGCTATTTATAGGCAAGAAAAAAAATTAGAAGTAGTTAAGCGAATTTTTTCTTATTACACTGAAAATGTTGATGATTTATTTTCGAAAATAGAATGGGTTAAAGCAGATCTTAATGATATTCCTTTGTTGGAAAATGCTTTTATTGGAGTTACATATGTTTATCATTGTGCAGCATTTGTTTCTTTTGAGCCTAATAAATTTGAACTTTTAAGAATAACAAATATTGAAGGTACTGCAAACATTGTGAATTTGTGTATTAGTAATAAGATTAAAAAATTATGTTACATAAGTAGTGTTGCGGCTATTGGAGAGCCTAAAAAAAATCAAAAAATAACAGAAACTACTGCTTGGGACCCTGAAGCAGAAAATAATGTTTATGGAATTACTAAGTATGGGGCGGAATTAGAAGTTTGGAGAGGGACGCAAGAAGGTTTAGACGCTGTAATAGTTAACCCAGGTGTTATATTAGGTCCAGGAATTTGGAATTATGGTAGTGGTAGTATTTTTAAGCAGATAAACAATGGACTTAATTATTATCCCTCTGGAAGTGTTGGATATGTATCTGTAAACGATGTTGCTAATTCTATGATTGAATTAATGAAAAGCGCTATCGTAAATGAGCGTTTTATTTTGGTTGCAGAAAATAGGAGTTATAAATCATTAATTTTTGAAGTGGCTAAATTATTAAAGGTGAATCCACCAAAGAAGAAAGCCACCCCGCGTTTATTAAGTTTGGCATGGAGAGCAGACTGGTTAAAACACAAACTTACTGGTAAACGACGTGTTTTGAGTAAGAACTTAGCAAGAATATTGTGTATAACATCAATTTATGATACTACTAAGATTAACGAATCGCTTAAATTTAAATTTACTCCAATAAATGAGGTTTTAGAAATAACAGCAAAACATTTTTTAAACGAACATAAAACCAATTAAAGTCAACGCAAATAAATAAAAATACAACTTATTTTGCTGATAATCAATTAACTAAATTGAATTTAAGGAGCGGCCAATTAGTTAGATTTTTATAATCAATCATAATTGAATTATTTTGAGTCAGAGAGAAGTTGTTTCATTGGCTGAGCGAAGTTGTTTTGGTGGCTGAGCGAAGTCGAAGTCACATTTCTTCGTGTTTGTTGTCTTCATTTTTATTTGAAGATTTGATTTTATTAATATCTTTTATTTTTTGAAGTTTTTCCGGTTTCGATTTGATTTTCCCTGCCTTTTTTATAGAATCTTTTTTAGCTTTCTTGGCTTTTTCTATAGCTTCTATCGCTTTATATTTCTTTTTTAGCTTGTCTAGGCTGTCTTTTACTTTAGTATATATGTCTTGATATTCACTTATTTTGTAGGCGTAGTATTCGTTGTTTTCAGCAAAAATAACACTGTCTATCCCATGTGTTTTGTATATGTATTCGTCAGGAATAATACCGTTTTTTTCTATTACTTTCTTGTTAACGCTTTTAGCCGAATTTATTAAAGAAATATCTACTAAAATAGCTATCATTTTATCTTTAGTAATAAAATGTTTAGGCTTTTCTGGTCGCTCAATTTTATAACAAGACGTTACAAGTACTATTAAGAATAGGTATATAAATCTTAGTTTCATCTATTAAAGGTTAGTTGTTTAGCATATCTGTTTTCATTAATTTTAAAATTAGAAAATGCTAAATTTCCATTTACAAAAGTGTGAGATATTCTTGATTTAAAGGTGTTGCCTTCAAATGGAGACCATCCACATTTATATAGGATATTATTTTTTTTTACAGTCCATGGGTGATTAAGGTTTACAATAACTAAATCGGCAAAATAACCTTCTTTTACATAACCTCGTTTTTCAATTTGAAATAAAATAGCTGGGTTATGGCACATTTTTTCTACTATTTTTTCTATCGAAATTTTACCTTGGTGGTGCATTTCTAATATAGCTGGTAATGCATGTTGTACTAATGGGCCACCAGAGGGGGCTTTAGTGTATGTGTTGTTTTTTTCTTCAAGAGTATGTGGTGCATGATCTGTAGCAATAACATCAATACGATCATCTAGAAGCGCCTTTAGCAATAAATCTCTATCGTTAGCTGTTTTTACGGCTGGGTTCCATTTAATGAAGGTGCCTTTTTCATCATAATCTTCATCGCAAAACCATAAATGATGGATACATACTTCTGCTGTAATCTTCTTTTCGGCAAGGGGTATTTTATTAGAAAACAATTGTGTTTCTTTTCCAGTCGATAAATGAAAAACATGAAGTCTAGCTCCTGTTTTTTTTGCTAACTCAATGGCTTTTGAAGATGATAAATAACAAGCCTCTTCACTTCTAATAATTGGATGGTATTTTATGGGTATATCTTCACCAAATTGATTAATATATTTTTCGGTGTTTGCTTTTATTGTTGTTTCATCTTCGCAATGCACAGCAATTAATAAATCGGTATTAGAGAATATGTTTTCAATAACCTCTGGATCATCTACAAGCATATTTCCAGTAGAAGAACCTAAAAATAGTTTTAGAGCCGCTACCTTTTTTGGATCTACTTTTAAAATTTCGTCTAAATTATCGTTTGTGCCTCCAAACATAAATGAATAATTTGCGTAGGCGGTTTGAGAAGCGGTGTCGAATTTTTTATCTAATTCTTCTATGGTTGTTGCTTGAGGGTTTGTATTTGGCATTTCAATAAAAGAAGTAATACCTCCAGCAATTGCAGCTCTAGACTCACTTTTGATATTCCCTTTATGAGTAAGTCCAGGTTCTCTAAAGTGTACTTGATCATCTATAATTCCAGGGAAAACATAATTACCTTCAGCATCTACAATAGTTATATCAGCAGATTTAGAAGGGATTGATTCTGCAATCTTAACAATATGCTCTCCTTCAATTAATATATCTCCATTAAAAATTGAACCTTCATTTACAATTTTGGCATTTTTAATAAGTGTTTTTTTCTGCTCCATAATCCTTTTTTATTTTTGAAATAAGCTATTAAATCGCATTTTTATGACGCCAAAAATAGCTTCAGAAATAATTCCTGAACTTAATTTAGATTCTCCTTTAACTCGATCTGTAAATATAACTGGTATTTCTTTTATTGTAAATTGTTTTAAGTAAGCTTTGAATTTCATTTCTATTTGGAAAGCATAACCAGCAAATTTAATTTCATCTAAATTTAAAGCCTCTAATACGTGCCTTTTATAGCATATGAAACCAGCAGTTGTATCCTTAATTTTCATTCCTGTAATTAATCTAACATATATAGAAGCTCCATAGGATAGTATAACCCTGCTAAGAGGCCAGTTTACGACGTTAACGCCTTTAATGTAACGTGAGCCAATGGCAATGTCTGCCTTTTCAATATGACACGTATTGTAAAGTCTAATTAAATCTTTTGGATTATGCGAAAAATCGGCATCCATTTCAAAAATATATTGATAGTTGTTTTCTAAGGACCATTTAAAACCATGAATGTAAGCAGTTCCTAAACCAGATTTTTCGGTTCGTGATTCTAAAAACAATTGGTATGGGTATTTTTTTTGAAGTAATTTTACGGCTTCTCCAGTTAAATCGGGAGAGTTGTCATCTACCACTAGTACATCAAAGGTTTTTGACAATGAGAATACAGCATTAATAATAGCCTCAATGTTTTCAATCTCATTATAAGTTGGAATGATGACTATAGCGTCTTTCATTTGTTTAAAAGTCTCTCTCTTTAGTTGCTAAGTTAAAAATCGAAATACTACGTTTCGATTAAAAACTTTGAATTTTAAGCAAATGTACATATTTGAGTATTACTTTTTTTTAAATATTCCTTAATAATTTGTGTGTGATCTATAAATAATTGTAATAATTTTATGCCATGTTAAGAACTATAACATCAACAGAGATTTTTACAATATTATTTGTTATTTGTTTATTATTATTAACGATAACAAAAATTGTTTATTCTAAACGTTTTAAAGAATTTACTTTATTACTAATTAACTTTAGGTATGTTAAAGTATTTTCTCGTGAGCAAAAGTTTTTAGATACTTTTGAAGCGTTACTTTTTAGTAATTTAATTATAGGTTTAGGTGTTTTTTGCTACCTGTCTTGGGGGTTTATTACTAATACTGGAAGTATAAGTCAATTTAATATTTTTAAGTTTACCATAGTCATAGGCGTTTTTTTTCTTATAAAAGTGCTAACAGAGCGATTATTGAGTAGTGCATTAGATATAGAAGGAATAGTTAATGACTATATTTTTCAAAAAATAAGTTACCGTAATTTTATAGGGATATTGTTGTTGCCAATAAACATTTTCTTGGTTTATAGTGTTAGATTAACTCAAATAGGAATCATTTCAATAGTGATTTTTTTACTTCTAGTTAATGCTGTAGGACTTTATTTTTTTTATAAACGCAATCAAATTGTAATTAAAAAGAATATTTTTTATTTTATTTTGTATCTTTGCACACTTGAAATTTCCCCCTATATTATCTTGTACAAAACAGTTACAAGCTAATAAGGGTTTAAAATACAGCCATATATGAAAGTGAAGACTATTTTAGTATCCCAACCAGAACCTAAAATTGAAAATTCGCCTTATTTTGACCTTCAAGAGAAGCAAAAAGTAAAAATTGATTTTCGTCCATTCATACACGTAGAAGGCGTTCCTTCAAAAGAAATAAGACAACAAAAAGTAGATTTAACGTCTTTTACTGCTATAATTCTTACAAGTAGGAATGCTGTAGATCATTTCTTTAGAGTTGCTGAAGAAATGCGTTTTAAAGTGCCAGATTCAATGAAGTATTTTTGCCAATCTGAAGCAGTTGCTTATTATCTTCAAAAGTATGTCGTTTATAGAAAACGTAAGATTTATGTTGGTAAACGTACATTTGCAGAGTTATCTCCATTAATTAAAAAGTATAAGGATGAAACATTCTTATTACCTACAACAGATAAATTAAAACCTGAAGTCCCTAAAATTCTTAATGAGTTAGGAATTAACTGGAAAGAAGCCGTTTTTTATAAAACGGTTATAAGTGATTTGTCAGATTTGGCAAATGTATATTATGATATATTAGTGTTCTTTAGTCCGTCAGGAATAGAATCATTATTTCATAATTTTCCAGATTTTAAGCAAAATGATACAAGAATTGCTGTTTTTGGAAATACAACAATTAAAGCTGTAGAGGCTAAAGGACTAAGAGTAGATATATCTGCTCCAACACCTGAAACACCTTCAATGACGATGGCTTTAAAGAAGTATATTAATGATGCTAATAAGAAATAGTAGCTTATTACTATCTTATTAAAATAGTACAAAACAAAAAAAACCAGAACGTTAAGTTCTGGTTTTTTGTTTTATAAGGAAGTGAAAAATTAGTTCTTCTTAATTTGATCTACTTTGTTTCCTACTTTATTCGCAGCATCTTTAGTTGCATCAGTAGCTGTCTTTTTTGCTCCATCAACAGCATTTCCTGCCGCATCTTTAACATTGTTTACTGCATTACCAGCCGCATCAACAGCGTTTCCCGCCGCGTCTTTAGCATTTTTTACTGCGTTACCAGCCGCATCAACAGCATTTCCAGCTGCATCTTTAGCATTGTTTACTGCGTTACCAGCCGCATCAACAGCATTTCCAGCTGCATCTTTAGCGCCTTCAATAACATTACCAGCCGCATCAACAGCGTTACCAGCGGCATCTTTAGCACCTTCAATAACGTTACCAGCTGCATCAACAGCATTTCCTGCCGCATCTTTAGCGTTGTTTACTGCATTACCAGCCGCATCAACAGCGTTTCCGGCTGCATCTTTAGTAGCATCTGCTGCGCTTTCTATTGCGTCTCCTGCACTATCTACATTTTCTTTAACTTCTCTACAAGAAGTAATAGATACACCCATAGCAAATATTAAACTTAGGCTTAAAAGTAATTTTTTCATTTGTTTTGATTTTCATGTTTACATGCAAACGTTATGCTTGCATAATTGCAATATATTATATTTTTTTAACAATTTTAACAGTTTTGGTTAAATGTTAAATCATATTATTATTTACGCAGATAATTCATGATTTGGACTACTGCACCTTTATATTTTATAATATATTTAAGATTTTGTTGACCTGAATACTTACGCTTTTCAGGGTCTTTAATAAGAGAGTTAAAACTATTATTTAGCTCTGTTTGATTAGAAATAGAATACATGCCACTGTTTTTAATCATATCAGAAGCCTCAGGGAAATTAGAATAATTATTACCAATTACTATTGGGATTTCAAATATTGCAGCCTCTAAAGTGTTATGAAGTCCAGTTTTTCCAATAGCTCCACCAATATAGGCAATGTCTGCATAGTTGTATATCTTGGAGAGTATTCCAATAGTGTCAATTATAAAGACTTGATGGTTTGAAAACTCTTTATCTGTCTTTTCAGAAAACAAAATTGTTTTTTTATTGATACTTTTCTTTAGTTGATTAATTTGGTTTTGTTTAATATTATGAGGAGCAATTATAAATTTAGTATCTAATGTCGTTTCATTAATATAATTTACAAGAAACTGTTCGTCTTCATGCCAAGTGCTACCAGCTACAATACATAGTTTATCTTGTTTAAACAATTTAATAAATTCAAGGGTGTTATCTTGTTCTAATTGTTGTATCACGCGATCAAAACGCGTGTCTCCAGAGACAGAAACCGACTTGTAACCTATTTTTTCTAGTAATTCTTTAGATTCGTTATTTTGGGTAAAAATATGATCAAATGAAAACAAAGCTTGTCTTATAATTTTGCCATAAGGCTTAAAAAATGAGTGATTGCTCCTAAATAATGCCGAAATTAATACAGTTCTGTGCTTTCTTTTTTTTAATTCACTTAAAAAAATTGGCCATATTTCATATTTCACAAAAATAGTTAATTCAGGTTGTACAAGATCTAAAAACTGTTTTGCATTCTTTTTTAAATCTAAAGGAAGGTAAACAACGACATCTGCTATTGAATTATTTTTTTTTATTTCATAACCTGAAGGAGAGAAAAAGCTTAATATAATTTTATGTTTGGGGTAATCTTTGCGTAATTCCTTAAAAACAGGAAGGCCTTGTTCGTATTCACCCAAAGAAGCACAATGGAACCATAACATTTTGTCACTAGGTAGAATCGCCTTTTTTAATATTGAAAAAGTTTTGGAACGGCCCTTTACGCCAAGTTTAATTTTGTTGTTAAAAGGCGCGCTACATTTTAAAAAAAAATGAGCGATTTGAATTATAGAACAATATAGAAAATTCAATTAAAAATACATTTGTGCTAAAATAAACAATTCATTGTTTACCATTTGCGAATTTTGTAATTTCGTTGCCAACGCATTGTGTAAATAATATTAAATTCAAGTACGTGAATAAAATTCAAATGGTTGATCTTAAAGGTCAATATAAAGGGATAAAAAATGTAGTAGATAGCTCTATTCAAGACGTTTTAAATACTTCAACTTATATAAACGGTCCAAAAGTTCATGAATTCCAAAAAAACTTAGAGCGTTATTTAGGTGTAAAACATGTTATCCCATGTGCTAATGGTACAGATGCATTACAAATCGCAATGATGGGATTAGGTTTAAAATCAGGAGATGAGGTTATCACTGCCGATTTTACTTTCGCTGCAACGGTTGAGGTCATTGCACTTTTAAATTTAACTCCAGTTTTGGTTGATGTTGATCCTGATAATTTTAATATAGATATTGAAGCCGTTAAGAAAGCGATAACTCCTAAAACTAAAGCAATTATTCCTGTACATTTATTTGGGCAATGTGCAAATATGGAAGCGTTAATGGCTATAGCTAAAGAACATGATTTATATGTAATAGAGGATAACGCTCAAGGTATTGGTGCAGATTATACTTATAGTAATGGTGAAAAACAAAAATCAGGAACAATAGGGCATGTGGCTTCTACTTCGTTTTTTCCTTCAAAAAATTTAGGTTGTTATGGAGATGGAGGTGCTATTTTTACTAACGATGACGATTTAGCGCATATACTTAGAGGTATTGTAAATCATGGAATGTATAAACGTTATCACCATGATGTTGTTGGAGTAAACTCAAGGTTAGATTCTATTCAAGCAGCGGTTTTAGATGCCAAACTACCGCATTTAGATACTTATAATAATGCACGACGTGATGCAGCTAGAAAATACAATAAAGCATTTGCCAATCACGATAAAATAGAAACACCAAAAACGGTAAATGGATGTGAAGGCATTTGTGATAGCTGTAATTGCCATGTTTTCCATCAATATACTTTAAAAGTTAAGGATGTAGATCGAGATGGGTTAGTTAAACATTTAAATGATAACGGTATTCCTTGCGGAGTCTATTATCCAATTCCTTTACATAAGCAAAAGGCATATGCTAATTCTAGTTACGAAGAGTCTAATTTTAAAGTAACCAATCAGCTTATTAAAGAAGTAATCTCTTTACCAATGCACACCGAATTAGATAACGAACAAATAGAATATATAACTAATAAGATTTTAGAATTTGTAAATGGATAAAATATTAGTAACAGGTGGGTTAGGGTTTATAGGTTCTCACACGGTTGTCGAATTACAAAATAAGGGCTATAATGTTATTATTATTGATGATTTATCTAATTCATCAATTAATGTTCTTGATGGTATTACAGCAATAACAGGAAAGAAACTAGAATTCGAAAAACTAGATTTAAAGAATAAGCAAACTGTTGAAGCTTTTTTCTTAAAACATCAAGATATTAAAGGAGTTATTCATTTCGCAGCAAGTAAAGCTGTAGGAGAAAGTGTCGAAAAACCATTGCTTTATTATGAGAATAATATAAATACTTTGGTTTATGTACTTCAAGAAGTACAGAAATTAAAAAATTCTAATTTTATATTTAGTTCGTCTTGTACCGTTTATGGTCAAGCCGAAAAAATGCCGATTTCTGAAGATGCTCCAGTAAAACAAGCAGAATCTCCTTATGGAAACACAAAAAAAATAGGTGAAGATATTATTACAGATGCTTGTAAAGTAAACCCTAAAATGAAAGCCATTTCTTTGCGCTATTTTAACCCTATAGGAGCTCATAAAACAGCTAAAATAGGTGAGTTACCTATAGGAGTGCCTCAAAATTTAGTGCCATTTATTACGCAAACAGGTGTAGGCATGCGCGAACAATTATCGGTATTTGGAGACGATTATCAAACAAAAGATGGAACGTGTATTCGTGATTATATTCATGTTGTAGATTTAGCAAAAGCTCATGTGGTGGCACTTCAACGTCTTTTACAAAATAAAAATAAAAGTAATAATGAGGTGTTTAACATAGGAACTGGTAAAGGGAGCTCTGTATTAGAAGTGATACAGTCGTTTGAACGCGTTTCTAATAAAAAATTAAATTACAAAATAACCTCAAGACGAGAAGGTGATGTGGTCTCTGCTTATGCAGATACTCACAAAGCTAATAATGAATTGGGGTGGAAAGCTGAGTCTTCTCTGGATGATGCGATGCTTTCTGCATGGAAATGGCAGCAACAACTTTAAAAATCCCTCACAGTTATGAAACAAGTTATTTTTAGTCTATTTTTTATTTTTACATTAATAGTAAATGCTCAAAAAACCTATTTACAATGTGGAAAGATTATAGATACTGAAAAAGGAAAAGTGCTTATTAATAAAACGATAATTGTTAACGGAACCAAGATTGAATCCATTAAAAATGGGTTCCTAACTGCCGAAAATAGCACAGATGTTGTTATTGATTTAAAATCTAAGACTGTAATGCCTGGATTAATAGATATGCATGTGCATATTGAAGGCGAAACGAGTCCTACACGATACTTAGAAGAGTTTACACAAAATGAAGCTGATGTTGCTTTTACTGCTGCCGAAATTGCTAAAAGAACTTTATTAGCAGGATTTACTACAGTAAGAGATTTAGGAGGAAGTGGTGTGAACGTAGCTATTAAAAAAGCGATTGCTAAAGGGAAAGTACCTGGTCCGCGTATTTTTACTGCTGAAAAAGCAATAGGAACAACTGGAGGTCATGCCGATCCTACCAATGGTAGAAAGAAAATATTAATGGGAGATCCTGGGCCTGCTGAAGGTGTTATTAATAGTCCTGCAGATGCTAGAAAAGCAGTAAGACAACGTTATAAAAATGGTGCCGATGTTATAAAAATAACAGCTACTGGTGGCGTATTGAGTGTTAGTAAAAATGGACATAATCCTCAATTTACTCAAGACGAAGTGAACGAAATTGTAAAAACGGCTAATGAGTACGGGATGTCTGTTGCCGCTCATGCTCATGGAAAAGAAGGTATGCAGCGTGCTATTAAAGCGGGGGTACAAACAATAGAACATGGTTCTTTAATGGATAAAGAAACGGCACTCTTAATGAAAAAATACAATACGTATTTAGTACCCACTTTATCTGCTGGTAGATATGTTGCTAAGCAAGCTAAAATTCCTGGGTATTATCCAGAAATTATAATTCCGAAAATACAAAAGATAGATGCGGCGTTAAGAGAAACATTTGCTATGGTTTATAAGGAAAAAGTAAATATAGCATTTGGTACAGATGCTGGTGTATTTCCTCATGGTGAAAATGCTAAAGAGTTTGGGTATATGGTAGAAACAGGTTGGTCTGAAATGTTTTCAATCCAATCGGCAACGATAACTAATGCTAAATTATTAGATATGGAAGGCAAATTAGGGCAACTTAAAGAAGGTTTTATTGCAGATATTGTGGCGACAGATGAAGATCCTACTGAAAACATTAATACTATGGAGAATGTCGTATTTGTTATGAAAGAAGGGGAGATTTATAAAAACTAATACCTTACAACTTCAGTTCGATATAAAGGTGTCGGTGATCAAAAACTGTCAGTTCGAGTGATTTTTTGGAATAAAGTGGAAAAAAATAGTATCGAGAATAGGTTTTTGGTAAGGAAATCTATGTTCTCGATACACTTCTCCTAAAGTCGAAGCACTCGAACTGACGTGATTTTCTTAAGTTGAACTCACGTTCGCAGGTTTTTAAAACCTGTGAGGTATAAAATACTTATTCGTGCTAATGCCATTTTTACATAGAATTTAAAAAGATTCTTCTTCAACCTTCACTGCTTTTTTACTTTTAAAATTAGAAAGTAATAAAAACCCCATACCTACCATTACAGAAACATCTGCAATATTAAAAATTCCGGTTCGGAAAGGACCTCCTAAATCGATGTGTAAAAAGTCAGTGACTTCTCCATAGAGTAAACGATCATAGATATTGGCAATGCCACCACCAACAACACAGCAAAAACCTATTACAGAATTACGATCCATAGTTTTGTCTCTAAATAAATGAACAAGTACAAATACTAATACTGCAATTGGTAATATTAGTAATAAAATGGTTTTAAGAATAGGGTTAAAGTCACTTCCCATTCCTAAAAAAGCACCTGCGTTTTTCACATAATGTAAAGTAAAATAATCACCTATAATAGGAGCTTCGCTTCCTCGATCGACATTATTTTCAACAATAACTTTAGATATTTGATCTATAGCAATATTAAATATAATGAATAGAATAATAAATACGGTACGTTTATTTTTCACCTGTAATTAAATTATAATAAAATATAAGAATCTGTTTTATAGTAAGATTCTTGTATTAAAAAATTAAGCTTCTTGTTGTAATGTCGCAGAAGCAGTTTGTGCGTCTCTATTAATTTTTCTAACCAAACCTTGTAGTACTTTACCAGGGCCAACTTCAGTAAATAATGTAGCACCATCTGCAATCATTTTTTCTACAGATTGTGTCCATCTAACTGGAGCTGTTAATTGTGATATTAAATTGGATTTAATTTCAGCTTCATTAATAATCGCACTAGCGGTAAAATTTTGATATATTGGACAATTTGGTTTGTTAAATGTTGTGTTTTCTATAGCAGTTGCTAACTCTTCGCGAGCAGGTTCCATTAAAGGCGAATGAAAAGCACCTCCAACTGGTAATACTAAGGCACGTCTTGCTCCAGCATCTTTTAAACTATCGCAAGCTGCATTTATAGCATTTATTTCTCCAGAAATTACAAGTTGCCCAGGGCAATTATAATTAGCAGCAACAACGATTCCTGGAGTTGTTTTACATATTTTTTCTACAATATGATCTTCTAATCCTAAAACGGCAGCCATTGTGCTAGGTTGTAATTCACAAGCTTTTTGCATGGCTAATGCACGTTTAGAAACGAGTTTTAAACCATCTTCGAAAGTTAAAGTGCCGTTGGCTACTAAAGCAGAAAATTCTCCAAGCGAATGCCCAGCAACCATATCTGGTTTAAAACTATCTCCTAACATTTTAGCAAGTATCACAGAGTGTAAAAAAATTGCAGGCTGTGTTACTTTAGTTTCTTTTAGTGCTTCAGGAGTGCCTTCAAACATAATATCGGTGATATGGAAATCTAAGATATCATTTGCATCTTCAAATAAGTGCTGTGCTTCAGGAGAACGTTCGTATAAATCAAGTCCCATTCCTGTAAATTGAGCACCTTGACCAGGAAATATATATGCATTCATTTGTTTGATCTTTTTAAGGTTTCAAAAATAGGAAATAAATATTGAAGCCGTATTTTTTTAGTCAACAAGTTGGATTATTAGATTCTTGATAAGAAAATTACTCCCGATAGCTATCGGGACTCGATACGCTTTTCCTAAAGTCGATCCCGAAGCTTCGGGACGAATTGACGTAATTTTCTTATGCCGAACTCGTGTTTTCAAATAGGCTCAACTAGAGATAGCTAGTTGCAAAATATTTTTATTGAGTGCAAAATGACCTACTAAGGTGAGTTCGAAATAATAAAATCGTGTCTGTTCGAGCGCAGTCGAGAACTATTCGTTTGTTAAAAGTAGGTTTTGACTGCGCTCCAGACATTTTCAAGATATTTCAATTCAATTATAAGTAATTAACTACTAATCTCTATAACAGGTTGTTTAATTCATCAAAATAGAACAATTTTAATCAGCCAAAAGCCAAAAGCTAATAGCTACCTATAGCCGCTTCGGCACAACGTTCACCATCCATAGCTGCAGATATAATACCGCCAGCATAGCCACCACCTTCCCCGCAAGGAAATAAATTATCAACTTCTGGGTGTTCTAAAGTTTCGTTTCTTGGAATATTAACAGGAGATGAGGTTCGAGATTCTACACCAATAATATTAGCTTCTTCAGTATAATACCCTTTCATTTTTCTGCCAAAAGCTTCAAACCCTTTACGAAGTCTGCCACCTATATGTTTTGGTAAGAGCGAATGTAAAGGCGAGCTATTAAGACCTGGTTGGTAAGAGGTTTCATTTAGTGAATTAGAGAGTTTGCCTTCAACAAAATCGGTTAAACGTTGTGCTGGAGCAGTTTGGTTTCTTCCGCCAGCAGTAAAGGCTATACGTTCGAGATTTTTTTGATATTCTAAGGCTTTTAATTCTCCATAGTGTTCGTATTTCCCTAAATCGGTTTCAGTATTTATTTCAACAACAATTCCAGAATTAGCAAATTTATTATTTCGTCTTGAAGGCGACATACCATTAACAACGACCTCTCCATTTTGAGTCGCTGCAGGAACAATAAAGCCTCCGGGACACATGCAAAACGAATAGACACCTCGTTCTTTTACTTGTTGTACTAAGCTGTAAGCAGCTGCAGGTAGTAATTCGTGACGATCATCCTTGCAATGATATTGAATACTGTCTATAATATGTTGCGGATGTTCTACACGAACTCCCATTGCAAAAGATTTTGCTTTTATGGCAATTTTCTTTTTATCTAATAAATAAAAAATATCTCTAGCCGAATGTCCTGTAGCTAGAATAACACGATCTGTAACAAGCTCGTCTCCGTTTTGAAGATGAATAGCCTCTATCTTTTTATTTTTGATACTAAAATCGACAACGCGGGTTTCAAAATGAACTTCTCCGCCATATTTTAATATGGTTTCTCTAATATTCTGAATGATTTTTGGAAGTTTGTTGGTTCCTATATGTGGGTGTGCATCAATAAGAATTTGATCGGTAGCACCATGAAAAACAAGGTTTTCAAAAATACGACGCACATCACCACGTTTTAAACTTCTGGTATATAATTTTCCGTCGCTATACGTTCCAGCTCCACCTTCTCCAAAACAATAATTAGAATCATTATTTACAACATGATCTTGGTTTATGGCTTTTATATCTCTACGTCGGTCTTGTACATTTTTACCGCGCTCTAAAACGATAGGTTTGTAACCTAGTTCTATACAGCGAAGAGCTGCATACATTCCAGCAGGACCAAAGCCAATAATGTGAATGGGTTTAGATTTAGAAACATCTCTATAAGTAAAATTGTATTCTGAAGTTTCTGGTAAAAGTTCTTTTATATAAACGGCTACTTTGTAATTTAATATAATTTTTGCCTTTCGAGCATCTATAGATTTGCGAAGTATTTTTATTCCTGTAATATCAGAGCGGTTGATATCTAAATAAATTGCCGATTTTAGCAATAAAATATCTGAACGCTCTTCCTCTTTAAGTGTAACCCTTAACTGAATTTCTTTTACCATAATGCAAAATTAGATAAAATTTAGAGAAGGGTAATACACTTATGTCTTTTCTAGAACGTCTATGTTTAGTAAATCGAGTTCATTACAGATGCTTTTCAAATAAAATAAGATTTTATGGTTTTAATTATTAGTTTTGCGTCATATATGTTTTACCGAAAACAACAACAATTACCTCATTAGATATTTCTCCAGAAATTATTGAAACAGTTTTAAAAGGTCTAAAACAATTTGAATCACAAAAAGGATATTTACTAAACGAGTTAACGGTAAATAGCTTAGCCAAGCAATTAGAAACCAATTCGTCTTATTTGTCTAAAATTATAAAGCATTACAAAGGCGATTCGTATTCTAACTATATAAAAAACTTGCGTATTAACTATGCGATTGAAACTTTAAAAGTAAATAGTAAACTTCGAAATTATACCATTAAAGCGATAGCCGAACAAGTTGGTTTTAATAATACAGAGTCGTTTTCTAAAGCATTTTATAAACAGGTAGGTATTTATCCCTCTTTTTACATTAAACAGCTAAACAAAAAGAAGGCCTAAAAACAATGATTTTATTTATTAATGTATAGTAATAATCTATTGAAAGTTAAGTAGATATGTCTTATTTTTGAATGTGCAAAAAAATAAAAAATCGATTATCGATCGATAAATGAAGTAAAACAACACTTCATCCAAAAAACAACAGACTTTATCGGTAATTTTATACACTTTTAGTTATAGCCCATATCTTCGAGGTACTTATTGAATCCCTTAATGTCACTAAACTTATTTAATAAAAAATACATTACGATTTACAAGGGCTCTGTATGATAATTTCATACGGCTTATTGTAGTATATACATATTACTTACGACATAACACTTAGAGACCAAAATTTAAAAAATTAATTAAAATAACAAAAAACCAAACATTATGAAAACAGTAAAAATTACAGTACTAGCCATTTTTGCGATTGCATTATTAACAGGAGTAAGCCAGTTAAAAGAGACTGAAACTGGGACGAATGAATCTTCAAATCATGAGGTAAACCAGCCGAAAATAAAGTTGACAGCTTTAATAGATATAAAGGTAAAAGATGTGCCAGGACAGGGATAGAAAATTAATTATAATAACAAAAACAAAACATTATGAAAATATTAAAAATTACAGTATTAGCCATTTTTGCGATTGCATTATTAACAGGAGTAAGCCGGTTAAAAGAAGAAACAGGAGCAAAGGAATCTTCGAATTATGAGATCAATCAGCCTAAAGTAAAGTTGACAGCTTTAATAGATATAAAGGTAAAAGATGTGCCAGGACAGGGATAGAAAATTGATTAAATAACACAAAAACAAAACATTATGAAAACATTAAAAATTACAGTATTAGCCATTTTTGCGATTGCATTATTAACAGGAGTAAGCCAGTTAAAAGAAGAAACAGGAGAGAATGAATCTTCAAATCATGAGATCAATCAACCAAAAGTAAAGTTGACAGCTTTAATAGATATAAAGGTGAAAGATGTGCCAGGACAGGGATAGAAAATTGATTGAATAACACAAAAATAAAACATTATGAAAACATTAAAAATTACAGTACTAGCCATTTTTGCGATTGCATTATTAACAGGAATAAGCCAGTTAAAAGAAGAAACAGGAGAGAATGAATCTTCAAATCATGAGATCAATCAACCAAAAGTAAAGTTGACAGCTTTAATAGATATAAAGGTAAAAGATGTACCAGGGCAGGGATAGAAAATTAAATATCAACAAAGTTTTAAAATTTACTAATGTTTCTTTTTGTAAACAGACATAATATTAAACTTTAATCTTACATAGAAGAAACTCTATTAATTTACAATTGTAAAAAGTTTGAAAATAAAATTTTTCAATTAAAATACATATGAGTTGATGAATTTAGATTTTTAAACTAGATTTATATAAAATGTATTACTTTGAATACATGAAATTTGTTTACATTGATTAAAATCACCCTATATCTTACAGTTTTTTTAGCATGCATAAATGTATTTGCTCAGGAAAAAGAATTAAATGAAATTCTTGAGTTCCGTTCTGAAGCTAAAAATAATAAACTAACTATTGAAGAACGTTATAAATCTGCTTACCAGGCAATAAAATTATCTAAAAAGCATAATGATTCTACTATTTTAAAGAGCCAAAAAACACTGTCATACTTGTTTCTAATTGATGGTAAAATAGATTCATTATATCCAATAAATCATAAAAACTTATTTTTGGCTAAAAGAATTAAAGACTCGTCTGCTATTGCAAATGCTAATCAAATTTTAGGATATTATTTTCACGATAAATTTAAAAGTGACAGTGCTTATTTTTACTATTATAAGGCTGTAAAAGCATATAAAAATCTTTCGAATCATAAAAATCAGTGTTCAATTCTTTATAATATGGCAGACCTTCAAGAAACTGAACGTGATTATATTGGTTCAGAAGTTAATGCTATTAGTGCTATCGAAATTGCTGAGAGTCTTCCAGATAACGATTGGAAATATGATAAATTATGGAAACTTAATAACCTTCTAGCAATAGTTTCAAATAAACTAAAACAATATGATAAGTCTTTAGAATATCATAATAAAGCCTTAAGTTTTTCATCAAAAATCAAAGAAAACGATGATTTAAATTTATATTCTTTAGTTAATATTGCTAATGTTTATAGACGATCAGGGAATTATAAAGAAGCAATTAAAAGATATAATAATCTTTTAAAAACAAAAAAAAGGTTAAAAGAAAAAGATATTTCTACTTATGCAATCATACTATCTAGTTTGGCATATACTAAATTCTTAGAAGGAAATATTTCTAATAATGAACTTGAAGATTTATATAGAGAATCTTTATCAATAAGCATTTCTAAAAAAAATGATGTAGAAATAATATCCGCTAGTTTATTTTTTTCAGAATACTTCCAAAATATTGAAGAAAAAGATTCGGCGTTACATTATGCAAACAAAGCATATCAATTAGGTAAAGAATTAAATATTAATGAATTTGTTATAACTGCACTTGAACTCAAATCAAAAATAGAACCTGCTTTAGATGCCAAAAAATATTTGCTTGAAAGAATTAAGCTCAGTGATAGTCTTCAAACAGCAGAACGCGCTATACGTAATAAATTTGCACGTATAGAATATGAGACCGAAGAAGTAAAACTAGAAAATATAGAAGTAAAAGAAGAGAACCAACAAATTTCTAAGCAACGTTTGTGGTTACTCTTGGTTACGGGGATATTAGCAATTACATTATTTTTATTGTATATTATCAAAACACAGCGAGAGAAAAATAAAGAGTTAGAATTGGCTCAAAAACAACAAGAATTTAACGAAGAGATCTACAACCTTATGCTATCACAACAAGAAAAGGTAGACCAGGGTAGAGCGCAGGAGAAGAAACAAATATCGCAAGAGTTGCATGATGGTGTTCTTGGGCGTTTGTTTGGAGTGCGTCTAAGCTTAGATAGCTTAAACTTTAGTAAAACAGATGAAGCGATAGAAACACGAGGTAATTATATAGAAGAGTTGCAAGCTATAGAACAAGATATTCGTAAAGTATCACACGAATTAAACACCGATTTTGTTACAAGCTCTGGCTATTTTGATATTGTAAAGGCATTAGTCGATAAACAAACAAGTGCTTATAATTTAGAATACAGTTTAGAAGAGAATAACGATATTAATTGGGAGTCTTTAACGAATAAAGTAAAGATGCATTGTTATAGAATTATACAAGAATCGTTACAAAATATATATAAGCATGCTAAAGGTTCGCGAGTAGATATTAGTTTTGAGCAAATCGAAGACCAAATTAAACTCATTATTAAAGATGATGGAGCAGGTTTTGATTTAGAAAAAGCAAAAAAGGGCATTGGTTTAAAAAACATGTATGCTAGAGTAAAAGAAATACAAGGCGAATTAAAAATTAATACGAAACTAAACAAAGGAACGACCTTAACCATTCAGGTTCCTAACTAAAAAGAGACGATATATTATATATGGCCACCAGAACAATTAAAATATTAATGACAGATGATCACCCTATGATTCTCGAAGGGTATAAAAATACGTTGCTGGCTACCAAAAACGCAAATCACGACCTTATTATTGAAACGGCTAATAACTGTGATGAGTCTATTGCAGCTATAGAAGGATCCATAGCTAGTGGATATCCTTACGACATGTTGTTTTTTGATATTAGTATACCACCATCTAATGATGGGAAATTTAAATCAGGCTATGACCTTGCTAAATGTGTGCGTGAAAAAATACCTGAAGCCATAATCGTTATTCTTACCATGTTTAATGAAGGTTTTAGAATTCAGAATATAATTAATACTATAGCTCCAGAAGGTTTTTTAATAAAAAGTGATCTTACGGCTAGAGAATTAGCGAGTGCATTTCATGTGATATTAACCCAACCACCGTTTTATAGTAAAACCGTAAAAGCATTTGTAGAAAAATCTTCTAAAGCAGATTTAGAAATTGATGCTACAAATCTTAAAATTCTTCATCTAATCTCTCAAGGGATTAAAACAAAAAACATAAAAGACCACATAGATGTATCGCTAAGTACTATAGAAAAGCGGAAAAAACATTTGCGAGAACTACTTGAGGTAAGTGATTCTAAAGACGAGTCTTTGTTAAAAGCAGCGCAAGAACGCGGTATTTTGTAAAGAAAACACAAATCACAACTGTTAACAAAATGTTAATTTCTGTGTTTTTAACAGTTTTTTTATGCGAGTCTAAACGTTGTTATTAGTAACTATTACGTTAAAACCCGTAATTGAGCTCGCTTAGTTATGTAAATACACTTAATATTCGTCGTAAATTTGATTAACAATCAATTAGGTTACTTACTAAGAGGATTAGTTGGTAATAGCACATTTACACAATAACCCTATGTTTTCTCTCGAAAACATAGGGTTTCTTCTTTTTATAAATTTATGTGTTTATTAGAATTGTTTTAATGCTAACTTCGACTACGCAGGTACCAAATGACGGCTCAAGGGATTAAGTAAGATTATAGGGGACTATCCATTTAAGTATAATCTGAATAAGAAGAAATTTACACCTCTGAATTGCTCTCTAAATCACGTCAGTTCGAGTGCTTCGACTTAAGGAGAAGTGTATCGAGAACAGTGATTTTCGTATCAAAAACCTATTCTGGACACTATTTTTTTTCGCTGTGTTGCAAAAATTTACTTGAATTGACGGTCTTTGATCACTAACATTTTATGTCGAACTGAGATTATTAGGTGAAAATCATCATAATTACGGGAAAACCCGTAATACGGTCACTTAGTTTATGTAAAACCAAGCATTATTCGTTGTAAATTAGATTAACAATCAATTAGGTTACTTACTAAGAGGATTAGTTGGTAATAGCACATTTACACAATAACCCTATGTTTTCTCTCGAAAACATGGGGTTTCCTCTTTTTTGTAGTTTTCTGATTATTAATTAAATAATTACGGGAGAAACCGTAATGTGAGCGCTTAGTTTATGTAAAAGCAACTATTATTTTTTGTAAATTAGATGAACAATCAAATTAGGTTACTCACTAATGGGGATTAGTTGGTAATAGCACATTTACACAATAACCCTATGTTTTCTCTCGAAAACATAGGGTTTCTTTTTACAGTTTTTTGATGGTTATACCAAATGAACATCAAAATTATTGGTTAAATAGGTTTCTTTTTCATTCATATTTCAGTAGAAAATAGAACCGTAACTAATGCTGTGCTTATATTTTAGTTTACGATTCTATATTTTAAATTAATGATTTTATGAATCTTACGATTTCTATTTCATGTAAATAAAAAATAATTCAAATTTAAAACAATGACTTTTGAAATTCATTTGGTATTATTAAAGGATAAAAGAGATGTGTTTATATTAAAAAATAAGGTCTTTGTGCTCCCAAAACGTTTTTATAAAAAATCCAAAATAGATTATTGCGACAATAAACTTTAAAAAGGTTCCAGTTAAAAGCCCTAAAAAAGAACCGAATGCCGCTTTTAACGCAGTCGTCGAATCTGCTTTGTTATAAAGTTCTCCTAGTAAAGCGCCAAAGAAAGGGCCAATAATTATTCCGCCAGGAATAGGAGCTAAAATACCAATAACTAAACCTATAGAGGTACCAATCATACCTGCTTTTGTGCCTCCAAATTTCTTGGTACCTATAGCAGGAATAATATAATCTAGTGCAAAAACAATAAGGGCAATTATTAATGTTATTCCAAGGAAAGTCCAATCATTATCAATAGCATTAGTTAAATAAAGCATTAATAAGCCTACCCAACTTAATGTTGGACCAGGAAGAACGGGCAGAAAGCTGCCAATTAAACCGAAACACATAAATAATAAACCAATAAAGGCAAAAAGTATATCCATAATATCGTATTGTTTATATATAAGACGCTTAAAATAAAAAAATGTTACATTTTAAAACTAAATAATTAGTTTAAACTAAAAAAATAGTTATATTTGAATCGTATAACTAATTATTTAGTTTGAAAAACAAAATAAAAAAATGAAAGTACTAACAAAGGCAGAAGAAGATATAATGCAAGTATTATGGCAATTAGAAAAAGCCAATGTAAAACAGATAATAGAGGAATTACCAGATCCAAAACCTGCATATAACACTGTTTCTACGATAGTAAGAATTTTAGAATCTAAGGGGTTTGTAGATTATGAAAAAAAAGGAAAGGGACATATTTATTTCCCTGTATTAAAAAAGACAGAATACAGTAACCAGTCTATAAATAAATTAGTAAATAACTATTTTCAAGGATCATTTCAAAGTATGGTTTCCTTTTTTATGAAAAAAAATGAAATCAGTTTAGATGAATTAGAATCGGTTTTAAAAGAAATTAATAAAAATGAAAAGTTATGATTCATTATAGTATTCAAATCATTGTATTTCAATTATTATTTATAGTGATTTACGATGTTTTTTTAAAGCGAGAAACGTTTTTTAATTGCAATAGAGCCTATTTAATTATTACTAGTGTTCTATCATTAGTATTGCCTTTTATTAAATTAGAAAGTTTTCAAAACATAATTCCGCAAGAATATATTATTCGTTTGCCGGAAGTGGTTATTAATAATAACGTATTAGATGCTAATAACGGAGTTAATGTAAATGAGTTTGCTTTTTCAATGCAACATGTATTGTATTTAGGAATGCTATTTGCTTTTGTTATGTTTATTTTAAAGATGGTGAAATTAATACATCTTATTTCTAAGAGTCCGAAAAGTAAAACAGAATATGGAACAATTATTACATTATTAAATAGTGATGCTGCATTTTCTTTTTTTCGTTATGTTTTTATTGGAGATCAATTAAATGTAGATGAAAGACAAAGCATATTGGCACATGAAACCATACATGTAAAAGAGAAGCACTCATTAGATTTACTATTTTTTGAAGCGCAACGTATCGTATTTTGGTTTAATCCTTTACTATATATTTATCAAAATAGAATTGCGACGCTTCATGAGTATATCGCCGATGATAAAGTGGTTATAACACAAAATAAGAAACATTATTACGAGCGTTTATTAGCACAAGCTTTTTCAGTAAAAAACATTTCATTTATCAATCCATTTTTTAAAAAATCATTAATCAAAAAACGAATCATTATGTTAAGTAAATCAAAATCAAAACAACAGAGTTTAGTTAAGTATTTATTATTAATTCCAGCAATTGTTGGTATGCTATTTTATACCGCTTGTGTCCAAGAAAGTGATGATGTAAATCAAGACGAAAGCTTGAAGTATGAACAAAAAAAAAGCCTTAATAGTGAGAAAAAAGTAGAAACCAATGAGGTTGCTTTCTCAATAATAGAGAATGTGCCAGTTTTTCCAGGTTGTGAAGACGCAGAAGATCAGAAAAAGTGTTTTTCAAAGAATATAAATAAACTAGTTGGTCAAAACTTCAATACAAAATTAGCAGATGATATAGGGTTAACCGGAGTTCTAAAAATAAGTGTATTTTTCAAAATTTCTGAAGATGGTACAATAAAAGAATTGAAAGCAAGAGCACCGCATCCTGATTTAGAAGAAGAAGCGATACGAGTTGTTGGTTTGCTTCCAAAATTAATACCAGGGACTCATGGAGGAAAAGCGGTTACGGTTCCTTATTATTTGCCAATAAAATTTAAGATTAAAGAGTAAAAGTTAGATCACTATTCTTCAACTTCGCTCACAGGAAGCAATCATTTTAGTTTAAAGCCGAAGCTGTGGTCTTCGGCTTTGTCTATTATACCAATTATGATCTATTTTAAGTTATAATTGGTATTTATATTAGAAATAGGTATTAGCGCTGTAGATGAACGAAAACTAACTAAAATATTGTATTTTTCAGCATTGATAGTTTTTATGAAACGAATTTTCCCTTTTTTTATACTATTAACGCTGATTTCGTGCGACTATTTTAATGTAAAAAAGACAACTTCTGAAGCCATTTTAAAGGAAGAGCTCAAAACATTTAGTTGGAATGAAGTCGACGTGTATCCTACATTCTCTTCATGCGATAGTACTTTAATTAAAGAAGAAAAGAAAGTGTGTTTTGAGTCTACACTTTCAAGCTATATTATGGAAAGCCTTCAACAAGAAATAATTGTAGTTACTCAAGACTTAAAAGACACGATTGTAATTGCTTTTGAAATTTCTGAAGAAGGTCTGTTAAACTTAACAGATATAAAAGTTAATGAATTAACTGAACTAGAAATACCAAATATTAGGACTAAAATAGAGGAGAGTCTAGACCGTTTGCCTAAAATTTATCCAGCGATAAAACGAGGTCAGCAGGTTAAAACTGCGTTTAAATTGCCTTTAGAAGTTCGCGTTAATTAAACCCGTTTTATGCATTAGAAAATCTATTACAGCTGAAAACCACTTCAAACATTACCGTTGCACTATATTTTTTAATTTAACCATAGCGGTGCTATGCTGAAATCAAGAAAATATCAATATTTATTACGTCTTTCAGCTTCATAACGAAGTTCTAATTCATAAGTAGGGTTAAAAACGAATTGCAAATTTGCGCATCAGTCTTAAAATTTCAATATACAACCAAATAATAGTTACTAGTAATCCCCATGTGGCTAGCCATTCTTTGTCTTTAGAGGCTTTATTCTTATAGCGTTCTATAAAATCAAAATCCAATAATAAAGCTAAGGCTGCAAAAATAGCTGCAACAACATTAAAACCTATAGCTATCCATGAGGTTCCCCATATAAAAGATTTAATCCCGAATATGCTTAAAATCCAAGAAATAATATAAACTATAAAAATACTAGCGCAAGCAGTAATAATAACGCTTCTAAGTTTTTTTGTTACTACAATTATACGCGTTTGATAAAGTATTAAAACGACAAAAAAAGTAATAACAGTAACTCCAATGGCTTGATAAGGCATGTTTGGAAACGTATCGTGAACGTAGGCCGTAAAACTACCTAGAAAAAAACCTTTAGCTATAGCATAAAGCGGAACTAAAAAATAGGCCCATTGCTGTCTTACAGATATTACAATGCTTATTATAATAGCGCTAATCATACCTCCAAGGCCATACCATTTAAGATTAACCCCTTTACTATGCATGTCCCATAAAAAACTAATAATGCATATAATGAGAAAAATAGAAAGTAATGATTTTAATAAAATGCCTTTAACAGTCATTTTATTATCGCGAGTATTAGAATGTTCCCAGAAGTATCGTGAAAAAGCTGGGTTAGATGTTTTATTAAATAAGGCCACTATAAATTAAACTTGTATCCAATCGAAAAATCTATTGGGAAATTATCTTTATTATCTATTAATAACGCAAATAGAGAATCATAAATAATACTAGCATAACCATTTCCTAATTTGAAATCGGCTCCTAATCCAAAAATAAAAGGCGCATCAAAAGCGTTTCCAGAATCTTCTATTTCTATTAAGGTATTAGGGTCTTCAAGAGAAGGTATTGTTTCTTTAGATTTTGAAAAAGTATAAGTCGCAAATTTGGTTTGCGCATAAATATTAAAACAGTCTTTATTAATAAATCGGTAACGATATCCTAAAGCAATTTGAGTCGCTGTATAATCGAACTCATCTTTACTAAGCGTATGTTTCATACTAGCAAAACCAGCATGTTTAGTCATTAATTTAGCACCAAAAACCTCGAATTCGGCAGAGAAAGTTCCGGTTTTAATATTATCTGGGTTGGTTAGAAAACGATTATTTGTTAGGCCTCCAAAAATGCCTAATCGCGATTTTAAAACGGCTTTATTTTCAGAAAAAGAATAATTAGCATCTTGAGAAGCATTATAATCATTAACAAATTTCTTAATAGAATACAATGTGAGCTTTATTTTGGAGGCATCTTTCCCTGTAAGATTCTTTAAAGTTTGTTGGTATTCATTTTGGTATTTGTTATTTGCGTCTTTTTCATTTTTTAATTCGGTAATCGTGTTATTTGCCTCTTTAATAAAGTAACGGTATTGTCCATTTATGGTATTCCATAATAAATCAATAGTGCCGTCTACTTCCGTTTTAAGTTCTAAATTTTCACCGTTAATCGTATAGTTTTCTTGAGCAATTAAAGAAGAATTAAAAGCCATAAGGCAACATAAAAAAAGTAGTTTTTTCATTGTTCTGTAGATTGGATTTATAGTAAATGTAAAAAAAAAAGGAATGATAGCCTAGAAATACAGTTATATAGTTGGATTGTTACAGTTATTTTGAGAACTGTCTCCCTTTCCATTTATAAGAAGAAAATAAAGCTTTAAAAGCAATGTAAATACTAAAAACAGGATAGAGGAGGCTAGATATTAAATAAGAGCGAAGTAGTTTTTCATTATTAAAAAACCGGGTTGTTTTGAAGAGTAATAAAAAGTCGACAGCAAACTTAATAAGAAATAAATAACCAAAGGTTTTAAAGGGAAATAACTGTAAGAAACTTAATGTAAAAGTACCTACTAATAACCCATTCATAAGTAATACAATTAATCCCGTAAATTTTCCAAACCAGTTATTGTAATTTGATGTTTTTGATGCCCATCTTACTCTTTGGGTACTTAAATTTTTTAAACTGGATTCTGGTTTTGTTAGTACTATGGCTTTGTTGTTTTTTAAAAAGAGTGTTTTTTTAGGATGCTTTTTTAATGCTTTTTCTAATAAAAAAATATCATCACCACTAGCAATAGTATCATTGCCTTTAAAACCATTACTATCGAAAAAGAAATCTTTTTTATAAGCTAAATTAGCACCGTTGCATAAAAATGGTTTTTTTATTCCAAAACCACCAATTGTAGCGCCTATTAAACTCATAAAATCTAAGGCTTGGAAACGTTTTAAAAAAGAATCGTTATCGTAATAACTTACCGGGCCAGATATAAATAAAGGATTGTTTTTTTGAATAAAACAATCGAAAATATCTAGCCAGAATTCTGGTAAAACGCAATCGGCATCAGTAGTAATAATCCATTTGTTTTTTGCCATATTTATGGCTTTGGTAATGGCATCTTTTTTTGGAGAATTACTCACCCGAGTATTCTTTATGATGTGAAACGGTGTAGTGGTATTTTTAAATGCTTCAGTTATAATTAAAACAGAGTTGTCATTAGATTCATCATCAATAAAAATACATTCATATAAATCTTTAGAATAATTTAAATGTTTTAAAGACTCCAATAATTCGGGTAAATTTTTAGCTTCATTTCTAAAAGGAATAATAATTGAGAATTTAGTTTCAGGATTAGTATTTTCTTCAAAAAAAGAAGGGAGACGATTAAAGCCAATCACAAAATAGCCTATTAAAAAGGTGTAAAGTAATGCTATGGTTAAAATAAGTATTGACATTTAGTTTTCGTTTCTTGGCCAATTAAAGTTAAGGACATAAAAGCTACCAAAAAAACTTGGAATTACTACATTTAATAACCACATAAGGGTAATTACTGCTAAAATAGTAAGCTCATTTATATTAATGAAGGAAAATAAATAAATAGCAATACTTCCTTTTACAACCACATCTAAAATAAATATAGAAGGCAAAAGTGAGCTTAATAAATATAATGAAGTGATATATACCATAGCTTCTAAATAGTTCAATTCAATATTGAAAATTGATAACAAAAAATAAAATTGATATGAAAAAATAAGATATCTCAAAACAGATAAAAGCCAGGGAATTAATTTAATTCTTAAAGGGAGGTCGTTAATAAAATGTTTAATTTTTGTAATCGTAAACCCTTTTATCTTGTATTTATTTTGCTTAATGCCAACAATAGTTAATAACGTTAGAGTAATGATAAATAGTAGACCACGAGAAACTCTAATAAAATTTATTTCAATATTGTTTTGCTGTGTTAAAAGAAAAAGGCCAATACAACCAAATAATAAGGTGACACTCATTTGCATGGCATTACTCATGAAATTAAGTAGAAGGACTCGTTTTCTATATTTTGTTTTGAAGTAAATTGCTTTAGCGCCGTATTCACCTATTCTATTAGGTGTGAAAAGTGAGGCCGTTAAAGAGCCTAAGCTTTGACCAAGAGCCTCAGTAAAGCTGATTTTTTTTAGAGAACTGGTTAGGGTTTTCCACTTTGTGATTTCAAAAAACCAGTTAAAACAGGTTAAAATGAGTAAAAAAGAAACGTTTTTAGGTGTAAAAAAAGCTTTTTCGCTTAAAAATGTAACAAAAACGTTGAAATCGAGTTTGTTGTTCGTTGTGAGTTTATTGTAAATAAAATAAAAAGCCCCAAAGACAATACTCAGTTTAATGAGTACAAAAAAGAATTGTTTAGTTTTGTAGGGTAATTTAGAAATCACAATTGCAAAATAACTTAAATATAATCTAATGCATACATTTAAATACTATTGTTTATTTACTATTTGTCTTTTAAGTTTTTCGTTTAGTTATGGACAATTAGATGAAAGTAAATGGAAATTACAATTCGCTTTAGGTATTAATTCTCCTTCTCAAGATGGCTTTGTTAGACCTTTTGTAGCCAAGGGAACCAACTTTCCTACTATTAATATTGGCGTACAGAATATGTTAAAACAAAAAATAGGAGTCAAGTTAGATTTAGGTCATAACCGTATTTCTAATGATGATGATACACCAGAATTTAAACTTAATTATACCCGTATTAATGCTCAGTTTGTATATGATACAACTTCAAGTATTACTTTTTTGCCTATAGGTATGGGATTGGTTTTTCATGCAGGACCAGGTTATTCTATGATAAAACCACTAGGCGAATTTAGAAATAATGATATTTCTTTTATTAATGTTATGGGTGGTGTAGAGTTGCATTATGCATTGTCTAAAACAGTTTCTACTTATGTGGATGGTTCTTATATTTATGGGTTTGCAAAAGAATTTGATCCTCTTACTTCAGGGCAAGGTTCTTTTAATAGTAATCTTTTAACAGTAACATTAGGTCTTTCGGTGTCTTTAAGTGGTTGTAAATATTGCAACTAATGGAAAGTGAAAAAATTATATTGGGTATAGATCCTGGAACAACTATTATGGGTTTTGGACTTATAAAGGTAGTTAATAAGAAGATGTCTTTTCTTCAACTAAATGAGTTAGACCTTAAAAAGTATAGCGACCATTATTTAAAATTAAAATTAATTTTTGAACGAACTATAGAACTTATAGATACGCATCATCCGGATGAGATTGCTATCGAAGCGCCTTTTTTTGGTAAAAACGTGCAAAGTATGTTAAAACTTGGGCGTGCTCAAGGTGTTGCAATGGCTGCAGGCTTATCTCGAGAAGTGCCAATAACTGAGTATTCTCCAAAAAAAATTAAAATGGCAGTTACAGGCAATGGTAATGCGAGTAAAGAACAAGTCGCTAAAATGTTACAAAGCATGTTGGGGTTAAAAACAATACCTAAGAATTTAGATTCTATGGATGGTTTAGCCGCGGCAGTATGTCATTTTTATAACCAAGGACGTGTTGAAATTGGAAAAAGTTATTCTGGATGGTCTAGCTTTGTGAAACAGAATGAGAAACGGGTGAAAAATCCCCTTAAATCCCCAAAGGGGAAATAAATAAGCTTTCTTCGCTCTTCTAAAATCGTAATTCGTTAATCAAAAATTTATTAAACTTAAAAGAGAAACCTAATTGTTTTGAAAATACTTCAAAAAGAGCCGAATAAGAGTTCTTCCCCTTTGGGGAAGCTAGAAGGGGAGTCAGGCATCTACATACATATCCCATTTTGTAAACAAGCTTGTCATTATTGTGATTTTCATTTTTCAACATCTTTAAAGAATAAGGAGAAACTTGTTTTGTCTTTGGTGAAAGAATTAGAGTTGCGTAAAAGTGAATTTAAAAATACGACTGTAGACACTATTTATTTTGGAGGCGGCACACCAAGTTTATTATCTATTGGTGAATTGCGATTATTAATTGATACCGTTTATAAAAATTATAAGGTAACTAAGCTTCCAGAAATTACTTTAGAAGCCAATCCAGACGACTTAAATACGGCAAAAATCATTGAATTATCAAAAAGTAGAGTTAACCGATTAAGTATTGGTATTCAATCTTTTTTTGAAAAAGATTTAAAACTTATGAATCGCGCACATAACGCTTCAGAAGCAAAAAAATGTATAGAAGAAGCGACTCAATATTTCGATAATATATCGGTAGATTTAATTTATGGTATTCCTGGAACTACAAATAAAGAGTGGGAGGAAAATATTGATATCGCACTCTCATATAACGTGCCTCATATTTCTAGCTACGCTTTAACAGTTGAGCCAAAAACAGCATTAGCCAATTATATAAAAAAAGGAATAATAGCAAATATAGATGATGATAAGGCTCATGAACAGTTTACTATTTTAACAGAGAAATTAAAAGCAGCACATTTTGTTCATTACGAATTATCCAACTTTGGAACTGAAGGCTTTTTTAGTAAAAATAATACAGCATATTGGCAAGGAAAATCCTATATAGGCATTGGTCCATCTGCACATTCGTTTAATGGGAGCCAACGGGGATGGAATGTGAGAAATAACACAAAATATATTAAATCTCTAGAAGAGAATATTTTGCCAATAGAAATAGAAACTCTTACTATAAACGATAAATACAATGAAAGTGTAATGACAGGCTTAAGAACGATATGGGGCGTTTCATTATCTAAAATTGAAACTGAATTTGGTCTCTCTTTTAAAACATATCTACTAGAACAAGCCCAAAATTATTTGGAACGAGATTTGTTGTATATTGATAATGGAAATATAAAAACAACGCAAGAAGGTCAATTTCTAAGTGATGGAATTGCTTCCCATTTGTTTAAACTAATAAATTAAGACCGTTCTTTAGAAGCTATAAATGAAGACTACAATACGATTAAACAACAGAGTTTTAAATATCGATTTATCAAAACCAATAGACATCTCTATTCCGCTTACAGGAAATAATGCCAATGTAAATGTATGGTATTTGGATCCGCCAAAAATAGAGCCTGTAAGTTCAGAAGAATGGGTGGGAAGTGTTAAAGAAGGTGGCGATGTTAATTTTAATAATATTTATTTCAACCCACATGCTCATGGTACACATACAGAGTGTGTTGGACATGTAACGGAAAAATTATATAGTATTAACAAGTGTTTAAAGCAATTTATATTTACTGCTGAAGTGATTACTGTAGCTCCAGAACTAATTGGAGGAGATTATGTGATTTCTGATACTCAATTGAAGTATTTATTAAAAACGAGAAAGCCAGAGGCGGTAGTTATAAGAACGATGCCAAATACAAAAGATAAAAAATCAAAACAATATTCTAATACTAATTGGCCTTATTTAACTGAAGAAGCTGCCATTTTTATTAGAAACAGAGGGATTAAACATTTGCTAATAGATTTACCAAGTATCGATAAAGAAAAAGATGATGGAGAACTGTTGGCGCATAAGGCTTTTTGGGATGTAAATGGGAATATTCGTAAAGAAGCAACGATTACAGAATTTATATATGTGCCCAATAAGATTAAAGACGGTAAATATGTATTAAATCTTCAAATTGCTCCATTTGAAAATGATGCTTCGCCCAGTAAACCTATATTATATAAAATAGAAGATTAATCATGGAACTATTTCTCGCATTTATAATAGGCGCACTTATAGCATTAGGCGTTTATACAGCATTTAGAAATTATAAATCTAAGCAATTAGCTAGTTCGCAATCTACACTACTATTAGATAAGATAAGAAAGGTGTGTAAGATCATTAGCGTAGAAGGCGATTTTGCAGAAATCTATCATTATGAAGATGTAAAAGAGCGGTTTTTAAAATTAATTACTAGTAAGAAAAAAGCATTAGTAGTTATAAAAGCAAAAGCACATGTGGGGTTTGATCTAAAAAAGATTAAAATGGAAGCCAATCACAAAAAGAGACAAATTATATTGAATGAATTTCCTATGCCAGAGATTCTTTCTATCGAAACTAATATTGATTATTACGATAAAACGGATGGTCTTTTTAATAAATTCGAAACACAAGATTTAACAGGTTTGCAAAAAGAAGCAAAGCAGCATATTAGAGATAAAGTACCAGAAAGTGGCCTTTATGAAGTTGCAAAACAAGAAGCCTTAGAAACGTTAATGTTGGTTGAAAATATTGTAGAAACTATAGGATGGCAGTTAGATTATTCAGCATTAAGGCTTGAGGATAATTCAACAAAACCGCTTAAAATCTAATGATTTTAAGGCGAAACCGAATATTTCGTCGAAAAATATGCTTAATAAGTTAATAATTGTTTTTTTTTGCTTAAATTGTAAATGAAGATCACCCCCTAATTGATTGTATTTTAATAGCATTAAATACAAATTTATGAACAGAATACTTAATTATATTAACGCCACCTTAATTAGTTTAGACATTCCACCTATTCTTAGACAACAATCTAAAAAATCTAATATTAGTGCTCAAAAACCTGGAAAACAATTTCTACAGAAGGTAAATAAATAAGAGTAAAATTTATTAACCCCAATAGGTTATTAATATTTTATATACAGAATAATTTTTAACTTCATTTTTTGAATAAGACCTACGTGCGTCAAGGTTTTATTAACTCTTCATTTTTATTGAAAAAGAAATAATATTATTTTTTGCCATCTTCATTTTGTTAATATTTTAAGCATATTTCATTTAAATTAACTTTAATACATTTTTTGTATTAATTTATTGCTATATTTATTTTTTATTTAAACAATTATTGAATATAATTCAATATTGTTTCAAAATAAAGCGTCATTTTCTTTATTTTGATAAAAAAGTAATCAACCAACCAACTATATTTAAATGAAAAAAGTTAGTCCATTATTTTTCGTAGCCCTTTTCTGCGTTCTTACATTTAGTAGTTATTCGCAGAACAAATCAAGTATGTTTTATGCAACCATGGATACCCATGATGCCATAAAACTAAAAGAAAATCATCCAAATGATGTTCGGATTCTCAAGTCTGTAAACGATTACAGTGCAGTAATGTTAAATGAAACATCTGCAGAGGAATTACATCATACAGGATTAAGGCATGGCCCAGGATATTTTTATGAAACATCTAAGGCTTCAGCCATTAATGCCATTAATCAAATTGTAGCAATTGACAAAGCAAAAAGAGAATCGCCAGCAAGACAGTTTGGTAATTTTAGTATTACAGAAAATGCCAAAGTTAGACAAAGTTTAGACTTAGTAAATAATCTAAACATAGATAGGCAAATTAGAGAGTTAGAAGGTTATGGTACGCGTTTTCATAACACAAATAGCGCGAGAAGAGCTGCTACGGATTTAAAATCGAGATGGGAAAGTCTTGCCGGAAACCGTAGCGATGTTTCTGTTAGGCTTGTTAATCATTCAGGAACTCCAATGCCTTCAGTTGTAATGACAATTACAGGAACAGAAACTCCAAATGAATATGTTATGCTTGGAGGACATTTAGATTCTACTTCAAGACAAGGAAATAATGATGCGCCAGGAGCAGACGATAATGCTTCAGGGATTTCTACGATAACTGAAGTAGCAAGAGTACTCTTTAGTATGGACTATAAGCCAAAAAGAACGATAGAGTTTATGGCTTTTGCAGCTGAAGAAGTTGGACTTGTAGGTTCTAAAGAAATAGCAAGAGATTATAAAAATCGTAATGTGAACATTATTAGTTTCATGCAATTAGATATGACGAACTATAAAGGGTCTACTAACGATGTGTTTATTACTACAGATTCTTATAACAGTACGTCATTAAATAATTTTGTTATAGAGTTAATGGATTTTTATAATAATTCTGGAACACATAGAATTACTTATGGTACCTCTCGTTGTAATTATGGCTGTTCAGATCATCATAGTTTTGCACAACAAGGTTATGAAACTACGTTTCCAATTGAAGCAAAATTTAACGAAGCCAATCCTAATATTCATACGGCAAGAGATACATCATCTCGTTTTCCTACAGCCAATGCAACACATGCAGCTAAATTTGCTAAACTAGCTTTAGAATATTTAATAGAAGTAACAAAAAGTGATACAGGAGGAGGTAATGACGATGATGATGAGTGTACAACAACAGTAGGATCATTTCCTTATAACCAGAGTTTTGAAGGAACAATAGGAGCTTGGTCACAATCTACGACTGATGATTTGAATTGGACAGTGGATGTAAACGGAACACCATCAAATGGTACTGGACCAAGTAATGCGGTAGATGGAAATTCATATCTATATGTTGAAGCTTCTGGCGATGGTCAAGGTTTTCCTAATAAAAGAGCAATTCTTAATTCACCTTGTTTAGATTTTTCAAGTCTTTCATCACCAACTTTAAAGTTTCAATATCACATGCAAGGTTCTGCTATTGGTAATTTTAAAATAGAGGCGAGAACAGATGGAAATGGTTCTTGGTCTTCTGTGTTTAATAAAACTGGTGAACAAGGATCAGATTGGAACCAGGCGAGTATAGATCTTTCAGCTTATGCAAGAGAATCTAGTGTAGAGTTACGATTAAATACAGTTACTGGTAATAGTTGGCAAGGCGATGTTACGGTAGACGGATTAAGTATTACAAACGGAGGTGGGGACGATAATCCGCCTTCAGATGATTGTGATACTATAGACTTTAATAGTGTACAAATTACGTCTTTCTCTAATCAAGATAACTCAGGCGATTTTTCAATTGCTGGAGGCGGGTCTGGATTAACATTGAGAAATAACACTTGGAAACAGATTCCTTTTGATTATGTAATTACAGAAAATACTGTAATAGAATTTGATTTTAGTAGTACGTCTCAAGGAGAGATTCATGGTGTAGGTTTTGAAGATGACAATACGTTAACTTCTAACTATTATTTTAAAGTACACGGGACACAAAATTATGGTGTCACCAATTTTGATAATTATTCTAACGGAACAAAAAGGTATACGATTCCAGTAGGAAACTTTTATTCCGGTGATACAGATCGGTTAGTTTTTATAAACGATAATGATTCTGGATCTGGAAATAATTCTACTTTTTCTAATGTAAAAATATATGAAAGTTCATGTGATGGATCTTTAACTGCGCAAGAAGCTATTGCTCAATTAATGAATCGTAATTCATTAATTGGAGCAGAGGATGAAGGTGTATTATCTTCAATAAAAATGACGCCAAATCCAACAAACGATCGCTTCGTACTTAATGTAAATAGTCTTAATTCTAACGAAATCACAGCTACAATTTATAGTATTCTTGGTCAGAAAAAATACCAAATAAAATTAAGCGAAGGAGTAAATGAGATCTCTGCAAAACGTTTAGCGTTAAATTCTGGATTGTACATTGTTAAAATAGAAGCCGAAGGCGAACAACCAGAGGTTAAGAAATTGATTATCAAATAATATTTGATTAATAGCAGCGCTTAAATAGTGCAAGTAAAAGAGGTGTTAATTTTTATTAGCACCTCTTTTTTTATTTATATTTTTGTGTTGTAAACGACAAATTTTACAAAATGAATATTGAACAAATTAGAGACTTCTGTCTTAATAAAAAAGAAGTTACAGAGCATTTTCCTTTTGATACTGTTACGTTAGTTTTTAAAGTCGCTGGAAAAATGTTCTTAATAGCACCTTTAGATAAATGGGATAAAGGTTTGGGATCAATAAACTTAAAATGTGATCCAGAATATGCTATAGAATTAAGAGAATCATACGAAAGTATTGTTGGAGGTTTTCATTCTAATAAAAAACATTGGAATACGCTTTATTTGCATCAAGGAGAGCTAAAAGCGCAATTAATTATGACGTTAATAAATCATTCTTATGAAATGGTTGTAAAAGGAATGCCTAAAAAAGATCGCGAACGTTTGCAATCATAGTATGAAGTTTTTAATATTAGTAATATTTCTTATTGGATTTGGATTTTTAATTTTAGGGTTAATAAATCTATTTAAACTTAAATCAAGAATTAAAATTTTTAAATTCGATGGGAACGCTTCTGAATTTAAAGTTTTTAAATCGGGGAACTACTATATAGCTATAGAGGGTCGTGATTTTAATCAAATCAATAGAGAGAATCTTTTTGTGATTAAATTTAAGGAACAAGAAAAGCTTGAAGTCATGGATTTAAAATCCAGTTCTATGTTTTTTGATGATGGTAAACCGTATTCACAAATTTTACAAATAAATTTAACTAAAAATGAAGCTTATTGTTTAGTAATTAATAATTACTCACAATGTAAAACAAACTATACTGGACATGTTGTATTTGATAAATTTAATATCAAAGAAAAATATACTAAAAACAAGCCACCAAAGATTATTATTATTGAGTCATTTTCTGACGAAAAAATTATTAATACTTATCTTTTTCTGTGCCTAGGAGTTTTTATTTGTTTTTTTGGATTAGCGGCTGTTTTTCTTGGAGGTAATTAGTTACTTTTGATTTGTAAAATACAAATTATGAGTTTAGAAAGGGAACTAAAGAAAAGAGCTAATGATATTTGTGAGTTATGTGCAAATGATGAGCATTTACAAGTGTATACTTTAAAACCGTCTAAAGACATAAGCTTAACTAAATCTCTAACGGCTTGTAAAACATGTGTAGATCAAATAGAAGATCCAGAAATTACAGATGCAAATCACTGGAGGTGTTTAAATGATAGTATGTGGAGTGAGCACCAAGCGGTTCAAGTTACTGCATGGCGAATGTTGTCTAGATTACGTAAAGAAGGTTGGCCGCAAGATTTATTAGACATGATGTACTTAGAAGAAAACGTGTTGGAATTTGCAAAAGCGACGGGTGAAGGAGAAGATGATCCTGAAAAATTAATTCATAGAGATGTAAATGGAGTGGTTTTACAAGTAGGCGATTCGGTTGTTTTGGTAAAAGATTTAAAAGTAAAAGGATCTAGTATGGTTGCAAAACAAGGCATGGCGGTTAGACGAATTTCTTTAGATCATGAAAACGCTGAGTATATTGAAGGAAAGGTAGATGGGCAAAGTATTGTTATTATTACTAAGTACGTTAAGAAATTATAACCGTATAAAATTGTTTTAAAAGCAATGCATTCTTGTTTGTAATTATAAAATTATTTTTGAATGACCATGCGTCGTGTTTCTTTAAAATTTTCTGATTGAAAAACATAGAAATACACACCATTACTCATGTTCTCTGAATTAACAATAGCCTTATGTTGGCCCTTACTTTGAATGCCATTAACGAGTGTTGATATTTCTTGGCCAAGAATATTATAAACTTTAAGACTTACATTTGCTTCTTGGTTTAAGTTGTATTCTATTGTGCTTGTTCCAGTAAACGGATTGGGATAATTTTGCTTTAAACCAATAGATGACTCTTCGTAATCATCAACAGATAACGTTCCAAAATCGACATCACTAGTTGAATAAAAGGCTTCGGGACTAAGTGATCGTTGCCAAACACTATAAATGACATGTCTACCTGTTCTTTCAGGTAAAATAACATCGATATCATCGCTTGATGATAAAGGTCTTTCTCCTGTGCGCACAAGAAGCTCAAGACTATCCCAGGTTAGCGGTTGGTTGGGTGTCCAATTAGTTTTAGTGATATAAACATCATAATATAATGTAGCGTGCGGTGCGGTAATAGTCCATGTTACTGTAAATGGTCCAGGAGCCACAGGTGTTGCTATCCAATCATCTCGTACTTGATCCATGCCTCCATATTTATCTGGATCCCCTCCGCTTGCTAAGTTGCCATCCATAACATATTGGGTATGATTGCCATCAACACTAGGTTGTAGAATAGCTGGCCAGTCGTATAACCATTGTGTGCCATGAGAAGCAACACCAGCAATACAGGCTGGAGAATCGGGGTTTTCAGGATTCTCTTCAAAACAAATCCAAACCCGGCTTGGAGGATTTGTTACTGTACCATGCGAAAAAATGAATTGTAAAGGGGTTAATAATAAGGTTATACAAACTAATACTCTCAATGACCATTTATTTAAACGGTAATTAATTGCGTTTAAGATTTCTTTTTTTAATGTTTTCTTCTTCATGACGATAAAATTTTATCCTGTCTATTAATTGCAATTAGGAATTGAAGCTTTTTCAGTACTTATACCAATTAAAAGTAGGACAGATAGAAGAAATGGAGCTTTAGAATAATTAAAGCTATTATTAAATAGTCTACAGAGATTTTTGATTAAAAAATTCGCAGTGAGTAAAGATAGGTAATATGTGAAAGCGTTATTTAATAGAAAACGATCATATTATGGTCTTTTTTTGTCAAAAAAACCAATATACAATGCTGTTTATTAGATAGTTGTATTTAGTAGAGTATGAATTGTCTCTGCAATTTAAAAAATAGAGAATGAATAAATACAGAAAATATTATTCTAATAATTTTTCTTGTCTCTTATAAAAAGCATCAGCTTGAAGCTGCATTAATGCTCTTGCTTTTTTGCGTTTGTATTGATAAAGTTCCTCTTCTTCAGTAAGATCTTTGTAAACTCTTTTGTTTATAGAAAAATCGGCTTCTAAGGCGAGTTTTCGTTCTTCTACTTTTTGACTTACTATTGTTTTAATTGCAGTTTCTTGGTCTTCTAATTTAAAATCATACTCGCCCTTTGGAGAAAGTAGCTTTGCGAAAATTGGAGATGTTTCTATGGCTAAAAACAACAAGAATATAAAAAACGAAGGGAGCCAAGGCAATTCGTTTAAAGCATTAACACGAGCCATTAAACCATCAAAACCATCAATTATGGGTTGCGATGTCGTTACTTGAGTTTTATAGTCTGCGTTAAGCTGAGTCACTTCTGCTTCAATAGTAGTAATTTTTTGTTTATTGGTATCTTTAAGTTGTTGCAGTTCTGCTAAAGCGGCATCATGTTTTTCTCTTTTTTCTTTGTAAACAGGCCCTTTTCCTAGTTTTTTTGTGCCAGAGGTGCCTTCAGCTTCTGTAATATAAGTATTGTATAGTGTATTTACTTCAGTTTCTTTATTAGAAATTTCATCTTGTAAAGCGAGTATGTCTTCTTCTAAAGCTTTAGTCTTTGGTGTGAATTGCAATGCTATTTGATCTTTATTATTAAGCGTTAATTCATTTTTTTGCTCTAAAAGAACTTGATTAATTTCCTTTTCAAAAATCTTTAATTCTAAAGGCTTAGAAATAACTATAGCAATTATTACTGCTAATATTAATCTTGGGGTTGCCTGTATAATTTCATCAAATATTTTATTTCGTTTTTTTATAGTTGAAACAATAAATCGGTCCAAATTAAAAATAAGCAAGCCCCATACTAAGCCAAAACCAATAGCAGCGTAGAGATTGTCAAAAACGGTAAAAAGCGCATAGCTAGAAGCTATAAATGCCATTAAAGCAGTAAAAAACACGGTAGCTCCTATACCTGCATATTTATTTTGTTCACCTATGGCACTAGAATTGAGAATGTCTGTATCTGCCCCGGAGCAAATAATGAAGAATTGTTTTAACATGATGTGATTGATTTTGATTGATACTATTAGAACGCTAAACGGGAGCGTTTGTTACAAAAAATGCCTTCTAATTTTAGAGGCTATTTATAATTTTAAGTTTTTTTTATATTGTTTATTGATTTAATATTTAGTTATTTATGAGTTTTAAGGATTTAACTTCCGAATCACCTTTTGAGATTTTTTGATCATTGATTTTAAATTTTTTGTTTTATCAGAAATTTTAAAATTAAAAGTCTCTGCTTTAGAGTTATTAATAGTAACTTTTTGTTTACAATTAAATTCTAATGTTATTAAATCTTCTGGATTGTTTTGATCAAATATATCTTCAATGTCTAGCCAATTAAAATTTTTCAGTTCTTCAATACTATCAGCATTAATTACAAAATTATTAGTGGTGGTTTTCAAAGCTTTTTGATTTACTACTTTTCCATTAATAATCGTCATTCCTTTTTCAGATAAATGAACTGTAGATTTACCATTATTGGTTTGCGAACTAATATTTAATTCGGGGTTTTTAAATACTAGAGCTTCGGCTTCATCTGAAGTTATTTTATTGCCATTATAATAGAAGTCTGCTCCTTTTTTCGACATCGTTCTTACATGACCTAAAACAGATTTTGGATAAGCGGGAGCGGGTATCGTTCTTTTTTTTAATCCTTTATTTAACCGGGATAAAGTAGGTGATGAAGGGGGGGCTGTCCATTCATTTTTAGAAAGATTATGCTTATCCGTTTTATTTAAACTAATGTTTGCATCTTTTTCTTTTTTTATTAAAGGTTCTGGAGATTTAGAAGGAGGAGGTATATTTGATTTCTCACCTTTTTTTATTGCAAGCGAATTCGAATTATTTTTATTAGATTTAGAAACTAGTTTAATAATTATATGATATTTGATAGTCTGTTTTTCGGTTTTAATATTAAAAATTTGAACTAATATTCCATTTTTAGAAGCTTTTAAATAATCTTTAGCGGCTTGGTTAAGCATATTACCATTTATAGTTTCAGTAGGTTTTCCTGGGAACTTTATTTTAAATTGTTTTATTTTTATTCCTTTATTAGTTTCTAAAAACGCACTTTCAATAGCTTTTGAGGTAAGATTTATTTCACAATTTTTGCACTCTATCCCATTAATTGTTGGAAGTAATTCTGTTTGAGTTTCCAATTTGGTTTGTGTTAATATTTCTATAGTTTCTCTACTGCTAAAACTAAAGAGAAGAAAACTTAATAAGGGTAATAATAATAAGGTTCTTATCCAGATAATTTTTGATGATGATTTTGTTTTCATAATAGTAAATCGTTTTTTGATTAATGAATAATTGATGGCATTTGCTAATTGAATTTCTTGATCTTTAATAGTAAACGATAATAATGTTTTTTGGTAAGTTGATGAATCTATACCTTGTTTTAAAACCGCATTATCTGCAAGAAATTCGTGATTAAGTTTAATGTCTTTTTTTATAAAATAGAGTAGTGGGTTAAACCAAAAGATTATTTGTAAAAATTCTATAAATAAAATGTCTAAGCTGTGCTTTTGGTTTGCATGTGTTTTTTCATGTAATAGTACTTCTTTTGGAATAATATTGTTTTTAAATTTTGTCTTGTTTAAAAAGATGTATTTAAAGAATGTGTGTGGAGATATTAAATCTTCAACTAGCACAGTTATAATATTACCGTGTTTCTTTTTTTCGTTTTTGTTAATCTTTGAGATAATATTAAATAGATTAATACAAAATTTTAGACCAAATAATAAAATACCTAATCCATAAATAAACCATAGAATTTCAGGTAAATAATTAGTTGTTTGTTCGCTTACTAATACATTTGAGGATAGGAGATCTTCAGACATAGAAGGGGTTGCTTCAATATAAAGAGTCTCAAGTTGAGGTTCTACATATTCAATAAAGGTTATAAAAGGGATTATAGCCGAAATGAATAAAGCTCCTAACAAGTAAAAACGTTTAAACTTGTGAATACTTAAGCTTTCTAGACATAATTTATAAAAAATCATTAGTATGGCTAAGCAACCCATTGATTTTAAAAGAATAAATAGCATAATTATCGGTTTTCAATTTCGTTATCTATAATAGCTCGTAAATCTTCTAGTTGTTCTTTAGATAGATTTGTTTCTTTTGTGAAAAATGATGCAAATTGAGAACTACTATCATTAAAAAAGTTTTTGATTAAATTGTTTACATGTTTAGAGAAATAATCTTTCTTCTTTACTAAAGGAAAATATTCTCTAGATTTTCCAGACGGTTTATAATCAATAAACCCTTTGTCTTTCATGCGTTTTAATAAAGTGGCAACTGTAGTAGTGGCTGGTTTTGGTTCTGGATAGAATTTTAATAAATCTTTCATGAACCCCTTCTTTTTTTTCCAGAGGTATTGCATGAGTTGTTCTTCAGTCTTAGATAATTGCATGTAATCAAAAATTTTGTTCTACAAATGTAGAGATAATATTTTGATTCTACAAATGTAGAGTACAGTTAAATATTATAAACCTATCATATAACTAACTAAGCCACATTATTATAATTAGCAAGTAATATTTCTGTTTTTTCTTTTAATTTTTCAAGTTGTATTAATCTATTCCTTAAATATTCTTCTTTGTTTTTGGTAATATATTCAGGG